>CAZOWW010000014.1:0-49853 GCA_964583765.1 uncultured Kineosporiaceae bacterium
GCACGTCCGGTCCATCACCGCGGCCCGGGGCACCTCGCCCCGGGCCGCGGTCATGTCCGGAACCACCGCCGACGACCCCGTCGCCGCAGCCCATTCGTCGCCGCGGTCCGCGGACGGGGAAGCAGCGCCCCTCGGTCGATCAGGTCGGCAGGCGGTGACCGTCGTCCGCGAGCGCCCACGCCAGGGCCGCCCGCAGGTCGGGGTGCCGGTACCGGTATCCCGAGGCGAGGAGTCGGCGGGGGAGCACCCGCTGGCTCGCCAGCAGCTCACCCGCGAACTCGCCCAGGGCCAGCCGCAGGGCGAAGGCCGGGGCGGGCACGAGGCTCGGGCGGTGCAGCAGGCGTGCCAGCTCCGTGACGAGCTCGCGGTGACGGACGGGATTCGGGGCGGTCAGGTTGACCGGTCCGGAGAGGTCCGCGGTGAGCAGGTGCACCAGTGCGCCCACCTCGTCCGCGCGACTGATCCAGCTCCACCACTGCCGTCCCGAACCGAGCGGGCCAGCCAGCCCTGCCCGAGTGAGGGTGGCGAGCCGGCCGAGCGCGCCTCCGGTGCCCGACAGGACCAGACCCGTCCGGGCGTGCACCACGCGGACGCCGGCCTGCGCGGCCGGAGCGGTCGCGGCCTCCCAGCCGCAGGTCACCTCCGCCAGGAACGTGTGGCCCGGGGAGGAGTCCTCGGTGAGCGTCTCCTCGCCCCGGTCGCCGTAGTAGCCGACGGCCGAACCGCAGACCAGCACGGCGGGCCGGGGAACCACGTGCGCCAGGGCCCCGGCCAGGGTGCGGGTGCTGTCGATGCGCGAGGCCCGGATGGTCTGCTTGTAGGCGGGGGACCAGCGCCGGTCGCCGACACCGGCACCGGACAGGTGCACCGCCGCGTCCACACCTGCGAGCATGCGCGGGTCGAGGCGCCCGGAAGCAGGATCCCACCGGATCTCGTCGTCCGAGACCGGTTCGCGGCGCACGAGGCGCACCACGTCATGGCCCTGCGACCGGAGTGCCGGAACCAGGGCAGAGCCGATCAGACCACCGGCTCCTGTGACCGCAACACGCATGACCCCATCATCGACGTCATCGGCCTCACCCGCCCGAGAAGCGGCTCCAGGCATCCTCGGCCGCGTCCGGCCGACCGTCCTGGTCGAGCAGGTCCGCAAGGCGGCCGCCGAGCCGCCGCGCCTGATCGAGGTCGCCGTCCGCCAGCGCCTCCTCGGCACACTGCTGCAGCGCGGGAAGGGCCTCGAGCGGGCGCCCGAGGTCCTCGAGGAACTTCGTGCGCAACCAGCTGATCTCCCGGGCGGCCGCGCGGTCGCCCAGCCGACGGTACTGCTCGTCGAGGGTGGCGGTGAGCGCCAGGGCCCGCTCGGGATCACCCGCCGCCCCGGCGACCCAGGCCTCCTGCTCGTTGAGCGCGAGCAGGTGCCATTGCACCGCGGGCAGTTCCTCCTCGGGCTTCTCCTGCGTGAGCAGGTGGGCGCGGGCCTCCTGCAGCGCCAGGTCGGCGGCGATCGGCCCGTCCGCCTGCAGCACGCGCAGGGCCCGGGCCCGACGGCAGGCCGCCGCCTGTTGCCAGGCGCCCTCGACGTCGAACAGCCGGGCCGCGTCCTGGTAGGTCTTGGCGGCGCGGGCCGCATCCGGGTCGGCCGCGGCGGCCAGCGTCAACGACTCCGCGGCACCGACCGGCGAACCGGTCCGCCGGTGCCAGGCCGCGCTGCGCCGTGCCAGCTCGTGGGCCTGGTCCTGGTTCCCGATGTCCCGGCAGCAGAGCGCGGTGGCATAGGCCAGGCGCGCGGCGGCCCGCATTCGCGAGGCATCGCGCGGGTCGGCGTCGAACATCTCCACCGACCCCGGATCCAGGCCGGTGAGCAGGTCCGGGTCGTGGAACAGGTCGTGTTCGTGGAACAGATCGGGGTCGTCCAGGAGAGCCGGGTCGTGGGGCAACCCGGGGTCGTCGAGGAGAGCCGGGTCCTCGACGAGGACCGGGTCGTCGAGCAGGTCACGGTCGTCGAGCGGGTCACGGTCGTCGAATCCGGTGCCGGGGGGGTCCCAGGACGCCTCGACACCCGGGTCCAGGCCTTCTTCGAGTACCGAGAGCACCCGCTCGCCGAGATCGGCCGCCTCCACGGAGCGTCCCGCGCTGCGCAGGGCATGGACACCTTCGAGATAGGACTGGGCGGCGACCGCGGGATCGGGTTCGAGCTCGTCGAGGAGTTCGGCGGCCCGCAGATGCGCCTCGGCGCAGGGGGACCACTGGTCGAGCTCGGCGTGCACCCGGCCGAGCAGGGTGAGGATGTCCGCGGTGAGCCGTTCCTCGGCCGCGACGATGGCGTTCTCGACCGCCTCGTCGAGTTCGGCGAGCGCTGACTCGAGTTCCCCCTCGCGGGCGAGGGCGAGCCCCAGTTGCCAGCGCAGCACCGCGCGTTCCCGGCACCGGCTGCCCGGCGGCAGCAGTGCGAGTCCCTCCCGGGCAGCCGCGGCGACGTCGGAGGCGGACTCCTGGTCCACGCGCTGGAGCGGCAGCAGGGAGTAGGTGCCCAGCTGCAGGGGGGTCAGGCATGCCCGGTCCGCCTTCGCGAAGGCCGCGGCGGCCCAGTCGAGGGCCACCTCCACCTGGGGGAACGAGTCGTCCAGGCCGCTGTCCTCCGCGGGGTCGAGGAGCGAGATGTCCCCGCCCTCGTCCAGGGTGTCCCCGGGGTCCGCGGACGGGGAGGGGGTGTCGAGGGAGAGCACGGTCTCGGTGGGCAACGGCGCGAGCATGAGCAGGCGGGCGGCCAACGACCAGGCGGTTCCGGTGGCGCCGGGGTCGGCCAGGCTCTCGGTACGGGTGGCGAGATCGACGATCCGGGCGGTCGCCGCGGCCAGATCCGTTCCGGGCAGGCGGGTCGAGCGCAGCAGGCAGAGCTGTTCGTGCACCAACGCCTCGGCGGTCTCGCCCGCGAGGTACAGCCCCGCCACCGCCGCCTCGGCCCGGCCGAGGGCGTTGCGGGCAGTTGCCTCCCAGGTGCGCAGATCGGTCACCGGCGCCTCGAGCGCGGTGCTCAGCTCCTCCAGGCACAGAGCGGCCTCGAGCCGGGCGATCGCCACCTGCTCGGGATCGACGGGTTCGGCAGGGGGGACGGCATCGTGCTTCGGGCTCTCGTCGGACGACGGTCCCCGCTCCTCGTCGAGCCACCGGCGACGGACCTGGGACCACGCCACGAGCACCCGTCGCTGGTCGACGGCCTGACCGGTGAGGCGGCTGCGGACGAGTTCGGTGGCCAGGGCGGTCGGATCGTCCTCGGGGAGCCTGACGGGGGTCTCGTGGGAGGCGACGACGGGGGAGTCGTGCAGTCCGCTGCGGGGCGTCGTGCGGGTGACCAGGGGCAGATCCGGCAGCGGTCCCGCGGTGAGGATCGAGTCGACCAGCTCGCTGACGGCAGGGGTGCCGTTGCGCGCGTCGAACTGCCGGGCGACCGCATCGGCCGACATGCGGAGTTGCTCGTGGAGCCCGGCGACGGTGGTCGTCGTGGGGCTGCCCGGGCCCGGGCGCGACGCGATGGCGAGTTCCCCGTGTCCCTGCGCGGCGAGTTCGGCGAGCAGCCGGGCCCCGGCGGCGGCGAAGAGCATCTGCGCCCAGGGCGTGGGCGCCGCGAGCCCCACCGTGAGGTACTCCTCGAGCAGGTCCAGACCGCGGGCGAGCCGTCCGGTGCGGGCACAGGTGAGCAGGTGGGGTGCGACCTCGGCGACCGGTGCGACGTCCGCCCGCAGCAGGCGCATGCCGCGCACGTGTTCGTGGGCCGCGCGGGCCGCCGCTCCCGTGAGCAGGAGCGACGGCAGGACCTTCGAGATCGTCGCCTGCGGCTGCTCCCGGCACCCCCCGTGGTCGAGGACGGGCATGGCCTCGCGGACGGCGTCCTCGTGCCGGCCGAGGGCGGCCAGGTGGCGCACGCGGTGGGAGGGGACGCAGGCGGCGCAGTCGCACAGCGGCGTCCGGGGGGCGATCACCCATCGCTCGTAGGCCTCGACGGTCTCGGGGGCGGCCTCGCCGTGGACGTGCGCGCTCACCTGGTAGCGCACCCCGAGGACGGGCGTGTCGGCGTGCCCGGTCCGGGCGTACCGGTCCGCCATGTCCTCGACCGCCTGGTTGATCTGGGCCAGAGGCACCGCGGGGTGTTCCAGGACCCCGACCGTGACCCACTTGAACATCCACAGCACCTGGCGGGTCTCCCAGTCGGTCCACCAGGACGGCATGGTGTCCATGCGGCGCAGCATCCAGGCGAAGGGCGCGAATCGCTTGAGCGGTTCCCCGCCGTAGCTGTAGCAGCTGAGCAGTTCGGCGCGGGCGCGGACCCCCAGCCGCTCGTCGTCGATCGCGTCGGCCTCGCCGACGAGTTGCTCCACACCCGTGGTGCGGGCCAGTCCGTAGGGGAGTTCGACGACCCGGGCCAGGGCGGCCTCGATCTCCCGGTCCCCGCGGCTCACCGGTCCGCCACGCAGCGGTCGAGGAGGCCGAGGAACGAGCGGTGCAGGGTCGCCAGATCGGTCGGCTCGAGGGCATGCTGGCCCAGCAGCAGCGACTGGCAGAACAGGCCCTCGACGGCCAGGACGAGCAGCTCGGGGTCGTGCAGGTCGAGCACCCGGCGCACGGTGGGATTGTTGTGGTTGAGCAACAGGCGCCGTCGGGCGTGTCCGGCATCGTCGATGGCCTGCAGGAGCGCGCCCCAGGGATCGTCCGGTTCGCTGCTCGCGGTCACGGCCCGGCTCGCCCTGCGGTGGCGCGCCTCCCGGTCGTCCAGGACCAGCGCCGGCAGGGCCGCCGGCTCGAACTGACGCAGTTCGACGTCGACCTCGAGCGGTTCCAGGGCCCGGCGGGTCGCCTCGAGTGCGGGCCGCAGGAGGAGCGCCACCCCGTCCGGGACCTCCGCGATGTGCGACTCCAGGTCACCGGGGGTCAGGGCGATCACGGTCAGGGACGGGTGGACCACGGACACCCGGGCGAGCAGATCGAGGTCGTAGGTGTACCCGGCGTTGACCACGCCGAGCCGCTGGGCCGTGGCCACGGCACACACCTGCCGGTACTCCTCGACGGTGGCGGTGTGGCGGATGACGCCGAACTGCTCCGCGACCTCGAGGAGGGTCAGCGGTCCGGCCGAGGTCTCGAAGCGCAGCAACGGCAGGACGGCGCGCAGGAGGTCGTCGTCGTGGGCGGCCATCGCCTTCACCGCGAGCTCGTGGCAGCGCAGGAACGCCGCGAACCGGTCCGGGTCCACCCGGGCGACCCGCAGGAGCCACCGGCGCACCTGTTCGCCCAGGCCGATCCGCACCGTCTCCAGCAGGTCGTCGTCGTAGAGCGACTCGCGGGAGGCGGTCAGGCGCAGGCCCTCGGCGTTGACCACACAGCGAGCGAAGAAGGCCCACTCGGGCAGCAGTCCGGTGACGGTGCGCGAGACGAGCATGCCCTTGGCGTAGACCCGGTGGCTCTGCCGGGTGCTGGGGGAGACGGGGTCCGCCAGGATCGCCGCGATGCCGCGCAGCCCCGCCTCGGGCACCGCGATCGGAAGAGCCGCCAGTGCCCGGACGCCCAGGAGTCGTTCTGCGTCCTGGGCGAGGAGTCGCTCGGCCGGTTCCACGGCCACCGGCGGGTCCCAGGGACGCCGCGTCACGGTGATCCGGCGGATACCGTCGTCCCCGGTCGCCACGAACACCCGCCGGTCGAGCATCTGCGCGAACTCCGTGACCAGGTCGGTCACGGTGCCGGAGCGGGTCCAGTCCTCGCTGCCCGGAGCGGTGCGCAGTGCCACCCAGGTACCTGCCGCGTCGGGGGAGGAACCGTCGAGCCACCCGCGGTCCCAGCCGGCCTCGACCGCGGCCCGGGGCAGTCGCTCGGCCGCGCGGGCGATCTCGTCCGGGGTGGGGATTCCCACGCGGTAGGTGCCGTCGCTGTGGCCGACCCAGCGCACGAGCGGCCCGCCGGTCGCGGATCGCGAGAGGACCTCGATCTCATCCGCGACGAGGAAGCAGGAGAGCAACCCGATCCCGAACTGTCCCAGGAACTCGCCGCGGGCGAAGCCGAGCTCGTCGCGCTTGGCCGAGGCGCCGATGGTGGCCAGGAACTGGTCCACCTCCTCGGGCCGTAGTCCGATGCCGGTGTCGAAGCAGTGCACGCGCCCGTCCGGAGCGACATCGGCCGGCACCACGAGCACCTCGGGCGCAGGCACGGACTCCTGCGAGGTCCGGGGGACGGTGACCGGGACGGCGGTGCCGGACGGGTCGCCCGGACGGCTCGTGGCCTCGGTCCCCGCGTGATCCGAGAGGCGGGAGAAGGGCCTCGCCTCGTCCGTGGTGTCGTCCTGCCCGGGCTCGTGCGGAACCACCGGAATCCGGCGCAGGGCCGAGCGGGCCGAGAGCGCGTCCGCGGCGTTCTGGACGAGCTCGCGCAGGTAGACCCGGGGGCTCGAGTACAGGTGGTGGCTCAGGAGATCGACCACCCCACGCAGGTCGACCCGGAAGCTCTGCTCGGTCACGGTGCTCCATGATGCCGTGCCGCGTGGGATGCCGCGTACGTGCCGGGAGAGCGCAATGTTCCCGTGATCTCCCTGCAGGCTCTTCGGCGCGGCCGAGGCCCGATCGGGCAGCCGAAGGGACGGGAGAAAACGGTCGAATCGGGCGGCCTGACTGCCCGGACGGGCAGGAAAATTCAGGCGGACGATGCGCACGGGAGGAGGTGAGGGGCGGACCCGGTCCCGGGTCCGCCCCTCACCTCGGGGTCACAGGCCGAGTTCGGCCTCGAAGGCTCCTTCTTCGAGGCGGGACTTCACCGCGACGAGGAATCGGGCGGCATCGGCACCGTCCACGATCCGGTGGTCGTAGGACAGGGCCAGGTAGACCATCGAGCGGATGGCGATCGTCTCCCCGCCGTCCCGGTCCGGGACGACCACGGGACGCTTGACCACGGCGCCGGTCCCCAGGATGGCGACCTGGGGCTGGTAGACGATGGGCGTGTCGAACAGGGCCCCTCGGCTGCCGGTGTTCGTCAGGGTGAAGGTGCCCCCGCCGAGTTCGTCGGGGCTGATCTTGTTCCGCCGGGTACGGTCGGCGAGATCGGCGATCTTGCGGGCGAGCCCGGCGATGTTCAGATCCCCGGCATCGCGCACGATCGGCACGACCAGCCCGCGTTCGGTGTCCACGGCGACGCCGAGGTTCTCCTCGCCGTGGTAGACGATGCTGTCCTCCTCGATGGAGGCGTTGACCACGGGGTACTGCTTGAGCGCCTCGACCGCCGCGCGGGCGAAGAAGGGCAGGAAGGAGAGCTTGACGCCCTCGCGGGCCTCGAAGTCCGCCTTGGCCCGGGCACGCAGCCGGGCCACCTTGGTGACGTCGACCTCGACCACGGTCGTGAGCTGGGCCGAGACCTGCAACGACTCGACCATGCGCAGGCCGATCAGGCGCCGGAGCCGACTGAGCTTCTGCGTCGTGCCCCGCAGCGGTGAGGCGGCCACCGGCGTGGGGGTCACGGTCGTGGGCACCCGGCCCTGGGCGTTCTGGGCGGCGGCGAGCAGCTCGGCCTCCCGGCGGGCCCGTGCGGCCTCCAGGACGTCCTGTTTGCGGATGCGTCCTCCCACTCCCGTGCCGCCGAGGCCGGAGAGGTCGATCCCGTGCTGGATGGCCAGGCGCCGCACGAGCGGGGTCACGTACACGGAGACGTCGCCGTCCGCGTCGGGTGTGCTCTCGAAGGCGTGCCCGGCGGGGGTCTGGACCGCGGGCCTGACCGTCGCGGGCGGCGGGACGGGGCTCGGCGGCCGGGAGGCGTGCGCCGGTGCGGTCGATGCGACGGGCACGGGTGCGACGGGCACGGGTGGGACCGGCGTGGTGACCACGGAGGGCACGGGCGCGGGCGGGACCGGCGCGGGCACCGGCGGCGTGGGTACGGCGGGCGACATCACACCGCTGCGGACCACCGCGAGCGGTGCGCCCACGGCCACGGTCTCGTCCTCGCCGACCAGAACCTTCACGAGGATCCCCGCGACCGGGGAGGGGATCTCGGTGTCGACCTTGTCGGTGGAGACCTCCAGCAGCGGCTCGTCGAGTTCGACGAGGTCGCCCTCGGCCTTGAGCCACCTCGTGACCGTGCCCTCGGTGACGCTCTCGCCGAGGGCGGGCATGGTCACCTGGTACTCGGCCGACGGACCGTCCGCCTCGAGGCCTGCGGCGGGGGCAGCCGGCTGGGCGGGCGCAGGGGCCTGTGGTGCCGCGGGCACTGGGGGCTGGCCGGGCCAGGCGTGGGTCGTCTGCTCGAGCGGGGAAGCCGCGGCGGGGGCCGGGATCGGATACCCGGGGGCGGACTCCTGTGCAGAGGTGCCGGCACCGATGACGGCCAGCGCCGCACCCACGGCCACGGTCTCGTCCTCGCCGACCAGGATCTGCTCGAGGACGCCGGCCACCGGGGAGGGGATCTCGGTGTCGACCTTGTCGGTGGACACCTCCAGCAGCGGCTCGTCCACCTCGACGCGTTCCCCGACCTGCTTGAGCCAGCGCGTCACCGTGCCCTCGGTGACGCTTTCGCCGAGGGCCGGCATCTGCACGGAGTCCGACATTGTGCTGCGTTCTCCTTAGTCACGGTCGACCCGGTGAACCGGGTGTGCTGTCAGTCTGTCGCGCCTGGGCGCGGGTCGCTCGTGCTGACGCACGGCTGGGGACGAATTCGCCCGGGCGGGCGTGGATCCGCTGGAGTCAGTCGTGCAGGTGTAGCGGTTTGCCGGCGAGCGCCAGGTGAGCCTCACCGAGCGCCTCGTCCTGGGTCGGGTGGGCGTGGACCAGCGAGGCGACCTCCTCGGGGTAGGCCTCCCAGTTGACGATCAGCTGTCCCTCGCCGATCAGCTCCCCCACCCGCGCCCCGACGAGGTGCACTCCCACCACGGGGCCGTCGACCTGGCGGACGAGCTTGGCGAACCCGGAGGTGGCCAGGATCTGGCTCTTGCCGTTGCCGGCGAGGTTGTACTCCACGGTGCGCACGGCGTCGGCGCCGTACTTCTCCCGGGCGGCGGCCTCGGTGAGCCCGACCGAGGCGACCTCGGGGTCGCAGTAGGTGACCCGCGGGATCCCCGACTCGTCGATCGGCGCGGGGTTGAGCCCGGCGAGATCCTCGGCGACGAAGATGCCCTGCTGGAAGCCGCGGTGCGCGAGCTGCATGCCCGGCACCAGGTCGCCCACCGCGCGGATGCCCGGTACCGCGGTGCGCAGCCGCTCGTCGGTGAGCACGAACCCGCGGGAGACCTCGACCCCGGCCTCCTCGAAGCCGAAGCCGCCCGAGTTGGGTCCCCGGCCGACCGCGACCAGGAGCAGATCGGCCTCCAGGGTCTCGCCGGACTCCAGGGAGATCTGCACCAGGTCGTCATCCTGTTTGGCGCCGGCGAACCGCACGCCGAGGCGGAAGTTGATCCGGCGACGGCGGAAAGCACGTTCCAGGGCCTTCGAGCAGGCCTCGTCCTCATTGGGTACCAGGTGGGGCAGAGCCTCCACGATGGTCACCTCGGCGCCGAAGGAGCGCCAGACGCTCGCGAACTCCACGCCGATCACCCCGCCGCCCAGGATCACGACCCGCCGCGGCACCTCCTGGAGGAACAGCGCCTGGTCGCTCGTGACGATCCGTCCGCCGATCTCCAGCCCCGGCAGGCTCCGGGCGTAGGAGCCGGTGGCGAGCACGATCGTCCGGCCGGTGACGAGCTCGCCGTTGACGGCGACGGCCCCGGGACCGGCGAGGCGGCCCTCTCCGTTGATCAGCGTGATGCCACGGCTGCTCACCAGACCCTGCAGGCCCCGATAGAGGCGGGAGACCACGGAGTCCTTGTAGGTGTGGACGCCCGCGATGTCGATGCCCTCGAAGGTGGAGCGGACGCCGAAGTGGGCGCCGTCCCGGGCGGTGTCCGCGACCTCGGCCGCGTGGAGCAGGGCCTTGGTCGGGATGCAGCCGCGGTGCAGGCAGGTACCGCCGAGCTTGTCGCGCTCGACGAGGGCCACGGACAGACCCAGCTGCGCGGCGCGCAGCGCGGTCGCATAACCCCCGCTCCCGCCGCCGAGAACGACGACGTCGTACGTCTGTCCGGTGCTGGACTGCGACACTGAACACTCCCCTGAGACGGCTGTGCGTGACCGGGCCCTGCCGTGCCATCCTGTCACCTCGATCGCGAGGGGGCCCACTCGACGAGATGCCGTCGAGGGCCCTGTGTGATCATGGAATCGCCCTCCGGGGAGGCACTCGGATCGTGGGGCGGTTGTCGCGAGGGTGGGGAGGTGGCGGGTCGTGGGCCTGTTCCGTCGGCGCAGAACCGCAGGTGGAACGACCGGGGGTAGCCATCGCGCCGAGTTCGAGGCGGTGCGCGCACATCTGGAGAACTTCGTGCGGAGCCGGGTCGGCGTCGAGGCGTTCGTGGAGCCGGCGACCACCGTGACGCCCCCCACAGTGCTGTTGGTGGCCTCGACCGGGGAGTGGACGCGGCGGCGCGTGCCCGATCCCGCGCTGGTGCGTGGCCTCGCCCAGGAGCTGGCCGTACCCGTCTACGACGTGCAGCTGGTGGGGTATCCGCAGCGGATGCGGGACTGGAACAGCCGGCAGAAGCTGGAGGCCCGCCGTGCGCAGGAGGCCGGCGCGGCGGGGGCCTCGCCCTCGCCGGTGAACCCGTCCGCCGACCGTCCGGCCCCCTGGAGCGAACCTCCCGGTTCGTCCGAGCTGCCCCCGCCGGGGCGCTGACCCCCGTCCCGTGGAGGGATCAGCGAAGCGCCCGGCGGGAACTGCGAAGCGCCGGGCGGGAGCCGCTAAGTGCTGGTCGGGATCGGGGAAGCGTCTGTCGAGGTCTGCGGCCGTGTGCCGCCGGCTCAGACGCCGGTCGTCGCGAGTTCCTCGGCAAGGGCGAGAAGCGTGCGGACGGCGACGCCGGTGCCACCGACCGGGGTGTACCCGTGTGCCGAGCCGGTGTTGAACGAGGGGCCCGCGATGTCGAGGTGTGCCCAGGGGATCGGCGACCCGGTGGGCGGGATGCCCTCGGCGCCGTCCTCGTCCGTGTCCGGGGTCCGGTCGGCGGTGGTGGGGTCGGCCGGGGGACTGGTCGCCGGATCGGCCTGGTTGCCGCCGGCCTCACCCTCGGGCGCGGGGCGGTTGCCCACGAATTCCTTGAGGAAGAGCCCGGCGACGAGCATGCCGCCGAAGCGATCACCCATGTTGGCCAGGTCGGCGACGGGGGAGTCGAGGCTGGCGCGCAGCTCCGCGGGCAGTGGCATGGGCCAGAACTGCTCGCCGCAGGCGTCCGCCAGGCGGTGAAGCCGCTCGCGGAGGGCATCGTCGTTGGACATGATCGCCGAGACCCGGCTGCCCAGCGCGACCATCTGCGCGCCGGTCAGGGTCGCGACGTCCACGATCACGTCCGGTGCGGTCTCGCTCGCCGCGACGAGGGCGTCGGCCAGCACGAGCCGGCCCTCGGCATCGGTGTTGAGCACCTCGACCGTGGTCCCCCCGCGGATCGTCAGCACGTCGGAGGGACGCTGCGCGGTACCGGAGGGCATGTTCTCGGCCAGGGCGAGCCAGCCGGACACCCGCAACGGCAGGGCCAGCCGCGCCGCGGCGACCACGGCGTGCAGCACGGCCGCGGCGCCCGACATGTCCGACTTCATGGCCTCCATGGAGGCCGCCGGCTTGATCGAGAGGCCGCCGGAGTCGAAGGTGATGCCCTTGCCCACCAGGGCGAGGTGCGTGTCCGCCCCCTCCGGGGTGTAGTCGAGGCGGACCAGTCGGGGCGGCCGGCTCGACCCCATGCCCACCCCGACGAGGCCGCCGTAGCCGCCGTCGACGAGCTCCTGCTCGTCGAGCACGGTCACGCTCACCGGGAGGTCGGCGACCGCGCGCACGGCCCGCTCGGCGAACTCCGCCGGGAAGAGGTCCAGCGGGGGAGTGTTGATCAGGTCCCGGGTGGCGTGCACGGCGTCGGCCAGGACCCGGGCACGCGCGGCCGTCCGGTCGGCGTCCTCGGGTGCGGCCTCGGCCAGCGGGGTGGCCACGATCACCGTGGTCACCGGCTCGGGCACGGTGGCCGCGGAGACGTGCCGGTACGCGCGGAAGGCGTAGGCGCCCAGGAGCGCGCCCTCGGCGACCGCGGCGAGCCGTTCCCGGTCGTCGGCGGGCAGGGCCACCGCCACGGTCGCAGTGCCGGCGAGGGCGCGGGCGGCCGCTCCGGCGGCCCGGCGCAGTGCCTCCGGGGTGGGAACCCCGTCCACCGACCCGAGCCCGACGAGGGCGATCACCGTGGCCGCCACCTCGGGACCGGCCGGGATCCGCTGCACGGAGTCGGCCTTCCCGCTGACGCCGAGTCCCTTGAGCGCCCCCGACAGACTCGTCACCAGGGAGTCCGGGAGACCTCCGGCCGCCACGAGCCGAGGTTCTCCGCCCGCCCGGGCGGCGGCCACTCCGAGGACGAGGACATCGGCGGTGATCTGTGCGGGATCCGTGCTGGTGAGCGTCAGCGAGGTCACGGCGGTGCGTCACTCCTTGTCGGTGGCCTGGGTGGCCGCGTGCGGTGGCTCGTTCCGGCGATGGCACGATGCTCACCAGGCGCCGTGGCGTGTCGGCAGTGCGACGAGGTCGATGATCGGCGTCGACTGTCCAGTATGACCCACGGGGTGCGGTGACACCCCGCATGGACGCGGCTCGGTATCGAAATGACATGTGGCGGTCGGGTACGACCGGGCGGCTACGGTACTCGCCGCCCCGGGTCTGCGGGCGGACACGACACCACACGAAGTGAACCGGGACCGAGGAGTCAGGATGGGCGAGGCACACGAGGACGGCGCCCTGCGCCGCACACCCCTGGCGGGGGCCCACGAGTCGCTGGGGGCCAAGTCGGCCGACTTCGGTGGCTGGTGGATGCCCGTCGAGTACGCCGGGGGCGGTGTGCTGGCCGAGCACGCCGCGGTGCGGGAGCGGGTCGGACTGTTCGACGTCAGCCACCTGGGCACGCTGCTGGTCACCGGTCCCGGTGCCGCCGAACTGGTGGACTCCTGCCTGACGAACGACCTCGCCCGGATCGGGCCGGGGCAGGCGCAGTACACGCTGTGCTGTGACGAGCGGGGCGGGATCGTCGACGACCTGATCGCCTACCTGCGGGGCCCGGAGGAGGTCCTCCTGATCCCGAACGCGGCGAACAACCGCCAGGTGGCGGACCTGCTCCGCGAGGCGGCCCCGGTCGGGGTCCGGGTGCACGACCGGCACGAGGACGTCGCGATCCTGGCGGTGCAGGGGCCGCGGAGTGACGAGGTGCTCCGCACGGTGGGTCTGCCGACCGGTCACGACTACCTGCACTTCCGGGACACCCGGTGGCAGGGCGCGGAGGTGACGGTCTGCCGCACCGGCTACACGGGGGAACGTGGCTACGAGGTGCTCGTGCCCGCGGGGTCGGCCCAGGAGTGCTGGCAGGCGTTGCTGGAGACGGTGTCCGCCCGGGACGGGCGCCCCTGCGGCCTGGGCGCCCGGGACACCCTGCGGACGGAGATGGGGTACCCGCTGCACGGACATGAGCTCAGCCGGGAGATCACCCCGGTCCAGGCACGCCTGGCCTGGGCCGTGGGCTGGGGCAAGCCGCGCTTCTGGGGACGTCAGGCCCTGCTCGACGAGCGGGAGCGCGGGGCGGAACGGTCGGCCTGGGGTCTCCTCGCCCGGCAGCGGGGGGTCCCTCGCCCGGACATGGTGGTGCGTGACGGCGAGGGCGTGGCCCTCGGACGGACGACGTCGGGAACCTTCTCGCCGACGCTCGGCGCCGGCATCGCCCTGGCCCTGCTGGACCGGGGAGTCCGCGGCGGCGATCAGGTGTCGGTGGACGTGCGGGGCCGGGCCCTCGCCTGCGAGGTGGTGCGGCCCCCCTTCGTGCGGACGGCCGTGCGTACGGACTGATCAGGGCACGCGCTGGGTCCAGAGGCACGGGCTGGTCAGGGCCCGGGTCGGGGTCAGGTCGCGAGCACGAGCAGGCAGGTCGTGGTCGCGGCCTCGACACAGGCTCCGAGCACGTCCCCGGTGATCCCTCCCAGGCGTGCCACGACGCGCCGGGTGAGCAGCACCCCCGTGGTCGCAGCCGCGACGGCCGCCAGGCCGCCGCGCCACCAGTCCAGGCCGGCGGTGGCCGCGCCGAGACCGCAGGCCCCGATGAGCACCGCCCAGACGCCTGCGGCGAGTGAGGACGGCACCGTACCGGCGACCATGGCCCCGAGGCCGCCGGGCCGTGCGGCCGGGACACCGCGCCGGCAGGCCAGGGTGAGGGCGCCGCGACCGACCGGACCGGCGAGGAGCAGCACCGCCCCGCCACCGGGTCCGGCCGCGGCCTGCGTGAGTGCCGCGAACTGCACGAGGAGCACGCACACGAGGGTGGCCGTGCCGGCCGGGCCGCTGTTGCCCGACCGCATGATCTCCAGCGCTCGCTGCGGCCGGTAGGAGGCGGCCAGGCCGTCCGCCGTGTCCGAGAGGCCGTCGAGGTGCAGGCCCCGGCTGCCCCAGGCCAGGACCGCGAGGGCGAGCGCGGCGGCCGGGAGGACCCCGAGGTGACAGGCCCGGGCGAGGACGAGGGCGCCCGCGGCCACCGCCCCCAGACCCAGCCCGGTCAGCGGCGCCAGGGTCATCGCGCGACCGGCCGCGCGACGGTCGACCGAGCGCGGGGGAGGTACCGGCAACCGGGTGAGCGTGCCGACGGACAGGCACACCGCGTCGGACCAGCGGGAGCGAGTGTGCGCGTCGGCCACGGGGGTCTCCGGAGCGGTCATGATCCGGTCACCGGTCCTGCAGGAGCAGGGCCGATCCCTCCAGCACGGCCAGGCCGAGCCGGGCACCGGTGCCGTCCTCGATGCGCAGATCGAACTGGTGCAGCGGTTCCAGCCGGAGGTTGGCCAGGATGCGCGTGTGCAGCGGCTGCGTACTGCCCTGGGCGGCGAGCCACCAGCCGGAGGCGGTCTCGGCGACCTCCCGGGCGAGCAACCCCGCCGCCCCGGCACCGGGACCGTCCAGGATCGCCGGGGTGCGTCGCCCGGCCGCGACGAGCAGGGCCGCGGTCGCCGCGGCCAGGGGGAGATCCCCGATCGCCAGCAGCAGCTCGCCCACGTCGTGCCGGACCGTCCTCGCCCGCACCAGGCCGTCGCGCAACCCCGCGACCTGAGCCGTCCAGGTGGCGTCGTCCAGCCCGGACCTGCTGGGCCTGCCGACGGCATCGACCGGGTCCATGCGCAGCAGGGCGGCTGCGGCCACCGCCGCCGGCAGGGTGCCCGGCACCGAGAGGAGCAGCAGTTCCACCCCGGAGTCGACGGCGGCGTCCACCTGCGTGACCGCCCAGCGCAGCGCGACGTCGAGCAGAGCGCCGGGCGCGGGGTCGGTGGCGTCGAGCTGCGGATCGGCCGGGCGCCGGGGCAGGGGCAGCGTGTCGACCCGGGCCGCGGTCGCCGGCAGCAGCGGCCACTGCGGTTCCGCGCCCAGGTGCAGCGCACGCAGGGGCGCCGGGGCGCGCTCGTCGGCGTGGACCCCCGCCCACCACGCGGCGACCTCCCCGAGTCGACCGGCGCGGGTACCGACCGTCGAGCGCAGCCGGGTCGTGGCCCGTGCCCGGACGCCGGCATCGGGTGCCCGCACGAGACTCCCCAGGCCGCCGAGGCTGGGCGCGACGGGCGTCACCATGTGCAGGCCGAGAGGTCCAGCACCCGACCGGCCGCGACGAGCAGAACCCGGTCGCTGGCCGCCGCGATGCGTCGGTTGAGGCGGGCGAGCAGGTCCTGGAAGGCGCGGGCACCGGACGAGGTCGCCACGAGCCCCCACCCGACCTCGTCGCTGACCGCCACCACCGGCATCTCGGCGGCGCACCAGGCATCCACGACCGCGTCCACCTCCCGCGAGATCCGGTCCCGCCAGTGGTCCGGCGCCTGCCCGCCCGAGGTGGCGGGGGACCGTCCCGGGGCATCATCCCAGGCACCGAGGCGGTCCAGGGCACCGGCCAGCCAGGTCCCGAGCGCGTCGACGAGTACCGGCGTGCGGGCGTCCCCGGACCCCAGCGCCGTGACGAGGTCGCCGGTCTCCTCGGTGGACCACCAGGGCGGCCGGCGGGAGCGGTGGGCGGCGACGCGTGCGGCCCACTCGGTGTCCAGGGCGGTGGCGGCCGGACCGGTGGCCAGGTAGCGCACCGCGGGGCAGGTGGCGAGGAGGTCCTCGGCGACCTGCGACTTGCCCGAGCCCGACCCGCCGAGGACGAGGGTGCGGGTGGGAGCGGCGGGCGATGTCCCGGAGCCTGAGGCAGGTGTCCCCTGCGCGGCCGATCTCCCGCGCGTCACGTGCGTCTCGCCCGTCCCAGGCGCGGCGGAGACCTGCTGGCCGGGCGCCAGCGGGGTGAACCCCCAGGCGCGGATCCTGCCCGCGGCGAGGGAAGCCAGGTCGTTCGGTTCGCCGGGGTGGGCGAGCACGAGCGCGCAGTCGGGCGCGAGCAGGCCGTGCCGGCGTAGTTCCGCGACCGGGTGGGCGTAGCGGACGGCAGGCAGGAGGTCCCCATCCGGACGCGCGGTCCTCCCGGTCCGGTGTGCGCTGCCCAGCACGAGCGCCTGCAGCCCGTGCCGGGGGACCAGCGCGGTGAGCCGCTCGACCAGCGTGGGCGGCAGCGGCGGATCCGGCACCCACAGGGCACGGCCGGCTGCCGGGGAGCTCACGAGCAGTGCCGTTCCCACCTGTCCCACCTGCAGCACGGTTCCCCCCTGCAGCACCTGTCGCGCCGACAAGCCGGTTCCTGCCTGCAACAGGGTCTCGTCAGGTCCCCGGGATCCGATGGTTCCGGCGTCTGTGGGTCTGGCATCTGTGGTGCCGGTGTCGGTGGTGCCGGCGTCGGTTTCGGCGGGAGCGACCCTGCGGGTCCACCCGTCCGCGAAGAACTCCAGGACGTCCCCGCCGGGAGCACGGATCTGCATCGGGCCCGGGAGCCCGGGCTGCGGGGCGGTGCCGGGACGGTTCCGCATCGGACCTCCGGGGCGGACGGTCGGGGACGGTGGGAAAGGGCGGGCCCGACGGACGGGTGACGGGGGACGAGGGCGAGAACAGGGCCGAGGGAAACCGGCAAGCGATGGTCGGGGCGGAAAGAGGCGGACGGTCGCGTGGGCCGCGTACGGTGTGCCCATGAGTGCGTGGACATGGCGTCTGGAGAGTCTGGACGGGCGAGAGGTCGAGGTCACGGACCTCGCCGGCCTGTCCTTCCCCAGCCAGGCCGAGGCCGAGTCCTGGGTCGGCGAATCCTGGCACGACCTGCTCGAGCGCGGCGTGGATCAGGTGAGCCTGTTCGAGGACGGGAACACCGTCTACGGGCCGATGAGCCTGCGCCCGGCCGGCTGAGCCTGCACCGACCGGGCGCGGATGCCCCTGGGTTCAGCAGGGGCGTCGGCTGGGCGACTGGCGTGCGGTCATCGCGGGATCGCGCTCGACCACGTCCCCCAGCACCGCGTCGACGCGGGCGACGAGGTCGGCGTCGAGCTGGACCCCGGAGGCCGTGACATTGCTGCGCACCTGCTCCGGGCGGGAGGCGCCGATGATGGCGGACGCCACGTTGTCGTTCTGCAGCACCCAGGCCAGGGCAAGGGTGGTCAGGGAGATCCCGGCCTCGTCGGCGAGCTTCCCGAGATCCTGTACCCGTGCCAGGACCTCCTCACGCAGCAGGCCCTGGATGAAGCGCGCGCCGCTGCGCTCGTCGGTCGCGCGCGAGCCCGCGGGCGGCGGCTGCCCCGGCAGGTACTTGCCCGTGAGCACGCCCTGGGCCAGCGGCGACCAGACGATCTGGGAGAGACCCAGCTCGCGGCAGGTCGGGACGACCTCCTCCTCGATCACCCGCCAGAGCAGCGAGTACTGCGGCTGGCTGGAGATCAACGGCACGTGGAGCTCGCGGGCCAGCGCGGCGGCCTCGCGGATCTGGGCCGCGGTCCACTCGCTGACGCCGATGTAGAGGGCCTTGCCGGAACGGACGACGTCGGCGAAGGCGAGCATCGTCTCCTCGAGCGGCGTCTCGGCGTCGTAGCGGTGCGCCTGGTAGAGGTCGACGTAGTCGGTGCGCAGGCGCCGCAGGGAGCCGTCGATCGACTCGAGGATGTGCTTGCGGGACAGTCCGCAGTCGTTGGGGCCTCCGGGACCTGTGGGCCAGTAGACCTTGGTGAAGATCTCCAGGCTCTCCCGTCGTTGACCCGCCAGGGCCTCGCCCAGCACCGTCTCCGCGGCGGTGTTGGCGTAGACGTCGGCGGTGTCGAACGAGGTGATGCCCACGTCCAGGGCTGCCTGCACGCAGGTGGTGGCCACGTCGTTCTCCACCTGGGAACCGTGCGTGATCCAGTTGCCGTACGTGAACTCACTGATCTTGAGGCCGCTGCGGCCGAGATACCGGTGCTTCATGTCTCGACCCTAGGACAGAGGCTCAGGCCCGCCGGGCACCCCTCTCCGGGGCCGGTCGCACCGGTGTCGGGTGTGTCGCACCGGTTTCCGGCAGAGCGTCCCTCGTCCGATGGGGCGAACCGGTGTCCGGGAGGGGCGAACCGGTATCGGAAGGGGCGAACCGGTGCCCGGGAAGAGGCCCGGGTCAGCGGGCGAGCTCGCCGCGCTTGACCCTCGCCCGGGGCAGGCGGGAACGACGCAGCTGCAGCGCACGCAACATGCCGTAGGCGCCGGCTCCGGGCGCGCCGGTGGCGTTCGGCCGGAACTTGTCCTGCACGAGACGGGTGATCCGGCGGCGCAGGAGCACCGAGTCGGTGATCACCGCGATGATGAAGGCGTAGAGCAGCAGCGTGCTGAGCCCCTGGATCAGCGGGGCGCCGGTGATCGACATGAGCAGCAGGAAGAGCGCCACCGGCATCATGTACTCGCCCAGGGACCGGCGGGAGTCGACGTAGTCGCGCACCCAGGCACGCACCTCGCCCTGGTCGCGCGCGGGCAGGTTGCTCCCGTCGCCGGAGGCGAGCGCCACCCGCTGCTTGCGCGCCTGCGCGGACTTCTCCGCCTTCAGCTCGCGGCGAGCGGCCTTGCGCTCCTCGCGCGTGGCCGCCTTGGCGAGCCGGATCTGGGCCGCGCTGCGGGCACTGGCCCCGACGATGGGGGTGCGGTTGCGTTGTTCCTGCTCACGCCGGCGAGGCGTGGCACGTCCCTTCCCCGATTCCTTGACCTGGGGGGAGGCAACCTCGACTGCGGGCTGTGACTGCTGGGGCCTGGTCCGTCCGAACACGGGTCCAGGGTACGGGGTGGACGCTCTGCCCATGTGCGGACCCGTCCACCGCCTCACCCCGACGGCGGTACCGCCCCTGCGGAGGGCGGTTCCGGGCCGTGGTCCGGCAGAGACCCGGTCGCGGAGCCCTCACTCGTCGTCGCTGTCGCCGTCCGTCGGATCGTCCTGGCTCCCGGTCGCCGCCTCGGGGGCGCGCCGTCCCACCGGGCCGCCGACGGCGTGCACGTGCCGGGACAGCGGCGTCCCCGACCCGTCGCGCCGTCCGGGGGAGGTGGGCAGCACCGCGGCGGTGCCCTGCTGGGTGGCGGCACGTGCGGGTCCGTCGCCCGCCCAGGCCAGCAGCAGACTGTCCTCCCCCCGCAGGAACCGGTGGCACCGCACGCCGCCGGTGGCCCGGCCCTTGGGCGGGTACTCCTGGTACGGAGTGATCTTCGCGGTGCCGGTCTGGGTGCCCGGCAGCGCGTCCGAGGCCCCGGCCACGGTCACCACCACGGCATCCTGGTGCGGCAGCACGGCACCGAAGAACAGGACCCGTGCCCCCCGGGACAGGCTCACGCCCGACATGCCCCCGGCGGGCCGGCCCTGGGGACGGACCTTCTGCACGGGGAACCGGAGCAGTTGGGCGTCGCTGGTGATGAAGACCAGATCGGCCTGCGGGGAGTCGAGCTCGATGGCCCGGATCACGCGGTCCCCGTCCCGCAGGCCGATGATCTCCCAGGAGTCCTTGTTGAGCGGGTAGTCGGCGGCCACCCGCTTGACCACGCCCTGCGCGGTGCCCAGCGCGATCCCGAGCGAGTCCGGGCGCAGGGAGGTGAGGCCGACCAGGGTCTCGCCCTTCTCCAGGGTGAGGAACTCGGTGGCCGGCACCCCGCCGGACAGCGACGGGGCGGTGGACGTCGGCGGCAGGGTGGGCAGGTCCACGACCGGCAGCCGCACCATGCGGCCGAGGGAGGTGACCGCCGCGACCTCCCCGCGGGCGGTCGAGGACACCGCGGTGGCGATCACGTCGTGTGCCGCCCGGGACCCACCCGCGCCGTCCGGCAGCGGCTCGGTGGTCGTCGTCCGGGCGAGCAGCCCGGTCGTCGAGAGCAGCACCCAGCACGGGTCGTCGGCGACCTCCAGCGGGGTGGACTTGGCCGCGGTGACCGCGACCCCGGCCGACTCCAGCAGGACGGTCCGGCGGGGAGTGCCGTACCGGGTGGCGACCTGCTCGAGCTCCTCCGAGACGACCCGGCGCAACAGGGCGTCGTCCTCCAGGATCGCGCTGAGCTCGGCGATCTCCTTGCGCAGCTGGGCCTGTTCGCGCTCCAGTTCCAGCCGGGAGTAGCGGGTGAGGCGGCGCAGCGGCATCTCGAGGATGTAGTCCGTCTGGACCGGGGTCAGGTCGAACACCGAGATCAGGCGGGCGCGGGCGGCGGCCGTGTCCTCGCTGCTGCGGATGACGGCGATGACCTCGTCGATGTCGAGGATCGCCACCAGCAGGCCGTCGACCAGGTGCAACCGGTCGGCACGCTTGCGGCGCCGGAAGTCGGTGCGCCGCCGGACGACGCCGAGCCGGTGGTCGACGTAGACGGTGAGCAGTTCGCGCAGGCCCAGCGTGCGGGGCTGGCCCTCGACCAGGGCGACGTTGTTGATCCCGAAGGTGTCCTCCATCGGGGTCAGCCGGTACAGCTGCTCGAGCACGGCCTCGGCGTTGAACCCGGCCTTCAGCTCGATCACCAGGCGCAGGCCGTTCGTGCGGTCGGTCAGGTCGGTCAGGTCGCTGATCCCCTGGAGCCGCTTGGCCTGCACGAGCTCCTTGATCCGCTCGATGACCTTCTCGGGGCCGATCCCCGGGGGCAGTTCGGTGACCACGATGCCCTGGCGGCGTGGGGTGACGTTCTCGATGCGGATCGTGGCGCGGGTGCGGAAGGTGCCGCGGCCGGTCGCGTAGGCGTCGCGGATGCCGTCCAGGCCCACGATCCGGCCACCGGTGGGCAGATCCGGCCCGGGCACGAAGCGCAGCAGGTCGTCGAGGGTCGCGTCCGGGTGCGCGATGAGGTGCCGCGCGGCCCCGATGACCTCGACGAGGTTGTGCGGGGGCATGTTCGTCGCCATGCCCACGGCGATCCCGCTCGCTCCGTTGACCAGCAGGTTCGGGAACGCCGCCGGCAGCACCTCGGGCTGGGTCTGGGACGAGTCGTAGTTCGGGACGAACTCGACCGTGTCCTCGTCGAGACCGTCGGTCATGAGCAGAGCGGTGGCGGCCAGGCGCGCCTCGGTGTACCGGGCGGCGGCGGGCCCGTCGTCCAGCGAGCCGAAGTTGCCGTGCCCGTCCACGAGCGGCACCCGCAGCGTGAACGGCTGCGCCATCCGCACCAGCGTGTCGTAGATCGCGGCATCGCCGTGCGGGTGCAGCCGGCCCATGACCTCGCCGACCACGCGGGCGGACTTCACGTGCGCACGTTCCGGGCGCAGGCCCATCTCGGCCATCTGGAACAGGATCCGGCGCTGCACCGGCTTTAGTCCGTCGCGGGCGTCGGGCAGGGCGCGCGAGTAGATGACCGAGTACGCGTACTCCAGGAACGCGCCCTGCATCTCCTGGGCGACGTCGATGTCGACGATCCGCTCGGTGAAGTCCTCGGGCGGGGGAGGCGTCGACGTGCGGCGGGCCATGCGGTTCAACTCCTCGGGGGACGACGTGAGCCGGCGTGCCGGTGCCGGCCCGGCGCGCGCTCGCATTCTCCCCCGGGGCCCGGTCGCGCTCGGCAGCGGCTCACC
The DNA here is from genome assembly GCA_964583765.1 of uncultured Kineosporiaceae bacterium. Taxonomy (GTDB): domain Bacteria; phylum Actinomycetota; class Actinomycetes; order Actinomycetales; family Kineosporiaceae; genus CAZOWW01. The sequence continues at coordinate 21,983 of CAZOWW010000014.1, forward strand.
CGCGTGTCGATCCCCACTGCCGTGAGCTCCGCCGGAGATCGCCGCCGGCGGGTGCGGGCCGGTTCACGACGAGGTCCAGCCCTGCCCGAAGCGACCGGCGTGCACCACCTCGGGAAGCGGACGGCATCCGCGGCGCAGCGAGGGGGAGCGGTGGTCCGCGGCGGGATGGCCCACCGAGACCACCCCGACGAGGCGCCGGTCCCCGGGCACCCCGAAGGCCTCGCGTACCGCGTCGTGCCGGGTGGCCGGAACCCCGAAGAAGCAGCCGCCCAGTCCCTCGTCGACCGCCCCGAGCAACAGGAGCAGCGCGGCCATGCCGGTGTCGACGTCCCAGTAGGGGACCGGCCAGCGGCTCGGGTCGCGGTCGGTCCAGCCCTTGTCCGGTTCCGCGTACCGGTCGAGGTACCGCCCCGGCTCGCTCAGGCACAGCACCAGGACCGGGGCCGTGCGCATCCCGGTGAGCCAGCGGTCCGGGGGGCCCGGGCGGTCGGCCGCCGCCGTCCAGAACGCGTCCCGGTCCGCCGGGCGCTCGAGGACCAGGAAGTCCCAGCCCTGGCTGAATCCCGCCGACGGTGCCCGCACCGCCGCTGCCAGCAGCCGCTGGAGCACCTCTGCCGGTACGGGACGGTCGGGATCGTAGGCGCGCACCATGCGGCGGGCGTGCACCACCTGGGAGTACTCCACGGGCCCAGCCTGGCAGGCACCGCCGTCCTCAGGACCGGCAGGCACCGCCGTCCTGAGGACAGGGAGCACCTGACCTCAGGACAGGACGTCCGTGAGGTCCTCCTCCCAGAACTCGTACCGGGCCCGCGGCACGGGCGCCCCGGGGACCGAGTGTCGGGAGGCCTCCAGTTCGCGCAGGTCGACCCGCCGGATCTTCCCGGAGGTCGTCTTGGGCAGGGCGAGGAACTCGATCCGCCGGATGCGCTGGTAGCGGGGCAGCCGGGACCGTGCGTGACGCAGCACGGCGGCGGCGGTGTCCTCGTCGGGCTCCCAGCCGTCGTTCAGTGCGACGAAGACCTTCGGCACGGCCAGTCGTACCGGGTCGGGGGAGGGCACGACCGCCGCCTCGACCACGGCGGGGTGTTCCAGCACCACGCTCTCCAGCTCGAACGGGCTGATCCGGTAGTCGGACGCCTTGAAGATGTCGTCGGACCGGCCCACGTAGAGGTAGTACCCGTCCTCGTCCCGGGCCACGATGTCGCCGGTGTGGTGCAGGGCGCCGCCCGAGAACGGCGTGGCCCCCACCCCGTCCTGATAGCCGGTCATCAACCCGAGCGGAGCGCCCAGCTCGGCGTCGTCCAGACGCAGGCAGAGCTCGCCCTCCGCGCGCATCCCGGTCTGCTCCTGTCCCGAGGACGGGTCCACGATCACGGGCAGGTAGCCGGGCAGTGCCCGGCCCATGGATCCGGGGATGACCCGCTGACCGGGGCAGTTGGCGATCTGTGCGGTGGTCTCGGTCTGCCCGTAGCCGTCCCGCAGCGTCACTCCCCAGGCCCGGCCCACCGCGTTGATGATCTCGGGATTGAGGGGCTCCCCGGCGGAGACCACCTCGCGCAGGGGGATCCGTCCCCGGTAGGCGGCGAGGTTCATCTTGATCAGCATCCGCCAGACCGTCGGCGGTGCACAGAAGGTCGTGACCCCGCAGGCCGCCATCGTGTCCAGCAACGCCGCGGGGGAGAACCGGGGCTGGTTCACCACGAGCACCGTCGCCTCGGCGTTCCAGGGCGCGAAGACGTTGCTCCACGCGTGCTTGGCCCACCCCGGCGAGGAGATGTTGAGGTGTACGTCCCCGGGGCGCAGCCCGAGCCAGTACATGGTGGACAGGTGCCCGATCGGGTACGAGGCGTGGGTGTGCTCGACGAGCTTGGGCACGGCCGTGGTGCCGGAGGTGAAGTACAGCAGCAGGCTGTCCCCGGCGCGGGTGTCCACGGCGGCCGACGTCCAGCGGGACTCCTCCTCGTCGTCCTCGTCCGGGGCCCCGAAGGTGAGCCAGCCCGGCACCGGGTCGCCCACGGCGATCCGGAGCGGTCGGGGGTCGAGTTCGGCGAAGACACCCGTGATGTCGGATCTGGCGATCACCTGGCTGATCGCGCCGCGTTCGAGCCGGTCGGCGACCTCCCGGGCACCCAGCAGCGGGGTCGCGGGCACCACGACGGCGCCGAGCCGCATGCAGGCGAGCAGCGTCTCCCAGAGCTCCACCTGGTTGCCGAGCATCATCAGCACCCGGTCGCCGGGGGACACGCCCCGCCCCTGCAGCCAGGTGGCCAGGCGACGGGAGCGCTCGGACAGCTCGGCGAAGGTGTACCGGGCGGACGTGCCGTCGCTCTCGACCAGCCACAGGGCGGTGCGCCGGCCGGTCACCGGGTCGGCGGCCAGGTGATCGAACCAGTCGCGGGCCCAGTTGAAGCGTCCGAGGCGCGGCCACCGGAACCGGTCCCACGCCTCGTCCTGATCGGCGCGCAGGTGCAGCAGGAGGTCTCGCGCCGCCCGGAACTCTGCGTGGGCGTCGGACTGCAGGGGAGCGGGCGCGGAATCGGGCCGAGACATGGGGATGACCTTGGCATCGGCCCCCCACGCCACGCAACGCTCCATCGCCGTGAGGCGTACCGCAGTTGCGCAGAGCGATGGGCGACCACGGGCCGGGCTGGCAGCCTACCCCGAGTCGGACCCCTCATCCTTTTCTGTCGGATTGTCCGGTCCGCTTCGAGGGATCTGTTCTCGGAGCCTGTTCCCGGGGCCGGTCCGGGTCCCCGGCGAGCTCGGCGGGAACTTCGGTGCCGGCTGCCCGGATAGCCTGGTCGGGTGACGGGCGACGACGCGACGACGTCGGTGGGGACCGGAACCCCGGACCCCGGCCAGGCCGCGGACCCGAGAGGTGCCGGCTACCCCGAGCGCTGGGAGGCCGATGTCGTCCTGCGGGACGGGGCCACGGCACACCTGCGCCCGATCACGCCGGTGGACGCGGACCGGTTGCAGCGGCTCCACGTGGGCCAGTCCGCCGAGTCCGTCTACTTCCGTTTCTTCGCGCCGATGCCCCGGCTCTCCGAGGCGGATCTGACCCGGTTCACCCATGTGGACCACGTGGACCGCGTCGCGCTCGTGGCCACGATCGGCGAGGACATCGTCGGGGTCGGGCGGTACGACCGGGTTGACGACCAGTCCGCCGAGGTGGCCTTCACCATCAGTGATCAGCACCACGGTCGTGGGCTGGGATCGGTCCTGCTGGAGCACCTGGCCGCCGCCGCCTGGGAGAACCGCGTCCGGCGGTTCGTGGCCGACGTCCTGCCGACCAACCGAAAGATGCTCGCGGTGTTCCGCGACGCCGGATACGAGGTCACGCACCACTACGACGACGGCGTCCTGTCCCTCCGCTTCGACATCGAGCCCACGCACACCCAGCGTGCGGTGATGGAGGCCCGCGAGCACCACGGCGAGTCCCGCAGCGTGCAGGCGCTGCTCAGCCCCCGCTCGGTGGCGGTGTTCGGGGCGGACGCCGGCCCGGAGTCGCTCGGGTACCGGATCCTCACCGACCTGGCCACGGGGGGCTTCACCGGGCAGCTGCACGCCGTGCACCCCACTGCCGCCGAGGTGGCCGGCGTCCCGGCCCACCCGGACCTGGGCGACATCGGCGCGCCCGTGGACCTGGCCGTGCTCGCGGTCCCCGCGGAGCAGGCCCTGGACGTGGTGCATGCCTGTGCCCGGCACGGGGTGCGTGGGCTGGTCGTGCTGTCCACCGGGTTCGGCGAGACCGGTCCCGAGGGCCTGGCCCTGCAGGGGGAACTGGTGCGGACGGCCCGCGCCAACGGCATGCGGGTGCTCGGACCCTGCTCCTGGGGAGTGATCAACACCGCCGAGGAGGTGCGGCTGAACGTCTCGCTCTCGCCGGAACTGCCCCGGCCCGGGCGACTGGCCCTCTTCTGCCAGTCCGGTGCCCTGTCGGTCTCGGTCCTGGGTGAGGCACGGCGGCGGGATCTGGGCCTGTCGAGCTTCGTCTCGGCCGGCAACCGGGCCGACGTGTCGGGCAACGACTGCTCCCAGTACTGGGAGGAGGACCCGGCCACGGACGCGGTGGGCCTGTACCTGGAGAGTTTCGGCAACCCGCGGAAGTTCGCCCGGATCGTGCGCAGACTCGGACGACGCAAGCCGGTGATCGTCGTGAAGTCCGGCACCACCCGGTTCGCGGCGGTCCCGGGCCATGCCGTGCGCGAGACCCGCGCTCCGCGCGGGGCCTTCGACGCGCTGATGCGCCAGTGCGGCTGCATCCACGTGGAGAACGTGCACCAGCTGTTCGACGTCGCCCAGCTGGTGATCCAGCAGCCACTGCCCGAGGGCCCGCGGGTGGCCGTGGTGGCCAACAGCACCGCGTTGGCGGCGCTGATCGCCGACGCCTGTGCGGACTGGGGCCTGGACGTCGTGCACGGGCCGGTGGCCGTGGCCGACCAGGCCGACCCGTCCGATTTCCGGGACGCCCTGGTCGCAGCCTTCGCCCACCCGAGGGTGCAGTCCGTGGTGGCTGCCTTCATCCCGTCGCTGACCGCGGGCGCCGCGCCCATGCGGGCGGTGCTCGCCGAGGTGTCCGGGACCACCCGTATCCCCGTGGTCGCCTGCCTCCTCGGCGCCGACCGGGACACGCCGGGCACCGGAGCGTCGGAGGCGGGTACGCAGGCCCGGCCGGTCCCGACCTTCGCCACCCCGGAGGAGGCGGTCCGGGCCTTGGCCGCGGCCACCCGCTACGGGGCCTGGCGCCGCCGTGATCCCGGACCGTGGGTGGATCCTCCCGGCCAGGACCCCCGCGCGGCGGAGCAGTTCGTCGCCGGGGTCCTGGCGGCCCACCCCGGCGGGACCCTGCTCACCGACGAGCAGGCCGGTGAGCTGCTGGCCTGCTACGGGTTGTCCCTGTGGCCCTCGGAGCGGGTGTCCACCGCGGACGAGGCGGTGGCCGCGGCGCAGCGGTTGGGGTGGCCGGTCGCGGTCAAGGTCGGGGTACCGCAGTTGCGGCACCGGCCCGACCTGGGCGGGGTCCGTCGTGACATCGCCCGTGCCCGGCACCTGCGCCAGAACGTCGCGCAACTGCACGAGCGGTTCGGTCCGCTCGACCCGGGCGGACTTGTCGTGCAGCGGATGGCGCCTCCCGGGGTCGCCTGTGCGGTGCGCTCGGTGGAGGACCCGCTGTTCGGGCCGGTGGTCTCCTTCGGGCTCAGCGGCGACGCCAGCGACCTGCTCGGGGACATCGCGCACCGGATCCCGCCCCTGACCACGCGCGACGTACGCGAGTTGGTGCGTTCGGTGCGGGCCGCTCCCCGGTTGCTGGGTCAGGACGGCTTCCCCGCCGTGCACGTCGGTGCCCTGGAGGAGGTCATCGCGCGGGTGTCCTGCCTGGCCGACGACCGGCCGGAGGTGGCCGAGCTGGAGTTGAACCCGGTGCTCGTGGGCGAGTCGGGGGCGCACGTCCTCGGGGCGCGGATCCGGGTGCTGCCCCCGCCCGTGCGCGCGGACAGCCACCGCCGGGTGCTGAGCCTGCCCGGGCGGCCGGGGCCGCGCGTCTGAGCCCCCGGCCTGTGTGGTCGCGCCCCGGACCGGTGTTGCTCGCGCGTCTCGGCGTCGTGCGGCCGAGCTCCGAGCCCTGGCCCGAGCTCCGAGCGCTTCGCGCTCCTCGTCGGGCACCTGGGAGCGCGCCGTCGGCCGGATGTCTGCCGCCGGTCGGGTCATTGTCCATCGGGACGGATGCCGGTTGCCGAGGGTTTCTGCCCGTTCGGGCGTGGGCCAGGGCCGACCCGGGCCGCGGCGGTGACAGGATGGCGGTATGCGTGAGCGTCACTCGACCCCTGTCAGCCGGCCCGGGCGTACGGCATCCCTGCCCCCCGCGCTGCGCGAGGAAGTGGAACGTGCCGGGTACTACCCGGCCCTGGTGAGCGACGCTCTGGACATCGCGGTGGCCGGCGAGGAGGTCGTGGCACATCTGGTGCACCCCGAGACCACCTTCGACCGTGAGGTCCGTCGGCACGTGACCGTGCTCGTGCTGACCAACACCCGGCTGGTGGTCGCGCACGCCGACGACCACGAGCCCGACGAGTTCAGCCCGGAGCCGTACGCCTCGGCGTCCACGGAGGCCGTGCCGGTGCGGCAGGTGCAGTCCGTCGTTCTCTCGCACGCCGTGGCGCACCCCGAGAAGCACACGCCCGGGGCCACCCCCCGCGAGCTCACCCTGACGATCGGGTGGGGGGCGCTGTCCCGCGTGGACCTCGAACCCGCAGGGTGCGCGGACCCCGACTGCGAGGCGGATCACGGGTACACGGGCACCCTCGCCGCGGACGACATCACCTTGCGCCTGTCCGCCGAGGCCGAGGGCGCCGAAGCCGTGCGAGCGGCCTCCCGGTTCGCGCGGGCCCTGTCCGCGGCCACCGCCCGACCACACCGCTGACCGACAGGAGCCATCGACGACCAGACCGGTGCCACTGTTCCCGACGTCGTTGCCGACCTCGGACGGGTCGCTGAGCGCGGTCCTGCCCACGGTCGCCGCGGCGTTGGGTGCGCCGGTGGCCGGGCTCGCACTGCTCCCGGATCCGGCGCAGGACGCCCCGGCGGCGCCGCTGCCCGAGGCCTCCTGCGCCGTGGTGGTTCTCGTGGACGGCCTCGGAGAACTGCTCCTGGCCCGCCGTGGCGGTCATGCACCGACCCTGCGCCGGATCCGGGCCGAGCCGGCCTCCCGGGTGGTGAGCTGTGCCTTCCCGTCCACCACGGCCACGAGCATGGGCTGCGTGGGCACGGGGGTGCTTCCGGGGACGCACGGTCTGGTGGGCCTGGACGTGCGCGATCCCGCGCGCGGGGTCCTGTTCAACGAGCTCGCCTGGGACCCCGAGGTGGACGCGCGCCGCTGGCAACCGAACCCCACGGTGTTCGAGGCCGTCCTGGGACAGGGCGTCGAGGTGGTCCGGGTCGGTCCCGCCTTCTTCGACGGCTCCGGCCTGACCGAGGCCGTGCTGCGCGGCGGCCGGTTCGAGGCGGCCTCCTCCCTGGACGCCCGGGTGGACGCCGCGGTGCGCGCGGTGCAGTCGGCCCGACGACGGCGGGCGCGCTGCCTGGTCTTCCTCTACTGGGGCGAACTCGACAAGACGGGGCACCTGCACGGGTGCGGGTCCTGGCAGTGGGGTGAGGAACTGTCCGCGGTGGACGCCGCGGTGCGGGCCCTGGCGCGCCGGCTGGACGACCGCACGCTGGTCGTCGTGACCGCGGACCACGGCATGGTGGACGTGCCCATGGCCGACCGCCTGGACGTGGCCACCGAGCCGGACCTGGCTGCCGGGGTCGACCTCGTCGGCGGGGAGCCCCGCGCCCTGCACCTGTACTGCCGGCCGGGTGCGGTCCCCGACGTGGTGGCCGCCTGGCGGGCCCGCCTGGGCGACCGGATGCACGTCGCGACCCGGGAGGACGTGGTGGCGGCCGGGTGGTTCGGGCCGGTCGCGGAACACGTGCTGCCCCGGATCGGGGACGTGGTGGTGACGGCCGACGACTCCTCCGACGGCGCGGTGGCCGTGGTCGACTCGCGAACCGCCCGGCCCGAGGTCCTGCGCCTGCTCGGGCTGCACGGTGCGGCGACCGCGGCGGAGTGCCTCGTGCCCCTGCTGGTCACGATGGGCGAGAACCGGACGGCACGCTGACCGGGACGGCCTCGGGCCGCCCCGCCGACCTCACTCCCGGCGGGCACCGAAGACGATGTCGTCCCAGCTGGGCACGCTGGCGCGGCGATTGCGCCGGGCACCGGTGCGCGGCGCCGCCGGGGTACGGGCGGGCGGGTGCGGAGTGGCCGGTTCGGCCTCCTCGGCCGCGAGCGCTGGCAGCGCCGGTGCGGTGGCGGGGATCGGGTCGTCGTCCGGCAGCACCAGCACCTCGGCGTCCCTGGCCTCGTGCGTCCGCGAGGCCGGCGGATGGGCCGCGGGCGGTGCGTTGCGCAGGTCGACGTCACCGGACCGGGCGGGTTCCCGGGTCCTGGCCGGCTCGCGGGTGCGGGCCGAGTCGCCCGGGGTGACCACCCGTGTGGGATCACCACCACGGGCGGCAGGGGCCCGGGTGGCCGCGGGGGCGCGGGTGGGCGTCGAGGGAACAGCAGGCGTGTGGGCAGGCACCGGAGGAGCGGCCGGCGCGCGGGTGGGCGCCGACGGAGCGGCCGGGCGGGACGCCGGACCCGCGGCAGGCTTCGCCGGACGGGTGGCCGGTTCCGGCGAGGTCGCGGGCGCCGACGGCGGGGCCGGAGCGCGCGGCGTCGTGGTACGCGGACTCGCGGTGGCCGGCACCGGCGCGGGCTCCGGGATCGGGTAGGGGTCGAGCCCGACCGGAGGCAGATCCTCGGACACCAGCGCGCTCGCCGGGCGACCGGCGAGCGGGGTCGGGGCGGGCTCCTCCCGAGGGGGAGGTTCGGCCGCGCCCGCGCCACGGGCAGGTCGGGCCCCAGGGGTGTCGGCGCGGTCCAGCAAGGCCTGGACGGCGTCCTGCACCGGATCCGGCGGCAGGAGCTCGTCGTCGGCGGACACGGCACGCGTGCGCCGACCACGGCGGGCCCGCAGCGTGTCGAGCAGCTCGACGGTCGTCGAGGGCGCCGGGGTGGCTTCGCGGCCGGGCACGGGACGCACGCCACCGTCGGCCTCGACGTCGTAGACCCGGTCCCGCACCGGGGCCAGACGCCGGGGCTGGGCCTCGGGCGTCTGCGTCGGCTCGGCGTCCGTCAGCCAGCGTGCCTCGTCGTCCAGGGGCACCACGTGGCGCAGCTGCGGGTTGTACGACCACTGTGCGCGCCGCTCGCGGGTGCCGGTCTCGAAGGTGAGCTGGACCACCCAGGTGCCGTCGTCGTCCCGCCAGGCGTCCCAGGTCGTGGATCCGGTGTCGGCCTCCCGCCGGGTGAGCCGCTCGGCGACGATCTCGCCCAGGGTGCTCGCCGGACCGGTGATGCTCGCGGTGCGCCGGATCGCCACCCGCCGGGCCTGGGTCGCCATGTACTCGCGTTCGGCCAGTACGGGCCCCTCGTAGCGCCGGACGTGCTCGACCGGGAGCCCTGCCGCCGCCGCGATCTCGTCGGCGGTCTGTCCCGCCCGGATCCGGGCCTGGATGTCCCGTGGGCGCAGTCGGCCGTTGCTCTCGATCTGCAGTTGTCCGAGACGGGCACGATCGCGGCGGACGGCGGCACGGAGGGGTTCGTCGACACGCAGGCGGAATCGCTGGCCGTCAGCGGTGCTGAGGACGAGATGCTCGCCATCGTCGTGCACGCCGACGAGCGAGACGTCCTGCATGGCTGTTCCCTCCGCTCGACGCTGGTCTCGAGGGTGCCATCGGATCGGGTGGATCCGAAGCACGTCGCTTGGCGTGGCGCGACTTCGATCCTACGGTCCACGGCAAGGTGCTCGGACCGGTTCGGCGCCTGGGGCGAAGTATTGCGAGGATCGAGGGGTGGACACCGAACCCCTGAGACCCCTCGTGGAGGGGACCGGCGCGGCGGGCGACGGGAGCGGGCGGACCGCTCCGCAGACGTTTGGCTGGCATCACGGGCGGGTCTCGGACCCGCTGAGCCCCTACGACGGTGTGGTGTTGGTCTCGTTCGGCGGGCCGGAGCGTCCGGAGGACGTGCGGCCGTTCCTGACGAAGGTGACCGGCGGCCGGGGGATCCCCGAGGAACGGCTCGCCGAGGTGGCCCGGCACTACCTCGACCGGGGTGGGCGCAGCCCCATCAACGACCAGAACCGCGCATTGCTCGCCGCCCTCGCGGACGAACTGGCCAGCCGTGATCTCGACGTGCCCCTGTACTGGGGCAACCGCAACTGGCACCCCTTCCTGGACGGGGCCCTCGCCCGGGCCGGCGAGGCCGGGGCGCGCCGCCTGCTGGTGGTCCTGACCAGTGCGTTCTCCAGCTACTCGGGGTGCCGGCAGTACCGTGAGGACCTGGCCGGTGCCCTGGCGACGGCTGGTCTGACCGGCAGGCTGCACCTGGACCGGGTGCGGCACTACGCGAACCACCCGGGCTACGCAGGGCCGGTGACGGAGGCCACGGTCGCCGCCGCCCGGCGCCTGCTCGCCACCTCGTCGCGTGGAGTCTCCACCTCGCCGCGTGACGTCTTCACAGCCGGGGGATCCCGGGAGGGTTCTGCTCCGGCGGAGCCCGCCCGGCCTCGGCGCGGGCGGCTGCTGTTCGTCACACACTCCCTGCCCGAGCAGCTGGCCGAGGGCTCGGGCCCCCGGGGTGGTGCCTACCTGGCCGAGCACCGCGACCTGTGCGAGGTCGTGGCGCAGGGCGTCGCCCGGGAGTTGGGCGTGCCCTGGCCCTGGGACCTGGTGTTCTGTTCCCGCTCCGGTGCCCCTGGACAGCCATGGCTGGAACCCGACGTGAACGACCGCCTGCGGGAACTGGCCACCGGCCCTGCCCGGGGACGGACGGCCCCGGACTCCGTGGGGGCGGGAGTGGTCGTGGTGCCGATCGGCTTCGTCTCGGACCACATGGAGGTGGTCTTCGACCTGGACACCCAGGCCCGGGAGACCGCGGCCGGGCTCGGGCTGCCCTTCGTGCGGGCCGCGACCGTGGGTACCCATCCGCGCTTCGTCGGCGGGCTGGTCGACCTGCTCCTGGAACGGGCCGCAGAGGCGCGGGGGGAACGGCCTGCGCGGCCGGTGGTGGGGGCCCGTGGTCCGGGCGTGACCGAGTGCCCGGTCGGCTGCTGTCCGGGTCCGCGTGGTCCGCGGCCGGTGGTCTGCGGACGGTGACGTCGTGGGGGCGGTGACGCCCTGCGCCGGTGAGGTCGTGGGGGCGGAGGCGCTGCGCTGCGGGGCGTGACGTCGTTCTGGTCCCCGTGGGACCCCGGGGGAGAGCGCCGGGCCCTGGGTGGGCACGCAGGGCCCCGGAGGAGAGCGCCGGCTGCCGAACGGCGAGGATGCCACTGACGCACCGTCCGGTGCGGCAGAACCGGCGGGGACCGGTCAGCGCCGACCGTGGGACCGAGGTCGACCGTGAGACCGAAGCCGACCGTGGGACCAGGACCGATCGTGGGACCGAGGCCGACCGTGGAGCAGGAGGAGACCGTGAGCGTGAGCCGGACCCCGGAGCTGGACCGATCCGTGGACACCGAGGAGCTGCGACAGCTCGCCGAGACCTTCGCGCGGCGTGCCGGGGAGCTGATCCGGTCGCGGGGAACGAGCGGGGCCGCGGTCGCCGACACGAAGAGCAGCCCCACCGACGTCGTCACCGCGACCGACCGTGAGGTGGAGTCGCTGCTGCGCGCGTTGATCGCGGAGCGGCGCCCGCAGGACGCGATCCTCGGTGAGGAGGTCGGGTTGGGCACCGGCGACAGCGACCTGACCTGGGTGGTCGATCCGATCGACGGCACCGTGAACTTCGTCTACGGCATCCCGGCCTTCGCGGTGAGCGTGGCTGTGGTGAGCGGGGACCCGCAGCAGCCGGGAGCCTGGCGCCCTCTGGCCGGATGCGTCCACAACCCGGTCTCCGGGTTGACCTGGACCGCGGCCGCGGATGGAGGCGCCTTCCTGGACGGCCGGCAGTTGCGGCTCGGGGCTCCCCCGGCGCTGGAGGGTGCCCTCGTGGCCACGGGGTTCGGGTACCGGGCCGAGCGGCGGATCGCCCAGTCCCGGGTCCTGGCCGGGCTGCTGGGGCGGGTCCGGGACATCCGTCGCATGGGTGCGGCGTCCCTGGACCTGTGCATGGTGGCCTCGGGCCAGGTCGACGCCTACTACGAGCGTGGGCTGAACGTGTGGGACATGGCCGCGGGCGTGTTGATCGTCACAGAGGCTGGTGGGCAGGTACGGGGGATTGACGGCGTCCCTGCGGGGGAACACATGACCGTCGCCGCCGCGGCACCGCTGAGTGACGTCCTCGCCGGTGAGTTGAGTGCTCTCGGCGCCGGGGCTGACTGATCGTCACCGATGCGCGTCCGAGAGGTCGGAATCCTACGAAACCTGTGATCGGCGGACCGTGACGGGTCCGTCGACCGAACGGCCGGGGGTCGGGGCACCGAGAGGACGAACTTGCGGGCTCGGCTTGACTCTTCGTTTCTTACAGAAGACCCTCTGTGACGAAGCACAGGTCACCGAGGAAACATGACGTGCTGCCCCGTGGTCAGGACCCAAACCCGTGTGGTGCAGAATCGCCTCTCCGTGGGGGCACAAAAACGCTGCGGGGCGCGTTACCGCGACACCAGGCCGTGCAAGGTCCGGTTCGGACGACGTGGTCTTCCGGGCACGCTCCACGACCTGCCCACGGATACCGATGGGACGACCGACGACCACTTCGACACCTCCGGAGCGTGACTCCCTATGGCGACTGATTACGACGCACCGCGCAAGACCGACGATGACCTGGGCGAGGACTCCATCGAGGAGCTCAAGGCCCGAAGGGTCGACAAGGTCTCGGCTGTCGTCGACGAGGACGAGACCGAGGCGGCAGAAGGGTTCGAGCTGCCCGGCGCCGACCTGTCCAACGAGGAGCTCTCGGTGCGGGTGCTGCCGCGCCAGGCCGACGAGTTCACCTGCACCAGCTGTTTCCTGGTGCATCACCGCAGCCAGCTGGCACGCGAGGACGGCAGCCGGCTGATCTGCAAGGAATGCGCCGCTTGATGCCGATCAGCGCGGGCCCGTGCCTGCGGTCGTCGCAGAGGGCCGATCCCGGCCGGGATCAGTCCGCTGTGTCGCGGGCCCGCTCGGCATGCTCCTCGGCGGCGGGGGAGCACGCCGTACCGGACGCTGCGGGGGAACCCGCCACCCCGGACGGCTCCGGCGGAGCCGTCGCCCCGGGCGGCTCGGGGGAGCTGTCCACGGCCCGGAGCGCCCGCGCGAGGTCGCGCGGCCTCCTCGTGGCCACCACCCAGTAGGGCGTCGGGTCGTCGCGATCCCGCACCTGCACCCGCACCCCCGTGTGCACCCAGCCTCTCAGACACAGGTAGGCCTGGCCGTCGAGATCCGTACCGCAGGCCCGCCGCATGGCCTCCGGCGACAGCTCCTCCACCCCGCCCAGGCAGGCCAGGGGGATCCGGGCCCGTCCGGCGTGGAACCAGCCCTCCGCCACCGACACCGTCGGTGTGGCGCGCAGCAGGAGCCCGCCGAACAGCACGCTCAGCCCTCCGGCCAGGACCCCGGTGGCAGCCGGGCCCAGGAGGGGAAGGAAGACCAGGGCCAGCGACCCGCAGAAGCCGGCCAGCAGCAGCCAGCCACCCGGCCCCGGGACCAGCCGCTCATGATGGAGCGCGCGTGGACCGGGCTCACCTGCACCCGGTTCGCGTGCCCAGGGTTCGCTCGCGGCGGATTCGCTCGGGCCGGGGACCGTGACCATGAGCACAGGGTGTCAGCTCCGCGCGCCGACCGCCGCCGCTCGCGTGGGCGCGGACCAGGGCCGGATACGCTGCTCCCGTGAGGAGAGCCCGATGATGGGTACGCCCGGATCCGCACCGCGGGGGGAGACGGTCGAGGTCCTTCTGTGCCGGTTGGACCCGACCGCGGCGGTCCCGGCCCAGGCGCACCCCGGAGACGCCGGCGTGGACCTGTCCACCACGGTGGACGTCTCCCTGGCCCCGGGCGAGCGCGCCACCGTCCCCACCGGGATCGCGCTCGCGTTGCCCCACGGTTATGCGGGTTTCGTCCATCCGCGCTCGGGTCTGGCGGCAAGACACGGCGTGACCGTGGTCAACGCTCCGGGCACGGTGGACGCCGGCTACCGCGGCGAGATCCGGGTGACCCTGCTCAACACCGATCCTCGCGAGTCCGTCGTCCTGCACAGGGGGGACCGGATCGCCCAGCTCGTCGTCCAACGGGTGGAGACGCCCCGGTTCGTGGAGGTCGAGCGGTTGCCCGGCTCGGCGCGCGGGCACGGCGGGTTCGGGTCCACGGGGGGCTTCGGGAGCGGCCCCGCATCGTCCACGTCCAGTGCACCGACCCGCGACCACGGGGACCTCCCCGCGGAGAGGAAGATCCTGTGAGCCTGTTCCGTCGCAAGAACACCACCGTCGAGGAGTCCGCCGAAGCGGTGTCGGAGGAACCCACCCGGAGCAGCGACCCGGAGCCCGAGACCTCCGAGCCGCAGGAGAGGACCGGCGGCCCCTGGGACGTCACCGAGGCTCCCGAGGCCGAGGGCGCGTACGTGGACCTGGGAGCCCTGCGACTGCGCGGCAGGGACGGCATGGAGCTGCGGCTGGAGGTGGAGGAGGCGACGGGGCGCGTCACCGCGGCCACCGTGGCGCTCAAGGGGTCGGCCGTCCAGCTCCAGGCGTTCGCGGCTCCCCGCCGCGCCGGCATCTGGGACGAGATCCGTGCCGAGATCGCCACGAGCGTCACCCGGCAGGGCGGCACCGTGGACGAGGTTCCCGGCCCGTTCGGGCGCGAACTGCTGGCGCGCCTGCCCGTGCGCACCCCGGACGGGCGCACCGCTCACCAGCCGACGCGGTTCACCGGGGTGGACGGCCCGCGGTGGTTCCTGCGTGCGGTCTTCCACGGTGCCGCCGCCTACCAGCCCGAGGCTGCCGCTGATCTCGAGGAGATCGTGCGCGACGTGGTGATCGTGCGGGGCTCCGAGGCGATGGCTCCGCGCGAGCTGTTGGCGCTGCGCCTGCCCGATGCCGGGCCGACCGACCCGGACCCGGAGGCCGAGGACGACGGCCGTGACCCGTTGCGGCCCTTCGAGCGGGGTCCCGAGATCACCGAGATCCGATGAGCGGCGGATACCCTGGCGCCATGGGTGAGGAGCAGCGCGCGGACCGAGGGGGACTGCGGGCGAAGCTGGCCGGGCTGATCCTGCCCCAGCACGAGTTGCACGCCGAGGAGGAACGCGTGGAGGCGGTCCGGCTCGGTGGCACCCCGATCGGCTCGCTGGTGCCCCGGCACGCGGCGACGGTCTGCGGGACCCTGCGATCGGTGACCCTGCGACCCCGCGCCGGGGTGCCGGCCCTGGAGGCCGAGCTCTTCGACGGCACCGGGAGCCTGGCCCTGGTGTGGCTCGGCCGCCGTCAGATCGCGGGCATCGACCCGGGCCGGCGGATGCGGGCCAGCGGCATGGTCAGTGAGGTGGACGGCCGCACGGTCGTCTTCAACCCCCGCTACGACCTGGTGCCGAGGCTCGGTGACTGAGCACGGGGGGAGCGAGTCGGTGGCGGGTCGCGACGAGTCGGACCAGGAACAGGTCCTGACCTCGGTCAGCGAAGGTGTCCGGCAGATGCTCGCGCAGACCCTGGTGACCCGCGAGGACGGCGACATCGACCTCATGGCGTCCATGGGCGGGGTGCGGGGACTCCTGGAGTCCGTGGTGCCGATCACGGTGTTCTCGCTCGTCTGGGGATTCACCTCGGACCTGTGGGTCTCGGTGATCGCGGCCGTGACGCCCTCGGTGGTCCTGGCGATCTGGCGGCTCGTCGCCCGGCAGACCCTGATGCAAGCCGTCGGGGGCCTCTTCGGCATCGCTCTGGGGGCCGTGGTCGCGGTCTGGACCGGCCACTCACAGAACTTCTTCCTGCCGAGCATCCTGAAGAACCTCGGCTACGGGACGGTCTACGCGGTCTCCGCGCTGGTGGGCTGGCCGGTCCTGGGCCTGGTCCTGGGCCTGCTCCTGGGCGAGGGCACGTCCTGGCGGGCGGTCCGGGAGCGGCGGCGGGTCTACCAGCAGGTGACCTGGCTCTGGGCGGCCATGTTCGGCCTGCGGCTGGCCATCCAGGTGCCGTTGTGGGCGATGAGCCGGACGGCGGTCCTCGGCGCGGTGAACGTCGTGCTCGGGCTGCCGCTCTTCGGGGTGACGATCTGGCTCTCCTGGGTGCTCCTGCGCGGCGTGCCCATCGTGAAGGCGCTGCGGGAGGCGGCCGGGATCGATCCCGCCGGCACGGAGGCGCCCGACGACGAGCGCACGGAGACGGATGCTGCCCAGGCCGCCGGGGACGGAACTGCCGCTGGGGCCACCGGGGGCGGAGCCGGAACCGAGCACGCGACCGCCGGATCGACCCCGACCGCCACGGGAACCTGAGCCCCCCCGTCTCCGGCGGGTCAGGTCACTCGGTCCCGGCCTCCGCGGTGGCCGGGACCGCCTGCTTGCCGTGTCGGGTCGGACTCAACAGGCGCTGCAGGTCGTCCTCGTGCTCGGGGATGGTGATGAACATGAGTTCGTCATTGGCCTCGAGCGTGTCGTCCCGGCTCGGGGAGATCAGACGGTCCGAGCGGATGATCCCGACCAGCACGGTGTCCTGGGGCAGGGCCACCTCGGCGACCCGCGTGCCGGCGAGGGGGGAGTCACTGGGCAGGGTCATCTCGACCATCGTGGCCCGGCCCTGCTGGAAGGTGAAGATCCGGACCAGGTCGCCGACCGAGACGGCTTCCTCGACCAGGGCGGTCATGACGCGCGGGGTGGACACCGCGACATCCACACCCCACGCCTCGTCGTACATCCACTCGTTCTTCGGGTTGTTCACCCGCGCGACCGTGCGGGGCACCCCGTACTCGGTCTTCGCGAGCAGGGACACGACCAGGTTGACCTTGTCGTCGCCGCTCGCCGCCACCACGACGTCGCAGTCGGCCAGGCCGGCCTCGGCCAGGGCGAGGGTCTCGCAGGCGTCGGCGAGCAACCACTCGGCGTCCGGCAGGCTGGCCACCCGGATGGCGCTCGGGTCACGGTCGATCAGGAGCACGCGGTGCCCGTTCGTGAGCAGTTCCTGGGCGATGGAGCGACCGACGCTGCCGGCTCCGACGATGACGATACGCATCAGTGGCCGTCCTTCTGCTGGGGCGCGGTGGCCAGGCAACCCTCGACCCGGGGGACATCCACCTCGCGGAGCATCAGGTGCACCAGGTCGCCCTCCTGGTAGACGGTGTCGCCGGTGGGGATGATTCCGTCGCCGAGCCGGGTCAGGTAGGCCACCCGGGCTCCCGTGGCGGCCTCGATGGTGCGCATGCGATGCCCCACCCAGCCACGGTGAACCTGCACCTCGGCGAGGACGAGGCCACCCGAGGCGTCCCGGAACTCGGGTGCCGCTCCGGCCGGCAGGAGCCGCCGGACCATCTGGTCCGCCGTCCACTTGACGATGGCCACGGTGGGCACACCCAGACGCTGGTAGACCTCGGCCCGGCCCGGGTCGTAGATCCGGGCGACCACGTGACTCACGCCGAACGTCTCCCGGGCCACCCGGGCGGCCAGGATGTTCGAGTTGTCGCCGTTGCTCACCGCGGCGAAGGCGTAGGCGTCCTGGATCCCGGCCTCGGTGAGCGTGTCCCGGTCGAAGCCGAGCCCGGTCACCCGGCGTCCCTCGAAGTTCGCGCCGAGGCGGCTGAACGAGGTCGGGTTCTGGTCCACCACGGACACGGTGTGCCCCCGGGCCTCGATCATCTGGGCCACGGTCGCCCCGGTCCGCCCGCACCCCATGATCACGAAATGCATGTCCCGGCTGCCTCCACTGTTCCCCGGATTCGCGATGCTCCGGCGGGTGGGGTCCGCTGAGTTCACCCCACTCTGGCGTGACGGTACACGGGCGCTCGCCCGCGGTACCGCCCCGGTGGACAGTACCCCGCATCGGATCTCCATCCCGGCGAGTCGCGTGGGGCACGCCGGTGCGTTCGGGGGGACAGGGACGTGACCCTCGTCGCGCGGGGCAGCGCGGCTGTCCGGTGGGTGCCGACCTAGGATGGGTGTTCGTGCTGCCCTTTGGTGACGCCGTCAAGCGGGTGCTGCTCGGGCAGCCTTTCCGCAGTGAACGGTTGTCCGAGACGCTCCTGCCCAAACGGATCGCGCTGCCGGTCTTCGCCTCCGACGCTCTCTCCTCGGTGGCGTACGCCCCGGACGAGATCTTCCTCACGTTGGCCCTCGCGGGGGTGGGCGCGCTCACGATGTCCCCCTGGGTCGCCCTGGCCGTCGTCTTCGTGATGCTCATCGTGGTCGCCTCCTACCGCCAGAACGTGCACGCCTACCCCTCGGGCGGCGGGGACTACGAGGTGGCCACGACCAACCTGGGTGCTCGTGCGGGGTTGACCGTGGCCAGCGCGCTCCTGTGCGACTACGTGCTCACGGTCGCGGTGTCCGTGTCCTCGGGGGCGCACTACGTGAGCGCCGCGGTGCCTTCGCTGCGTGGCCACGAGGCGGTGTTCTCCGTCTGCCTCGTGGTGCTGCTGATGACCATGAACCTGCGCGGGGTGCGCGAGTCGGGCACCGCGTTCGCGATCCCCACCTACGCCTTCATGGTCGGGATCATCGGCATGTGCCTGTACGGACTCAGCCGGTACCTGTTCGGCGCCCTCCCCCAGGCGGCCAGTGCCCAGTTCGGACTGCGTCCCGAGGCCGGGTTCGAGCACGGGCTGGTCGGCATCGGTGGCGCATTCCTGCTCCTGCGCGCGTTCTCCTCCGGCTGCACCGCCCTGACCGGGGTCGAGGCGATCAGCAACGGCGTCCCGGCCTTCCGGAAGCCGAAGAGCCGCAACGCGGCGACCACGCTGGCGCTGCTCGGCGGGATCGCCATCACCATGTTGGTGGGCGTCATCGCCCTGGCCAACCTGATGCACGTGCGCTTCGCCGAGTTCCCGGCCGACCAGCTGACCCTGCACGGCGCGCCCGTCGGCAGCAGCTACGTGCAGGACCCGGTCATCGCGCAGATCGCGCACGCGCTCTTCTCCGGCTTCAGCCCGGGCTTCTACTTCATCGCCGCGACGTCGGGGATCATCCTCGTCCTGGCCGCGAACACCGCCTTCAACGGCTTCCCGGTGCTGGCCTCGATCCTCGCGCGGGACGACCTCATGCCGCGGCAGCTGTACACCCGCGGGGACCGCCTGGCGTTCAGCAACGGGATCCTCTTCCTGGCCGGGGCCGCGGCCATGCTGATCCTCGCCTTCGACGCGGACGTGACCCGCCTGATCCAGCTGTACATCGTCGGCGTGTTCATCTCGTTCACGACGAGTCAGACCGGCATGGTGCGGCACTGGACGCGGTTGCTGCGGACGGAGACGAACGCCGCGAACCGCCGCCGGATGCAGCGCTCGCGCATCATCAACACGATCGGCCTGACCATCACCGGCATCGTGCTCGCCATCGTGCTGATCACCAAGTTCGAGCACGGGGCCTGGCTCGCGCTGCTCGCGATGGCCATCCTCTTCGGGCTCATGGTCGCCATCCGTCGGCACTACACCACGGTGCAGGCCGAACTGGAGGTCAACGAGGGCGCCGCGGTGCGCGTGCTCCCGCCACGGGTGCACGCGGTGGTGCTCGTCTCGAAGATCCACAAACCGACGTTGCGGGCCCTCGCCTACGCGCGCGCCTCCCGGCCGTCGTTCCTCGAGGCCCTCACGATCATGGTCGATCCGCAGGAGACCCGGGCGCTGCAGGAGGAGTGGGACCGTTACGACCTGCCCGTGCCGCTGCGGACCGTGGAGTCCCCCTACCGGGAGATCGTCCGTCCCGTGGTGCAGCACGTCCGGGAGATCCGCAAGGAGAGCCCGCGGGACCTGGTCGTGGTCTACGTCCCCGAGTACGTCGTGGGCCACTGGTGGGAGCACATCCTGCACAACCAGAGCGCCCTGCGGCTGAAGAGCCGGCTGCACTTCACTCCCGGGGTGATGGTGGCGAGCGTGCCGTGGCAGCTCAAGTCCTCCGAGGGCCTGGAGGACCGGTCCGAGTGGGGGGTGGCACCGGGGCAGATCCGTCGCGGGCACGCGGACGGGATGGTCGAGGACGACGTCGCCCAGGATCCGGGAGCGGCCCGCCGTGCTCCGGGCGGGTCGGACGCGTCCTCGGCGAGCGGGGGGAGCCCCGCACCGGCGGACGGATCCGGTCCGGCGGCCGGGAATGGGGCCACGGCGTCCGACTCCCCGTCCCCGACCGGTGGCAGCGGCCGCGGACGTCCGGCCCCGTGACGACCGGAGGACTTCCTCCGCGAGGAGAAGAACCGGACACGGACACCCGCACCCCCGGGGATCCGGTCCGGACACCGAGTGACGGACCCGGGTCGTTCCCCCTGCTGCGCCTGGAGGTGGGTCCGGCCGCCCACGGTGGTCACTGCGTGGCCCGGCACGAGGGGCGGGTGGTGTTCGTCCGGCACACCCTGCCGGGCGAGGTCGTCCTCGCCAGGGTCACCCAGGGCGAGGCCGGAGACCGGTTCTGGCGTGCCGACGCGGTGGAGGTGCTGCAGACCGCCCCCGGCCGGGTACGGCCCACCTGCCAGGTGTCCGGTCCCGGAGGCTGCGGAGGTTGTGACTGGCAGCACGCCGCGCTCGACACCCAGCGGGAGATCAAGGCGGGCATCGTCCAGGAGCAACTGCGGCGCCTGGCGCAGCTGGAGTGGCCCCACCTGAGGGTGGAGGCGGTCCCCGGGGACGAGGGGGGCCTCGCCTGGCGCAGCCGGGCACGCTTCGCCGTCGACGCGGCCGGGCGGCTGGGTCTGCGCCGGCACCGCTCCCGGGAGGTCGTGCCGATCGGCGGGTGTCCCATCGTCGCGCCGGGCATCGCGCGCGTCGCCCCGTGGCGCGGCCGGTGGCCGGGGACCGCGGCGGTGGAGGTGGTGGCGCCGTCCTCGGGTGAGGCGCCGCTGCTCGTCGTCGAGCCGGCGCCTTCGGGGCCTTCCCCGGACGGCAGGCCGATCCGGACGGGCCGGGGGGCGCACACCGGGCAGTGGTCGATCCCCCCGTTGGCGGCCGAGTGCTCGACCAGCGCCCGCGAGCCCTCCGGGCAGGTGCGCCGGATCACTGGGCGGACCTGGGTCGAGGAGGTCGTGGTCGTGGCCGGTGTCCCGCGCCGCCTGCGGGTCAGCGGAGCGGGTTTCTGGCAGGTGCACCGCGGTGCGGCGCAGACCCTCCTGGACGCGGTGCTCGCCGCGGTCGCGGCGCGGCCGGGGGAGCGCGCCCTGGATCTGTACAGCGGGGCGGGCCTGTTCTCCGTGGGACTCGCCGTCGCGGTGGCCGGCGACGGTCCGGACGGGCCGGGGTCGGTGATCGCCGTGGAGTCGGATACCCGGGCCGCTGCCGATGCCCGGCGCAACCTGCACGGCGAGGCGCATGTCCGGCTCGAACACGGTCGGGTGGAGCAGGTGCTGCCCCGGCTGCTCGGGCACGGTGCCACAACCGGCGAGAGCACGCCGGTGCGGGACGGCGCGGCAGCGGAGGTGGGCGCGCCGGTGGGGCACGGTGCCCCGGCGGGGGCCGGCCCGGCAGCACGAGCAGTGCCTTCGGGTGGCGTGCCGTCCGGGGCGGAACGGCCGGACCGCGGGGTGGATGTCGTGGTGCTCGATCCGCCGAGGGCGGGCGCCGGGCGGGGAGTGATCGAGCGGCTGACCGCCGCGCGGCCGCGGGTGATCGCGTACCTCGCGTGCGATCCGGCGGCCCTGGCCCGGGACGTGGCGGTGGCGGCATCCTGCGGGTACCGGCTGGCTGCGCTGCGGGTGTTCGATCTCTTCCCGATGACCCACCACGTGGAGTGCCTCGCGGTGTTCGAGCCCTCGGCGGGCGATGAGTCGGCGCCATGCGACGAGCCGTCGAGGGACGTCGTCCAGGGTTGATTCCCCCGCCGGTGGGCTGTCCACGACCCCCTTGGTGCCACATTGTGGCGGCGAGTGGCGCCATGAGTGGTGCCAATTTGGCTTGCGTATGGCGCCACTCTGGTGCCATGATGGCGCCATGGACTTGACCTCGTATGTGAGCAACCTCGGACGCGAGTTCGCCACGCTCGCCGAAGCCGGTGGCGACGAGGCCCGCGCGCTGGTGGAGTGCCTGACCGGGTCGCTCGAGTCGGCGATCCGGATGACGTTGCTGGACACGCTGTCGGCTGCGGCTGACGAGATCACCCGGGATCTGGCTCCGGGCTCGGTGGAACTGCGTCTGCGGGGTCGTGACCCGAACTTCGTCGTGACCGTGCCGCCCGCCGAACCCGTCGGCCTCGCCGTCGGGGATGTCGCGGCGAGGGCCGACGGTCCGTCGGACGGCGAGCCGCCGCTCGCTGAGGACGGTCCCGTCGCCCGGATCAACGTCCGCCTGCCCGAACAGCTCAAGGCCGCGATCGAGGAGGCCGCGGCCAGGGAGCATCGCTCGGTCAACTCCTGGCTGGTCCGGGCGGCCGCCGCCGGACTGCAGCGCTCGGACCGGGAACAGCGTTCCGAGCCACCCACCGGCGCGAAACGCGCCCCACAGCGCTTCACCGGCTGGGTGCACTGATCGCGCCACTCGTCCTGCCGCACCCACCCCGTCCTTCGATAGCCGCTCTGGCGTGCCACACCCGCTCTCACCTGCGGGGACGTCTCACCCACCCATGATTCGGGGACAACCATGCCCACTTACCAGACACTCGAACCGATCTCCGTCACCCTGGAACTCGGCGTCGGCCACGTCCGGATCAGCGCGAGCGACCGCGCCGACACCTCCGTCGAGGTCCGCCCCAGTGATGCGACCGACCAGTCCGACGTGAAGGCCGCCCAGCAGGTCAGGATCGACCACACCGAAGGCGTGCTGCGGGTCACCGGTCCGAGGGTGCGTGCCTTCGACTTCTCCCGCAGGACCAGATCGGTGGACGTGCTCATCGACCTCCCGGTCGGCTCCGACCTGTCCGTCGAGCTGCAGGTGGGTGACATCCGTTGTGCCGGCCGGCTCGGACAGTGCCGGCTCAAGACCTCGGCCGGCAATGTGTGGGCCGAACGAACCGGCCCGCTGCGCCTGGACACCTCGGTGGGGCACATCACCGTCGACGGCGTGAACGGCAACGCCGAGATCTCCACCGGTTCCGGCAAGATCCGGGTCGGCGGGGTCGAGGGCACTGCGGTGATCAAGAACTCCAACGGTGACACCGTGATCGAGAAGATCACGGGTGACCTGCGGGTTCGCTCCGCCAACGGCGACATCCAGGTGGACCGGGCCGGCGCAGGGGCCGACGTGAAGACCTCCAACGGTGGCATCCGTCTCGGTGAGGTGAGCCACGGTTCGATCGTCCTCGGCACCGCGATGGGGGACCTGGACATCGGCATCGCCGAGGGCGCCGTCGCCTGGCTCGATGTCCACACCGGATTCGGCCAGGTGCGCAATCTGCTGAGCGACGCCACCCGGCCCGACGACGCCGACCGGGTGGTCGAGATCCATGGCCGGACGTCCTACGGCGACATCACGGTGCATCGCTCCTGACCCATCATCGGTTCCGGAAGGGCGACCATGACCGCCACACGATCCCAGCCTGCGATCACGGCGACCGGGGTGCAGAAGTCCTTCGCCGGTCGAGTCGTCCTCGACGGAGTCGATCTGCACGTGCCGCGGGGAACGGTCTTCTCCCTGCTGGGCGCGAACGGTGCCGGGAAGACCACCACAGTCAAGATCCTCTCCACCCTGATCGCGCCCGAGGCCGGTGAGGCGCAGGTGGCCGGGCACGATCTCGTCCGCGAACCGGACGCGGTGCGGGCCTCGATCGGTGTCACCGGGCAGTTCTCCGCGGTGGACAAGCTGCTCACCGGCGAGGAGAACCTGCGGCTGATGGCGGACCTGCACCACCTCGCCCGGGGTGAGGGACGGCGGCGCGCCACTCGCCTGCTCGAGCGGTTCGACCTGGTCGAGGCGGCGGGGAAGGCGGCGTCCACCTACTCCGGGGGCATGCTGCGCCGGCTCGACCTGGCGATGACCCTGATCGGCAACCCGGAAGTGATCTTCCTCGACGAGCCGACCGCCGGGCTCGACCCGCGCAGCCGCCGGACCATGTGGCAGATCGTCCGGGAGCTGGTGGCCGGTGGCGTCACGATCTTCCTGACCACGCAGTACCTGGAGGAGGCCGATGCGCTGGCGGACCGGATCGCGGTCCTCCACGGCGGTCGTGTGGTCGCCGAGGGCTCTGCGGAGGAACTGAAGCGCCGCATCGGAGGTGGGCACGTCCGCCTGCGGTTCGCCGACCGACGGCGCCTCGACGCGGCTCTGGGCGTCTTGGGGGAGGCCTCGCCCGGCGGTGACGCCCTCACGCTGCGAGTGCCCGGTGACGGCAGCCTGCGCTCACTGAGGACCCTGATCGGCCGGCTGGACGATCGGGCCGTCGAGGTCGAGGAGCTGTCCGTGCACACCCCCGATCTGGACGACGTCTTCCTCGCCCTCACCGGCAACTCCACCGACGAGAAGGGGGTCACCTCATGAACAGCCTCACCCTCACCGGCCCGGCGACGGAGGCTCTCCGATTCCATCCGGTACGCGACTCGGTGACGATGCTGCGCCGCAATCTCCGGCGCATGCTGCGCTACCCGTCGATGACGGTGATGCTCGTCGCCATGCCCGTGGTCTTCCTGCTGCTGTTCGTCTACGTATTGGGCGGCACTCTGGGGGCCGGGCTCGGCGCGGCGGTGTCCGGCGGCGCAGCCGGCGCACGCGCCACGTACGCCAACTACGTGGCGCCCGCGATCATCCTGATGACCGTGACCTCCACGGTGCAGGGGACGGCGATCTCGATCGCCATGGACCTGACCGAAGGCATCATCACCCGGTTCCGCACGATGCACATCGCCCGCGTCTCGGTGCTGACCGGACATGTCCTGGGCGGCATGATCCAGGCGGCGTTGAGCCTGTCGATCGTGATTGGGGTGGCGTTGCTGGTCGGCTTCCGCCCCACCGCGGGGCCGGGCGCCTGGCTGGCCACGGCCGGATTCCTGGCGGTGGTGACCTTCGCCCTCATCTGGTTGTCCGTCGCGCTCGGTCAGGTGAGCGGCAGTGTCGAGACCGCGAGCAATCTGCCCATGCCGCTCGTCCTGCTGCCCTTCCTCGGCAGCGGGTTCGTCCCGACCGACTCGATGCCCGCCGGCCTGCGCTGGTTCGCGGAGTACCAGCCGTTCACCCCGATCGTCGAGACCCTGCGCGGGTTGCTGATGGACGAGCCGATCGGGAGCAACGCCGGGATTGCCCTCGTCTGGTGTGCCGGCATCGCAGCGGGTGGGTACCTCTGGTCGAGACGGCTGTTCAACCGCGAGTCCTGAAGGTGAAGGGTGTTGTCGGGCCTGACCCGGCGGGTGGGTGCCCGTCTGCGGTCCGGGGCTCATTGCGGTCCCTCACGGCACGAAGTATCTTGATGTCAAGATACTTCGTGCCGTGAGGTCGTCACGGCAGGTGCCGGACGAGGCGCGAGGGAGCGACCGGTGAGCAACGTGAGCAAGGACAGCTTCGGAGCCAGGGGTGTCCTCGAGGTCGGCGACGCCGGGTACGAAATCTTCCGGTTGTCCGCCGTGGCCGGGGCCGAGCGCCTGCCGTTCGCCCTCAAGGTGTTGCTGGAGAACCTCCTGCGGAGCGAGGACGGCGCGAACATCACCGCGGAGCACATCCGGGCCCTGGCCGCCTGGGACCCGCAGGCGGAGCCGTCCACCGAGATCCAGTTCACTCCCGGCCGCGTGGTGATGCAGGACTTCACCGGGGTGCCCTGCGTCGTCGACCTCGCCACCATGCGCGAGGCGGTCGCCGAGCTGGGTGGGGACCCGTCGCGGATCAACCCGCTCGCCCCCGCGGAACTCGTCATCGACCACTCGGTGATCGTCGACCGGTTCGGCAGTCGCGACGCGCTGGCCACGAACATGGCGATCGAGTACGGGCGCAACCGCGAGCGGTACCAGTTCCTGCGGTGGGGCCAGACCGCCTTCGACGGGTTCAAGGTGGTCCCGCCCGGTACCGGGATCGTCCACCAGGTGAACCTGGAGCACCTGGCGCGGGTCGTCATGACGGCGGAGGTGGCCCCCGACGCCTCCGCCGCGGGTGACTCCCCGGCGGGGGGCCCGGCCGTACGGGCCTACCCGGACACCTGCGTGGGGACCGACTCGCACACCACCATGGTCAACGGGCTCGGGGTGCTGGGCTGGGGCGTCGGCGGGATCGAGGCGGAGGCCGCGATGCTCGGTCAGCCCGTCTCGATGCTGATCCCGCGGGTCGTGGGTTTCCGGCTGACCGGGCAGATCCCCGTGGGCGCCACCGCGACGGACGTGGTGCTGACGATCACCGAGCAGCTGCGCCGCCACGGCGTGGTGGGCAAGTTCGTCGAGTTCTACGGCGAGGGCGTGGCCTCGGTGCCGTTGGCCAACCGGGCCACGATCGGAAACATGAGTCCCGAGTTCGGTTCCACCTGCGCGATCTTCCCGATCGACGAGGTGACCATGGACTACTTGCGGCTCACCGGGCGCCCGTCCGGCCAGATCGCCCTGGTCGAGGCCTATGCCCGCGCCCAGGGGCTGTGGCACGACCCGGACCGGGTCGTGGCCTACTCGGAGTACCTCGAGCTCGACCTCTCGACGGTGGTGCCCAGCATCGCCGGACCGAGCCGCCCGCAGGACCGGATCGCGCTCACCCGGGCGCGCGAGGCCTTCCACGAGTCCCTGGCCGAACGCGGGGCCGCCCCCGGTGCCACGGCCGTCGTGCCGACGAGCGGGGACGGTGCGGGGTTCGCCCTCGGTCAGGGCGCGGTGGTGATCGCCTCGATCACCTCCTGCACCAACACCTCGAACCCTTCCGTGATGATCGCCGCCGCCCTCCTGGCCCGCCGGGCGGTCGAGCGCGGCCTGAGCGTGCCGCCGTGGGTGAAGACCTCCCTGGCCCCGGGCAGCAAGGTGGTCGCCGAGTACTACACGCGCGCGGGGCTGACGCCGTACCTGGAGAAGCTGGGTTTCCACGTGGTGGGCTTCGGCTGCACCACCTGCATCGGCAACTCGGGGCCCCTCGTGGACGGCGTCGCGACGGCGGTGCAGGACGGTGGGCTCGCCGTGGCGGCGGTGCTCTCCGGCAACCGCAACTTCGAGGGCCGGATCAACCCCGACGTGACCCTGAACTACCTGGCGTCCCCGCCCCTGGTGGTGGCCTACGCCCTGACCGGGACGATGGACGCCGACCTCGTGCGTGACCCGTTGGGCCACGACCCGCAGGGGGAGCCGGTGTACCTGGCGGACCTGTGGCCGAGCCCGGAGGAGGTCCGCTCCGTGGTCGACGAGGCACTGACCGGCGACCTCTTCGGCGACGCCTATGCGGACGTCTTCGCGGGCGACGAGCGGTGGCAGGGCCTGGAGACCCCGACCGGGGACACCTTCGTCTGGAACCCGGACTCCACCTACGTGCGCAGGCCGCCGTACTTCGAGAACCTCTCCCTGGACCCGGAACCGGTCACCGACCTGCAGGGCGCGCGCGTCCTGGCGCTCCTGGGCGACTCCGTGACCACTGACCACATCAGTCCGGCCGGATCGATCCGGCCAGGCAGCCCGGCAGGGCTCCACCTCGCCGCGCACGGGGTGGACCGGGCGGACTTCAACTCCTACGGCTCCCGCCGCGGGAACCACGAGGTGATGATCCGGGGGACGTTCGCGAACATCCGGCTGCGCAACCTGCTCCTGCCCGGGGTGGAGGGCGGGTACACCCGGGACTTCCTGGACGGCGGTCGCCGCACGACCATCTACGACGCGGCGCAGGCCTATGCCCGGGCCGGCGTGCCGCTGGTCGTCCTGGCGGGCAAGGAGTACGGCAGCGGGTCCAGCCGGGACTGGGCGGCCAAGGGAACGGCTCTGCTGGGCGTGCGCGCCGTGATCGCCGAGAGTTACGAGCGCATCCACCGGTCGAACCTGATCGGGATGGGGGTGCTGCCGCTGCAGTTCCCGGCGGGGCAGGATGCCGCCTCCCTGGGACTGGACGGCACGGAGATCCTCGACATCCGGGGGATCACCGCGCTCAACTCCGGACGCACGCCGGCGACGGTCGTGGTCAGTGCCCGCCGGGCGAACGGCAGTTCGACGGCCTTCGAGGCCCTGGTGCGGATCGACACCCCCGGAGAGGCGGACTACTACCGCAACGGGGGCATCCTGCAGTACGTGCTCCGTCAACTGGTGCGCTGAGCGCGCACGGGGTCAACAGGGTGCGCTGAGCGCGCACGGGGTCAACAGGGTGCGCTGAGCGCGCACGGGGTCAA
>CAZOWW010000014.1:49953-67349 GCA_964583765.1 uncultured Kineosporiaceae bacterium
CAGGGTGCGCTCGGCGTGACCTCTTCGCCGCGGTGCCGGCCCTCGGTTGCCTGACGACCCGGCTCTCGGCTGCCCGCTCTTGAGCGTGCGTGACGGTGCGTTGTGTCCGATCCTGTCCTGATGCAGGGGGAATCGGTGGGCACCTGGAACCAGCCCGGCGATGTGGCGCTCGTCACCACCCGTCGTGCTGGTCACTCCCAGTGAGTGATCGAGGCTGATCCGTGAACCGATATGGCCAAAACTCTGGTCGCCCCCTGGGCGCGGACGTATGTTCGCCGGCACAACGAACCGGCGCGCATGGTGGCCGCCGGCCGAGAGGACCCTGGGAGCCAGGTATGAGCAGGACCGGCCTGAAAGTGGCAGCAGTGGTGGCAGTCGGCGCGCTCGCACTCGCCGGGTGTGGTTCGAGCAGCAGCAAGTCCAAGGGCGCGGACGTCGGCGTGATCCTCCCCGACACGCAGTCCTCCGTGCGTTGGGAGACGGCGGACCGTCCTTACCTGACCGCCGCCTTCCAAGCGGCAGGGGTGAAGGCCGACATCCAGAACGCTGACGGCGACAAGAACAAGATGTCGACCATCGCCGACTCCATGATCGCCGAAAAGGTCAAGGTCCTGGTCATCGTGAACCTGGACAGCCCGTCCGGGGCCCAGATCGAGGCCAAGGCCAAGGCCGCCGGGGTCCGCACCATCGACTACGACCGGCTCACCCTCGGCGGCAGCGCGGACTACTACGTCTCCTTCGACAACGTGAAGGTCGGCCAGCTGCAGGGCCAGGGACTCGTCGACTGCATCGGGGCCAAGCCCGCCGCCCGGATCATCGAGATCAACGGCTCGCCCACGGACAACAACGCGACCCTGTTCAAGCAGGGCTACGACTCCGTTCTCGACCCGAAGTACGCGGCCGGTTGGACCAAGGTCGGCGACCAGTCCGTGCCCAACTGGAGCAGCGCGCAGGCGAGCACCATCTTCCAGCAGTTGCTCACCGCGGCCGGCAACAAGGTCGACGGCGTCATCGGTTCGAACGACGACATGGGCAACGCGATCATCACCGTCCTCAAGGGCGTGGGCCTCAAGGCGCCGGTGACCGGGCAGGACGCGACCGTGCAGGGCCTGCAGAACATCCTCGCCGGCGACCAGTGCATGACCGTCTACAAGGCCGTCAAGAAGGAAGCGGACGGTGCCGCCACCCTTGCGATCGCCCTGATCAAGAACCAGACCGCGCAGACCAACGGCACCTCGCACGACGCCCAGGGCAACCGGGACGTCCCCTCGGTGCTGCTGACCCCGGTGTCCATCACCGCGCAGAACGTCGAGGACGTCGTCAAGGACGGGTACCACAAGGCGTCCGAGATCTGCACCGCGGCCCTGCAGGCGGCCTGCGCCAAGTACGGCGTGAAGTGAGGTCCGCCCGGCGTCGCCCCGAGTGACGCCGGCTGACACCCAGGTCGGGGACCGCCGCCGGTCGGCGCGCCGGTGGCGGTCCCCGCAGGTCATCTCGGCGGGCCCTCTCCCTTCGGGGAGTCGTGGCCCGCCTCGCGGACCGGTCCGTCGCGCCGGTCCCGCCATTGACGGCCGGCCGGGCAGGTCCCACCGGCGGGAAGGCAGTAGCCATGTCCGAGGCGCCCGTCCTCGAGATGAAGCGCATCAACAAGAGCTTCGGGCCCGTGCACGTGCTCCAGGACGTCGACTTCGCCGTGTACCCGGGCGAGGTGACCGCCCTCGTGGGCGACAACGGTGCGGGCAAGACCACGCTGGTCAAGTGCTTGGCGGGGATCCACCCGATCGACAGCGGGGAGGTCTTCTTCGAGGGCCGACCGGTGATCGTGCACAGCCCTCGGGACGCCGCCGCCTTGGGCATCGAGGTCGTCTACCAGGACCTCGCCCTCTGCGACAACCTTGACGTGGTCCAGAACATGTTCCTCGGTCGGGAGCTGCGCCGGGGCCCCTCGCTGGACGAGGACACCATGGAGCGCCGCTCGCGTGACGTGCTCGCGAGTCTGTCCGTGCGGACCTTGAAGAGCGTGCGCCAGGTCGTTGCCAGCCTGTCCGGGGGACAGCGCCAGACGGTGGCGATCGCCAAGGCCGTGCTGTGGAACAGCAAGGTCGTGCTC
Source organism: uncultured Kineosporiaceae bacterium (assembly GCA_964583765.1). Lineage (GTDB taxonomy): Bacteria > Actinomycetota > Actinomycetes > Actinomycetales > Kineosporiaceae > CAZOWW01. Next base: position 52,064 of record CAZOWW010000014.1, read on the forward strand.
CTCGACGAGCCGACCGCCGCACTGGGGGTGGCTCAGACCCGCCAGGTGCTCGATCTGGTGCGCCGCCTCGCGGGCCAGGGGCTCGGCGTGGTGCTCATCTCGCACAACATGAACGACGTCGTGGAGGTCTCCGACCGCGTCGCTGCCCTCTACCTCGGCCGGCTGGCGGCGGAGGTGCGGACCGAGAGCGTGACCCACAGCCAGGTGGTCGAGCTCATCACGACCGGCCGGTCCGGGGACATCGGCCTGCGCCCGGCCGAGGCCGCGGCGACCACGATCTGACAGGGAGCACACCATGACCACAGACCAGGGCCCCTGGATCGTGCCGGACGCCGTGCACGCCACTGGAGCCGATGCGCCGGACGCGTCGCTCCCAGCTGTCGCCGTACCCGCGGCGAGCGAGTCGCCGAACGGTACCCCGACGGCGACCGTGCCCGGCGGGGATGGATTCGACCGCGACACCGAGGTTCGTGGACCCCGGCAGTTCGTCACCGACTACCTGCGCCGGGTGCGTGGCGGTGAGGTCGGCGCCCTGCCCGCTCTGCTCGGCCTCGCCATCCTCGTCGTCATCTTCTCCCAGGCCAATGATCAGTTCCTGACCACGGGGAACCTTGCGAACCTGGTGAGCCAGTCGGGCATCACCACGTTCATCGCCATGGGCCTCGTGTTCGTGCTCCTGCTCGGCGAGATCGACCTGGCTGCCGGGACCGCCAGCGGGGTCTGCGCCGCGACCATGGGCGAGGCGCTCCTCCACAACGGTGACCTGCACGCCGCGCTGGGCACGCCCACGTACCTGACGGTGCTCGCCTTCATGGTGCTCGCGATCGGCATCGCGGTCTGGAGCCGGCTGTGGCCCGGGGCGGTGATCGTCCTCGCCGGCCTGGTGATGATCGTCCTCCAGCTCGGAACCGCGACCCAGCTGGGTGCCATGTTCGTGGCGATCTCCGCCGGGGTGGCCATCGGACTGTTCACCGGAGCCCTGGTGGCCCGGGTGGGCATCCCGTCCTTCGTCGTGACCCTGGCCCTGTTCCTGGCCTGGCAGGGGGTGCTGCTGCAGTTCATGGGCAACGGCGGCGCGATCCCGCTGGGCCAACAGTCGATAGTGATCGGAATCTCCAACAAGTACCTCGACCCGATGCTCGGCTGGCTGCTCTTCGTGGTGCTCGTCGGCGGCTACGCCGCGATCACTGTGCTGCGGGCCCGCCGCCGCCGAGCGGGCGGCCTGGCCGCGGAGCCGATGCTGATCGTGGTCGCCCGAGCCGGCGGCCTGGTCGTGCTGGGCGCGGCGGCCCTCTGGTTCCTGAACCAGGAGCGCTCGCCCAATCCGACGCTCACCTCGATCAAGGGCATGCCCTACGTGCTCCCGCTGATCCTGGTGACGATGATCGGATGCACGCTGGTGCTCAACCGCACCTCGTTCGGACGTCACCTCTACGCGGTCGGCGGCAACGCCGAGGCCGCCCGGCGCGCTGGTATCGACCTCACCCGGATGCGGATCGCGGCGTTCACGATCGGCTCGGGCCTGGCCGCCCTGGGGGGAATTGCCGGGGCGTCGAAGTTGGGGGACGTGCCCGCGGACGCCGGGGGGAGCAACACCCTGCTCTTCGCGGTCGCGGCGGCGGTGATCGGTGGTACCTCGCTGTTCGGCGGGCGGGGTCGTGCCCGGGACGCCGTGCTGGGTGGCCTGGTGATCTCGATCATCCCGAACGGGTTGGGCCTCATCGGCATGCCGGACTCGATGAAGTACATCGTCACCGGCGGAGTGCTCCTGATCGCGGCGAGCGTGGACGCGTTGACGCGAAAGCGAGCCGCTACGGGACGGTGAACCACGAGGCTGCTCCGGCGTCCTGCGGGGCGCCGGAGCAGCCGGCTGTGCCCATGCGGTCCCGTGCGGCGCCGCCGGATCGGCCCGGACGCCCGGACCCGGCTGTCGGTGCCGCGGTGGACCATGTGCGGGTGACCTCGACTCCACCGGGTTGGCCGGCTGCGGTGCGCCCACCCGGTGCGCCGGAGTGGGAACGCGGTGCCCTGACCTGGCTCCTGGACCTGTGTCCGCCCGAGTACCGGACACATCCCGTGCTGACCCGGCATCCACTGGTGCTCTCCCGGGTCGCCGCCCATCACGTCCGCGCCGCGGTCGAGGGCAATCGACAGGCTCGCGGCCGTGCGCGTGTCGAGTTGCGCGAACGGGTGGACGCTGCCGTCATGGAGGAGGTGCTGCTGGCGCTCGATGCGGAGCACGCCCGCCTCCTGGCTGCGGCCAGAGCGGTGGATCTCGTCGATCAGGCACTGCTGGGGCGCCGCTTCGTGCCACGGTGGTGAACGGCGAGCGCCGTCCCGGGCCGTGGTGCCGTTCGGCGACTGTCGTCCACCGCACAGAGTGACGGGGTGCATCGGTACGACGAGCCGTCGGTGCCCGACCTACACTCAAGCGGCCGACCATCCCCGGTACCAAGGAGGCAGAGCCCGATGGTCTCCCTCGAGGCGATCCGAGGTCCGCAGGATTTGCGCGGCCTGACTCGCCCGGAACTTGACGACCTCGCGGCGCAGATCCGCCGTTTTCTCGTCCAGGCCGTGTCCCGGACGGGAGGGCACCTGGGACCCAACCTCGGGGTGGTCGAACTGACCCTGGCGTTGCACCGGGTCTTCGACTCGCCGCTGGACCGGATCGTCTTCGACACGGGGCACCAGTCCTACGTGCACAAGATCCTCACCGGGCGCCAAGACTTCACCTTGCTGCGCAGCGCGGGCGGGGTGTCCGGGTATCCGAGCCGCAGCGAGTCGGGGCACGACGTCGTCGAGAACTCCCACGCGTCCACGGCCCTGTCCTGGGCGGACGGCATCGCCAAGGCGCACCAGTTGCGCGGCGAGTCGGACCGTGCGGTGGTGGCCCTGATCGGTGACGGCGCCCTCACCGGTGGCATGGCCTGGGAGGCCCTGAACAACATCGCGGCGGACCGCTCGCGACGGCTGGTCATCGTGGTGAACGACAACGGGCGTTCCTATGCCCCGACCATCGGCGGGCTGGCGAACCACCTCTCGACCCTGCGCACCACGCGCGGCTACGAACGCTTCATGGAATGGGGCAAGAACGCCCTGCAACGCAGCGGGCCGCCCGGCCGGCTGGCCTTCGACGCCCTGCACGGGGTGAAGAAGGGGATCAAGGACATCGTCGCCCCGCAGGGCATGTTCGAGGACCTCGGGCTGAAGTACGTCGGACCGGTGGACGGCCACGACATCGACGCCGTGGAGCACGCCCTGCGCCGGGCGAAGGCGTACGGCGGGCCGGTGATCGTGCACGCGATCACCCACAAGGGCCACGGCTACGCGCCCGCGGAGAACGACGAGACCGACCACTTCCACGCCACGGCCGCGATGGACCCGGTCACCGGTCGGGCCCTGGGCGTGGCACCGGCCTCGTGGACGGGGGTCTTCGCCGAGGAACTCGTCCGGGCGGCCCGGGAACGGTCCGACATCGTCGCGATCACCGCGGCCATGCTGATCCCGGTGGGCCTGCAGTCCTTCGCGGAGGAGTTCCCCGATCGGGTCTTCGACGTCGGTATCGCCGAGCAGCATGCGGTGACCTCGGCCGCGGGGATGGCCTATGCCGGGCTGCACCCGGTGGTCGCCGTCTATGCGACCTTCCTCAACCGCGCCTTCGACCAGGTGTTGATGGACGTCGCCCTGCACCGTGCGGGGGTGACCTTCGTGCTCGACCGGGCCGGGGTCACCGGGGAGGACGGTCCCAGCCACCACGGCATGTGGGACCTCTCGATGCTGCAGTTGGTGCCGGGTATCCGGGTGGCGGCGCCGCGCGACGCGGCCACGCTGCGCCAGGAACTGGCCGAGGCACTGGCCGTGGACGACGCCCCCACCGTGGTGCGTTTCGCCAAGGGCGCGTTGCCCGCCGAGATCCCCGCTCTGGACACCGTCGGCGGCATGGACGTCGTGGCGTGCTCCGGCGAACCCGACGTGCTGCTGGTCGCCGTCGGGGCGATGGTGCCGTTGTGTCTGGACGTGGCCCGGAGGCTCGCGGCCCAGGGGGTCGGGGTGACCGTGGTCGACCCGCGCTGGGTGCTGCCGGTGGATCCTGCGTTCCCGGACCTCGCGGCGCGGCACCGGCTCGTCGGCGTGGTCGAGGACAACGGGCGGGTCGGTGGGGTCGGGGCGCGGCTCGCCCTGGAACTGGCCGGCCGGGGGGTGTTCACCCCGGTGCGTCCCTTCGGCCTGCCGCAGGAGTTCCTCGCCCAGGCCCGGCGGTCCGAGGTGCTCGATCGCGTGAGCCTGACGGCCCAGGACGTCTCCCGGGAGATCGTCGAGACGATGGTCCGGATCGATGCGCCGGCCACGATGGAGATCAACGTCAAGGGCTGACGGAGAGACGACGGCGGCGCCGCCGGCTGACGGGGAGACGCCGGGGGCGCCGCTACTGCTTGCGGCGCCAGGTGATCCCGGATGCGGGGCGCTGCGGCCGTCCGTCGGCGCGCAGGTCCACGGTGGGGGTCCGCTCGGGTGCGACGTCCGGCGGGTCCTCGAGAAGACCCTCGCGCACCGGGTCGCCCCCTTCCCGCGCCATCCCGACCTCGTCCCGGGTGATGAGCAGCGGTCGCGGCAGGCCCTGCGCGAAGGGGTCGGTGGCGGTCCAGGCCGCTCCGGTGAAGGCCGGGTCGATCCGGGTCAGGTCGAACCAGCCGCGGGTCCGCATGGGCACGGCCACGGCCCGCATGCCGGTGTGGTCGCTGTCGGCGAGCAGTCGGCGCACGGCGGAGGTGGTGAGCAGGGTGAGCACGTCACAGCCGCCGACCGGGCGGATCACGCCGTGCCCGGTGCCGTCCCGCCGGAGCCTGGCGGCGGCGAGGGCGCCCATCCGCTCGGCGTGTTCGAGCGCGGTGGTCCACCAGCGGGTGGCGAGTTCCTCGGGGTCGGGAGCGAAGCCCTCGAACACGTCCGGGTAGAGGGTGGTCACCGCGTCCGGGTCCTCGAGCGCGCCGCGGACTCCCAGGCCCCGCTCCAGGACCCCGCCCCGGAAGCTCTCCCGGCACCAGCCGAGTCCCGGGTGGTCCGCGTGCTCGCGCGGCAGCGCCACCATTCGGACCTCGGCGCTCCAGCGCTCGACGAGCGGAGCGCCGCCGTCGAGGACGGCCCGTCGCAGCCGGAGCCAGTTCGCGATCCGTCCGCGGGCGACCTCCCCGCCCGGGTCGCGGTCACCGACGAGACGCAGGATCCGGAACCAGGTGAGGTCCGTGGGCCCTGCCAGGCTGAGAGCGAACCCGTCATCACGGGGAGTGACGTCAATGTCGTGGAGGACGCTGACGGCGAGTACGCACTGGCGCAGTTCGAGGGTATCCGGCGAGATCACCGGCTCACCGTAGCTCAGAGTGACGATGGCGGGGGGCAACTGCCGTCCGGGAGTACCCGGCCGGCGGACCCCCGTTCGGTGGATGTGGGCGCGGCTCAGTCTGTCGTGGTGGACAGGGCGAGGGTGAGCGTGCTCACCGTGAGCTCGATCTGCCAGGGGCGTGCTCCCTGCTGGCGCAGCGCCTCGGCCACGGTCTCCTCGTCGATCGGCCGAGGGGGCTCCCAGGCGAGACGGCGCACCGTGTCGGGGGCGAGCAGGTTCTCGACCGGGAGGTGGAACGCGTCGGCGAGCTTCCCGAGCCCGACGCGGGCGGCGGCCAGACGGGCGGCCGCCTCGGGGTCGCGGTCACTCCAGAGGCGGGCGGGCGGTGGCCCCTCGGCGGGCAGGTGCTGGGGCGGCAGCTCGGCGTCGGGCACTTCTCGGGCCCGCCGGACCGCCTCGGCCCACCGTCGGGAGTACCGGTGCGCACCACGCCCCGCGAACCCGCGCAGTCCGTCCAACCCCGCCGCCGTGGCGGGTTGGGCGAGCGCGGCCTCGATGATGGCCGAGTCCGGCAGCAACCGGCCGGGGGAGACGTCCCGGGAACGGGCGATCTGGTCGCGTTCGAGCCACAGCTCGCGCACGGTGGCGAGATGCCGCCGGCTGCGCACGCGGTGCAGGCCGGAGGTGCGCCGCCAGGGGTCCACCCGGGCGGGAGGTGGTGGTGCGGTGGCGACGGCGGCGAACTCCTCCCACGCCCAGGCGAGCTTGCCCTGCCGTTCCAGCTCCTCGGCGACCCGGTCCCGCAGGTCCACGAGCACCTCGACGTCCAGCGCCGCGTACCGCAACCAGGGCTCGGGCAGCGGCCGGGTCGACCAGTCGACGGCGGAGTGCTCCTTGGCCAGGACCAGACCGAGGAGTTCCTCGACCATCGAGGCGAGGCCCACGCGGGCGAAGCCGGCCAGCCGACCGCCCAGTTCGGTGTCGAACAGGCGGGTCGGGCGGAGTCCGAGCTCGGCGAGGCAGGGCAGGTCCTGGGACGCGGCGTGCAGCACCCACTCGGTGTCGGCGAGCGCGTCCGAGAGCGGGGAGAGGTCATCCAGGGAGGTCGGGTCGAGCAGTGCGGTGCCGGCGCCTGCGCGCCGGATCTGCACCAGGAAGGCGCGTTGTCCGTAGCGGTGCCCGGAGGCACGCTCGGCGTCCACGGCCACCGGACCGTGGCCCGCGGCGAACCGGGCGATCACCTCGGCGAGCTCGGCAGGTTCCGTGCTCACGGGAGGCACGCCGTCCGCGGGACGGTCCAGGGCCACGAGGGTGCGCGCCGGCACCGCGGACCCGCCCGGGCGACCGTGGGACGCCCCCGCGTCGGGGGAGGTGGGCTCCGTCCTCGGGTCGGGGGAGGTGGGCACTGTTCCCTCGGAGGGGGACGTGGGAGCTGCCCTCGTGCCGGGGGATTCGGGCACGGCGCCGTCAGGGGAGGTCTGGGGGTAGGCAGCAACGGTTTCGGGCGCCTTCGAGCGTGCGCCCGCTGCATCATCCAACGGCACAGGGCCACCGTAGGGCAGGAGCGGCGTCCGTGCGTCGAGCAACACCAGGCTCGGGCAACAACCCCGGTGGTCGGACAGTCGGGACGGTTCCGGCGCGATCACTCCTTGGCGGTGGACATGCGGGCGAGCTGGGCCGCGATCTCGGTGGCGTACTGCTCGGCGTCCTGGCCGACCACCAGGTGCCAGGTGCCCTCGCCGACCCGGACCGCCCCGGCCACCCCCGCGGAGCGCAGCCCTGCCAGGTCCACCGCCGCGTCGTTCCGCACCACCACCCGGAGCCGCGTGCTGGCCGTCGGCGCGACCTCGACCAGGTTGCCCGGGCCGCCCAGGCGCGTCACCCAGCGCTGGGCCTTCTGCGGAGCGTGGGGGTCACCGGGGCGTGCCCGCTCCGGGTCCCCAGGGCGCGTCCAGGCCACGTCGCCGTCCCGGAGCTCCTCAGCCATGGAGAAGTCGACGAGGGGATCGGCACCGTCGTCGGTGGACCGGAGGTACTCCTCGAGATCGGTCTTGAGGTTCTCCGAGCGCGGGCCGAAGACCGCCTGGAGGTTGTCGCCCACCCGGAGCACCCCCGCCGCGCCCAGGGCCCGCAGCTCGCCCTCGTCCGCCCGGGCGACGTCGTGCACGCGCACGCGCAGCCGGGTGATGCACGCGTCCAGGTCCCTGATGTTCTCGCGACCGCCGAACGCCCGCACCAACCGGCGGGCCAGGTCGTCGTCCGCCCCGTTGCCGTGGGCGCGGTCGTGGCGGGCCCGTTTGCGGGTGCCCCGGTCGTGCTCGCCCGGGCCGGCGTCCTCCTCGGCGTCCTCACCGGCGGGTCCCCGGCCCGGGGTGCGCAGATCGAGGCGGGTGATGAGCGTGGAGAACGTGAGGAAGTAGAGGACGAAGTACAGCGGGCCGATCAGGAGCACCAGCCAGGGCCGGGTGCCGTTGGCGTAGAAGAGCCCGTAGTCGATCGCCCCCTGGGAGAACGTGTAGCCGAGCCGGGCACCGGCCAGGTACATGATCGGGAAGGCGAGGCCCGCCAGGACCATGTGCACCACGTACAGGATCGGCGCGACGAACAGGAACGTGAACTCGATCGGTTCGGTGATGCCGGTGAGGAACGAGGTGAGGGCCGCCGAGAGCATGATCGAGCCGACGCGCAGCCGGTTCTCCGGTCGGGCGGTGCGCCAGATCGCGCAGGCCGCCCCCGGGAGGCCGAACATCTTGAACAGGAACCCGCCGGCGAGGATCCCCGACGACGAGTGGCCTTTGAAGAAGCAGGTCAGGATGCCCTGGCAGCCGGGCCAGCCACCGACGTTGAGGGTGTAGAAGAACGGGGCGTTCCAGATGTGGTGCAGGCCGAACGGAACCAGGGCGCGCTCGACGAGGCCGTAGACCAGCACCGTCACCGGGGTGTTCGCCCGCAGCAGGCCGTTCGCGCCGTGGTCGATCAGATCGCCGATCGGTGGCCAGGCGAAGGCCAGGACCAGCCCGAGTCCGATGGACGCGAAGGCCGTGACGATGGGCACGAACCGCTTGCCCGCGAAGAATCCCAGATAGGGCGGGAGCGAGATGCGGAAGAACCGGTTGAAGAGCAGGCCGGCGACCACCCCGACGATGATCCCGCCGAAGACACCCGTGTCGAGCGTGGTCTGGCCGAGCACCGTCGTGGTGCGGATACCCCGTGCCGTGGCCACCACGCCGAGGGTGCCGTTCATGACCAGGTACCCGACGGTCGCGGCGAGCGCCGAGACGCCGTCGTTGCGGGTGAGGCCCAGGGCCACCCCGATCGCGAAGATGAGGGGCAGGGCGCCGAAGACCGGGTCGCCGGAGCCCTGCAGGATCTGCAGGAACGTGTAGACCGGTCGGGACACCAGACCCGCCGAGACCGGATCGCCCACGGCCCCGGTCGCGCTGCAGGCCGCGGTCACCCCGTGCACCGCGCAGTGCCCCAGGCCGGTGGCCTTCTGCTGCAGCCAGCCGATGAAGGCGCTGCCGACCCCCAGGAGGATGCCGGCGACCGGCAGTACCGCCACGGGCAGCATGAGGGACTTCCCGAGCTTCTGCAGGAACCCGAACGCGCCGCCGCCGGGCCGGGAGGTCATCAGAGCGCGTCCTCCTCGGCCGAGGTGGGGACCAGGGCACGCACGGCCGCCGCGCTCTCCTCGCCGAGGGCCTCCTCGGCCAGGGCCCGGCACTGTTCGAGGGAGAGCGTGCGGACCAGTGCCTTGACGGCGGGGAGGGCGGGCACGGCCACGCTCAGTTCGAGCACGCCGAGGCCGATGAGCAGCGGCACGGCCTGGGGATCCGCGGCGATCCCGCCGCAGACGGCGGCCCACCGGCCGGCGGCCGCGGCGGCGGCGGTGGCCCGGCGGACCAGGGCCAGGACCGCGGGGTGCAGGCCGTCCACCTGGGGGGCCAGCTTCGGGTGACCGCGGTCCATGGCCAGGGTGTACTGGGCGAGGTCATTGGTGCCCAGGCAGAAGAAGTCGGCCTCGGCCGCGAACCGGGGGGCGGTCAACGCCACCGAGGGGACCTCGACCATGATGCCGACGGGTATCGGTTCCACGCCCAGGCGTTCCCGCTCCTCCTCCAGGATCGCCCGAGCCGCGCGGTAGTCGTCGAGGGTGGCGATCATCGGGAAGGCCACGTGCACCCGCGGACCGACACCCACGGTGCGCAGGACCGCGCGCAACTGGGTGCGCAGCACCGCGGGCCGGGCGAGAGCGGCCCGGACGCCCCGTTCGCCGAGCAGCGGGTTCTCCTCGGGCGGGATGCCCAGGAAGGGGAGCGCCTTGTCCCCGCCGACGTCCAGGGTGCGCACCACCAGGGGGCGGTGCGGTGGGAGGGTACGGGCGATCTGCCGGTAGACGTGCGCCTGCTCGTCCTCGTCGGGGGCGGTGCCGCGCCCGAGGAACAGGAACTCCGAGCGCAGCAGCCCCACGCCCTCCGCTCCCTGGGCGACCGCGGTGTAGGCGTCGTCCACTCCTGCCACGTTGGCCAGCACCCGGATGCGGTGCCCGTCGACGGTGACGGCGGGCTCGTGCGCGTGAGCCAGTTCGACGGCCCGGCGCTCGGTGCGGCGGGCCTGGCGGCGCCAGATCCGCTCGACCTCGGCCTCGGTGACGTCGAACCGCAGGGTGCCACTGGCTCCGTCGATCACCGCCCGCGTGCCGTCGGGGATGTCCAGGGCCCGGACGTCGATGCCGGCCACGGCCGGGATGTCGAGGGAACGCGCCAGGATCGCGGCGTGGGAGGAGGCGCCCCCGCCGGTGGTGACCACACCGACGACGAGGCTGCGGTCGAGGGTGGCCGTGCCTGCGGCGCTGAGGTGCTCGGCGACCAGGATCGAGTGCGGGGGGAGCGGCCCGTGGTGCGCGCGGTGGCCGGTCAGCTCCTCCAGGACCCGCTGGCCGACGTCCCGCACGTCCAGGGCGCGGGCGGCCAGCACCGTGGAGCTCAGGGCGGCGAGCCGGTCGGCGTAGACGGTGTAGGCGGCCCGCCAGGCGAAAGCCGCCCCCTTGCCCTTGTCGATCGCCCCGGTGACCAGGTCCAGCAGTTCCGGGTCGCGCAGGATCTCCCGGTGGGCGCCGAAGATCGCGGCCTTGTCGAGGTCGGCCTCCTGCCGTAGCCGGTCCTCCAGCGCCCACAGCTGGGTCTGTGCCCGGTCGATGGCGTCGTTGAGCCGGCGCCGCTCGGAGTGGTGGTCCCGGCCCTCCTCGACGACCTCGACGTCCTCGTGGCGGACCTGGACGACGGTGCCCACGGCCAGGCCCGGGGAGGCTGCGGCGCCGACGAGCTCGCGCCCCGAGGACGTGCCCGCGGCCCCGGTGCCTTCCTGCCCGTTGCTGCCGGTCCGGCCGGTGGTGGCGAGCTGGGGTGCCCACGGCGCGGGAACAGGCAGCGGGGTGACGCCCTCCTCACCGAGTCCGGCGGCGATCGCCGCGGACAGTTCCTCGGCGGCCCGCTCGGCGTCCGGGCCCGTGGCGATGATGCGCACGCCTGCGCCGGGTCCCACCTCCAGCCCCATCACCGCGATGATCGACTTCGCGTTGACCCGGACGTCGTCGAGCATCAACCGGACGTCGCCGGAGAAGCGCTGGGCGGCGCGCGCGAGCATCGCGGCGGGTCGCGCGTGCAGTCCGAACGGGTTGGGCACGAGCACGATCGGGGACATGACCTGCTGGGGGGACGGCCCGTCGAGCGCGTCCAGCCGGCCCGGTCCCTCCGGTGCGTCGTCGGCGTCCCGCGCAGGGCGACCCGAGAGCCGGACCTCGGCCACCGGGTCGCCGACCTCCACGCACCCGGTGAGCGGGGTGAGGGAGCTGACCAGATCCGTGGAGGTGACGACGACCTGGGTGAGCAGGCTCTTCGCCCGGCGGGCGACGAGGTCCAGGTCGAAGGAGACGAGCAGGTCGCCGGCGTGCACCTGGGCACCCGCCGTGATGTGCGCGGTGAATCCCTCGCCCCGCAGGGTGACGGTGTCCAGGCCGACGTGCAGCAGGATGTCGAGGCCGTCGGCGGTGCGCAGGGTCAGGGCATGCCCCGAGGGGTGGATCTGGACCACCTCGCCGTCCACGGGGGCGTGCAGGCGCCCGTCGAACGGGTCGATCGAGATCCCCTCGCCCACCAGCTTCTGCGCGAAGACCGGGTCCGGCACCGTCTCCATCGGCACCAGGATCCCGCTCACCGGTGCGAGCAGGGTGACGCGTCGGCGGGGTGTCGTGCTCATCGACCTACCATCTCCTCCTCGGGGCTCCGGTCGGTGCCGGCCGCGCCGGGACGAGGAGAACACCTGTTGCGGGTGCGGGTCGCGCTTGCGGTCGTAGTGGTCGCTCTTACCGGGACAAAAGGTCACTCTTTCCGGAATCCGTCCATTGTGATGGACGCCACCTGGGCGAACCGGAGAGGATCACCGGTGGCCGGGGGTGGGGGAGCGGGGAGAATGCGCAGGTGCTCGCTTCGGGAGGACGACTCGCCACCTGGTTCGCTGCTGCGCACCTGTGGCGGGACGACCTGTCCGCGGACTGTGGTGAAGCCCTGCGGGGTGTCCTCGGCGTGGGGCTCGTCGTGACCGACGACCACGGCCGGGTGCGGTTGTGGAACGAGGCGGCGACGCGGCTGCTCGGCCGGTCCCTGGCCGTGGGCGCCTCGGTGGACGAGGTACTCCTGGATCCAGGGTCCGGTCCGGTGCCGCTGACCGACCTGGACGGGCCGGTGCTGGTGGGCGGCCGGGACCTGGTCGTGCGGCGGCGTCCCCTGGTGCGCCAGGGACGGTTCGGGCGGCCCCGCCGGTCCGGGTGGGTGAGTGAGGTGCGTGACCGCACCGAGGAGGTGCGTCTGGCCGCGCAGGTGGCGGCCGAACGCGATGCCACCGTGGCGTTACGGGCCCGCGCGCACGAGGCGGACAACCGGCTGCACACCGTCGTGTCCCTCGTGGAGCTGGGCCATGTCCAGCAGGCCGTCGACTTCGCCACCGCGGTGCTCGCCCGTAGCCAGGAGATGCACGAGTCGATCTACACCGTGGTCGCCGATCCGGTGCTCGCCGCGCTGCTCCTGGGCAAGGCGGTCTGCGCCGACGAGGCCGGCGTCGCCCTGCACATCGACCCGACGACGCACGTGCCGCCGTCCGGGCTACCCTCCCAGGACCTGGTCCTGCTGCTGGGGAACCTGGTGGACAACGCGATCGACGCTGCGGCTGCGACCCCGCCGCCGCGCTGGGTGCACGTGCTGGTGCGCGTCCTGGCCGGACGGATCCGCGTGGAGGTCTCCGACTCCGGGGCGGGCCTGGCACCGCAGTACGTGAGCGACGCGTTCCGGATCGGCTGGACGACCAAGCGGCGTCAGGACCCGGGGCAGGCTCACGGTCAGGGCCTCGGCCTGGCCCTGGTCGCCGCGACGGCGCACCGGATGGGAGGCACGGTGAGCGTGGAACGGTGGGTGGGCGCCCGGTTCGTGGTCGAGGTTCCCGTTCCGGCCATGGACATGCAGGAGTCGGTGTGATCAGCGTCCTGGTTGTCGACGACCAGCCGGTCGTCGCGCAGGTCCACGCGCAGATGGTGGATCGGGTGGACGGGTTCCGCACGGTCGGGGTGGCCCACGACGGGCAGGGGGCGCTGACCCGGGCACGCGGGGGAGACGTCGACCTCGTGCTGCTCGACCTCACCATGCCCGGGATGGACGGGATCGAGGTCTGTCGCCGGCTGCACGCCCTGCCGAGGATCCCGGACATCGTGGTCGTCACCGCGGTGCGCGACATGGAGACGGTGCGGGCTGCCGTGACGCACGGCGCGATGCTCTACCTGGTCAAGCCCTTCACGTTCTCGACCCTCAAGGCCCGGTTGCTGCAGTACGCGTCGTTCCGGCAGGCCGCGGCCGTTCGGGAGGCGGTCGACCAACGGGACATCGACGACGCGCTGGCGACCCTGCGTCCGCCCGCCCAGGTACCGGTGCCCAAGACCCTCTCCCCGGAGAGCCTGGACACGGTGCGGGCGGTGCTGCGGGAGGCCCCCGAGGGGCTCACCGCGGTGGAGGTCGCCGAGCGTACGGGGATGGCGCGGGTGACCGCGCGGCGCTACCTGGAGCACCTCACGTCGATCGAGGTCTGCGTGCGGGAACCGGTGTACGGGCGGGCCGGCCGGCCGCTCCTGCGGTACCGGATGCGCGTCCTGCGCCCGTCCGGAGGCTGAGCACCGGACCGGCTCAGCCCCTGGGACCGCGACCGCGGGACCGGGCATCACGGGGCATCGGTCAGCCGCCAGCTGAGCGGGTGACTGGGAGAGCGAGTCACCGGGAACGTGGCCGGGGACGCACGGGATCAGGCGATGGCCCCCGAGCGCAGGGCCGTGGCGACCATCTCCGCGCGGTCGCCCGTGCCCAGCTTGCGGGCGATGCGGGCCAGGTGACTCTTCACGGTGAGGGCGGACAGGCCCAGCTCGTCACCGATCTCCTTGTTGGACTTGCCGTCGGCGACCAGTTGCAGGACCTGGATCTCGCGGGCGGAGAGGGTGTCGACGCCGTCCCCACGGTCCGCCGTCATGCGGGGACCGCTGGGAGCGGCCGAGACCACGTACGAGCGCACGCCGGCGCTGATCGCGGCCCGGACGCTGTAGGGGTCGTCGGAGGTGGTCAGGACCATCCCGCGCTGCCAGCCCGCCGCGCGCAGCTCCCGGAGCAGGGAGATACCGGATCCGTCCGGCAGCCCCGCCTCGACGACGCACAGATCGGCGATGCCCGCGCTCGCGCGGGCCCTTGCCTCGGCCACGGTGGAGACCTCGAGCACGTGCCGGGCGCCCAGTGCGCGCAGGGTGTGCGTGACGGCCTCCCGGATGGCGGGGTTCGCCACCACGACCATTGCCGCGAAGCGGCCGGGTCGGGGCACGGTGACCCCAGCTCGCTCGACCAGTGCGGTCACGCTGACCTCCTGCTGTCCGGGGAGTGGCCGGACCTCTGACACCCGTCTTGGGCTCCCTGATCAGATCGGCAGTGCCCGAGGGGGACTTGAGGTGCAGGAGAGGGGCAGGAGGGGCGACGGCCCGACGGCGCGGAGCGCGAATGGGCGCAGGGCGGACCGCGGGCAGGGCGGAACTGCGGGAGCTTCGCCAGGGATCGGGGCAGGGCTGGTCGTGTGGCCGGGCGCAGAGCGGGGCAGGCCCGGGGCCGGAACGGGACCGCGGGGCGCTTCGCGCGGGATCAGGCGCGGTGGTGGGCGAGAGGGGCGACGCCGCGGGGGAGCGGGGGGATTCCCGCCACGGTGCAGAGCAGGGAGCCCCAGGCCTGGAGGTGGTGGTCCACCTCGTCGAGCGGGGTCCAGGATGCGCGGATCTCGATCTCCACGGTGGAAGGCCGGTCGGAGAGCGCGCCGAAGCTCTCCGAGACCACCCGGGTCACGGTGCCGGCCACCGCGGTGTGCGCGGCACCTGCGTCGGCCAGGGCCTCGAGCAGCCAGGTCCAGCCGATCTGCCCGAGCAGGGGATCGGCCCCGAGATCGGTCTCCATCGCGGCCCGGACGAAGGTGACCGCGCGGAAGCACCCTTCCCAGGCGTCTTGTCCGGCCGGATCGTGCAGCAGCACGAAGCGGCCGCTGCCGAGTTCCTCGTCGCGCACGACGACATCCGCGTTCATGGCCACGGCGAACGGCGCGATCCGGGCCGGTGCGGGAGCCTCCTCGGCGACCAGCTCAGGCCGCAGCTGAGCGGCCCGTAGTTGCTCCACGGCCTGGAGGAAACTCTCGGGAGCCTCGCTGGGCACTCTGCGCACCGCCACGACGGCAGGGTACGTCCCGGTCGCGCTGCGTGGTCGGTGCGACGCGCGGGGGCTTCACCGTGCGAGGATCGGGAACCGTGACGCCCGAGTCCCCGTCCGGTCCGGCTTCCTCCACGCCCTCGGCCACCGCCCCGGACCCGCAGCTCCGGAAACC
>CAZOWW010000015.1:0-60379 GCA_964583765.1 uncultured Kineosporiaceae bacterium
TACCTGACCACCGCCACCCAACACGGCCTCGACCAGTTCAAGACCCTGCTCGATGTGTTCCACGGCCACGTCTGGATACCCGAGGCAACCGGAATCACCTGACGACCACACCACCGCATCCCATCACCGACCGGCGACAACCACCGACCGGTCACTACACGCTGCCACCAAGCACCCCACCCCGTAATCGAGGTGAAGGTTTACGATGAGCGCTTGGTCGGGGAGGGGCCAGTCGGCCAGGTGCACCGAATCGGTGTCCTCGTCGGCGAAGAGCCGTTCCCCCAGGTAGTCGGTCAGGAACGGGGTGAACGGCGCCATCAGGCGGGTGACGACGTCCAGGCACTCGTACAGGGTGGTGAACGCGGCCGGGTCCCCGTCCCAGAACCGGCGCCGCGAGCGGCGCACGTACCAGTTCGACAGCGTTTCCAGGAGGGCGGTGATCCGCCGGACCGCACCGACGGAGTCGAAGTCCTCCAGCGCGGCGTCCACCTCGGGGACCCGCCGGGCCAAGGCCCCGCAGTCCGGGAGGGACGGCCGGCACGGATCCGGCTGCTGTTGTCCTTTCGGACCGACCCGGCACCGGAGCGAATTCCGTCATCAACCAAGTTCAACGGGGACAACTTTCAACGGGGCAAACCATGGCCATCTTCTGCCTGACGGTCTGGCTGCTCGCTTCGTGCTACTCGCCATGGAAGGCCCGCCGGACCTGGACGGATCCTCGATCCCACGAAGCCCCACCGCCCGGAAGACCACGATCCTGCCGTTCTCCGAGGCCTTCATCCGTTCGCTGAGGAGAGGCTCCGCACCTCTCGCGATCCTGACACTGTTGGTGGGGCCCCTCTATGCGGTGGCCACCTATGCGGATGCTCTCGCGAACGGATCCGACAGACGATCCGTCCTGAAGTTCGGCTTCATCCCCCTGATCGGCATCTTCTACGCGACCTTGGGCATCCAGATGTCGATCATGGCGATCAATCGTCCGCGATGGTGCGTGCCTCCGCATCTCCGCGGCGAGCCTGGATACTTCCAGCTCCGTCGAATTGCCCGAGGGCCGGGGAGGAGCGACCTAACGGAGCGAGCGAGTACAAGCGTCACGAACCGGGATGCCCATCACGAGGAAGAACGGGAGAACATCATGGGTGACGCCCAGGGATCGGCGTCCAGCGAGAGGGGACGGATCCTTCTCCTGCGTCCCCGCGGTGTGTATCGGGACCTGCTCCGACGCTACTCGGTCAGAATCGACGGGGAGTTGTGCGCCAAACTGAGGCCCGGGGCGCAGGCGGTCATCGAGGTCCCCGCGGGCGAGCACACCGTGACCGCGCACATCGACTGGGCGGGGAGCAGTCCCTGCACCGTCCTGGTGTCCGCGAACGAACTGGTCGTGCTGCAGGTGAGGCCCTCGGGTGGAGCGTTCGAGACCAGGACCCAGGCATTGACCGATCCGGGCCGCTACCTCGAGCTCGTGCGGATGTAGCAGGATCGCCGCAACGGTCGTCCCCATCCTCCTGTGCCACGCGGGGATGTGCGGCCGCGGTCGCCTTACCCGCTGACAGTGCGGGTAGTCCGGCGGCTGTGATGTTTGGGGACGAGTTGGGCCACACGTTGATGGCTGATCCCCAGGACGGCCCCGGCGTCGCGAGCGGACAGGCCAGCAGCGGTCAGGCGGGACACAGCCTCGAGAGTCGCCTCTTCGGCCTCGCGTTGGGCCTGGGCGGCGATCGCTCGCTTGTGGCGGGCATCTCGGGCAGCCACAGTGACCTCACCAGCGGGGAAGTCCACGTCCAGGCGGATCCGCGCGGTGACCTCCGGGATGGCCGAGTCGGGAAGGTCCTCGGCCATCACGATGGCCTCGGCCAGCCCCTGACGTAGACCGGCCAGGGATCGAGGGTGCCAGGTGTGGACGCCGTCCAGATCGGGCACGACGCCGACCCACGAGGTGCCCTCGCGGTGCACTGTGGCGTGGTAGGTCTCTCTCACCGCAACCACCCCTTCCCCAGGACCGATTCGAGGTCCCGTTCGATGCTGCGCAGAGTCCCGGCCGGCAGATCGCCGGGATGTTGCGGCACAGTCGTATGGGCGATGCGTACCTGGCCATCCTCACCGATTCCGGCAAGGCGGTACCGGCGATGCGAGCCGATCTGCCGGATCAGCTCACCGCCGGCACGTTCGATCGCCCGGTTCACTTCCCGCGCTCTCACCAGGCTAAGTCTACCGACTAGACGCAACAAGTGTCTAAAGTCTAGACACCCTATGCGCGGCGGTCGACCGGAGGAGACCTCACACCCCGCATCGCCCCGTGACGACGCCCTCACTGTCCGGTTTCATAGAGGGACGTCCGCCTCGCGCGAGCCGTCGTCTGGACCGATGCGGACAGCTGGGCCGCATGCACAACGGCAGGTGGAGCAGTGGCCGGCAGCAGCGCTGGAAGCCGCAGTACGCTCCGCGCAGCGTGGCCAGAAGATCCCTGGCTTGATCGGCGGAGTGCACCTGCGGGCGGGTGAGAGGCGGATCGCGGCGACGGGATGGGCCGATGCCCAAGAGCGCGCAACCGAGCGCGCCAGCACCCCACGCCCCGGATCGGGCCACCGGCCGACGAGTTCGCATGCGGCACAGTGTTTAAAACCACCGCTAGAGGTTCTACAGTGGTTTTAAACAGGGAGGACAACAGTGAAGAGGAGCAGATCCTACCTTCCGACCACCACGAGCGCCCTTGCCGTGCTCGGCTCGCAGATCGCCGTCGCCCGGCGCGAGCTGGGCTGGACCGCCGCCGAGCTCGCCGAGCGCCTCGGGGTCAACGTGCAGCTCATCAGCAAGATCGAGCACGGATCCCCCAGCACGGCCATCGGCTCCGTGTTCGAGGCCGCGGTTCTGTGCGGGGTGCCCCTGTTCGGTGTCGACCCGGCGGACCTGACAGATCTGGCCACGCGCGAACGCGCCCGGCTCGCATTGCTGCCCGCCCGCATCCGCCGCAAGAAGATCCAGGTCAACGATGATTTCTGAGGATCGGGTGCAACTCTTCGTCTGGGTGTGGCTGCCCGGCCGCAGCGAACCGGTCGTGGCTGGGGCCCTCAACCGGAGTGGCGCACTGTTTCAGGGGCAAGAGGTCCTGGTGTTCACCTACTCGCGCAGCTACCGCGAGCAGGAGAACGCGATCTCCCTGTTTCCCCCCGAGTTGCCCCTCCAAGCCGGCACGTTCGACCCGACGGATCCCGTACGACTCACCTCGGATGCGCTCGGTCGACGACGCAGCCCCCTGCCGATGCACAACTGCCTTCGGGACGCCGCCCCCGACGCTTGGGGAAGGCGAGTGATCAACCTCCGGCTGGCCGGCAACCCCGACCTCGACCTGTCCGAGTTGACCTATCTGGCGAGCGGCGATGGCGACCGGATCGGAGCACTGGACTTCCAGGACTCATCGACCGAGTACATCGACCGCAGGGAGGGCGCCACCCTGGAGCAGCTCCTCCACGCCGCTGAACTGGTCGAGGCGGGAGAACACCTACCTCAAGGGCTTCAAGCGGCGGCGGGACACGGCACGTCGATAGGAGGGGCGAGACCGAAGGCACTGCTGTCGGACGGCGATCGGCATCTGATCGCCAAGTTCTCCTCCACCACGGACACGAGGCCCGTGGTGAAGGCAGAGGCCGCGGCCATGCTGTTGGCCGCCCGGGTCGGCGTGAATGTTGCCCCGGTCCGCATGACCGTCGCGGAGGGAAAGGACGTCCTGCTCGTCGAGCGCTTCGACAGAACCGGCGGGGGCACGAAACGGCTGGTGCTGTCGGCGTTGACGATTCTCGGACTCGCGGAGCTGGAGTCCCGGCACAGCAGCTACGTCGAACTGGCACAGGCGATCCGGACCGGCCCGTGGTCGGCACCCCAGCAGACCTTGCGAGAGCTGTACCTACGGATGATCTTGAATGTCTGTGTCGGCAACACCGATGACCATCTGCGCAACCACGCCGCCTTCTGGGACGGCACGCACCTGGCCCTCACTCCCGCCTACGACCTCGCCCCCCAACCACGCTCCACCTCTGTGGCCTCGCACGCCATCGGCATCACTTCTGACGGCCGACGGGCCAGTCAGCTGCAACTGTGCCTGCGGGTGGCGCCGGAGTTCCACCTCGCCTTCCCCGAGGCGGCCGATCTGATCGATCACACCGTCTCCACGATCGAGAAGGCGTGGGACAGCGTGTGCGACGAGGCTCACCTGACCATCGCCGAGAGGACGGGCCTGCGGGGCAGGGAGTTCCTCAACCCCTACATCTTCTTCGACGAGGAGTGAACGCACCTCACCAGCAGTCGATCTGCCTCGGTCGTCGCGCTCCAGCCGATGCTGACCAGGCTCGCCGTACCGGGCCGAACACCCCTGGCAGCCGCCCACCCGCGCCTTCCTAGACTGTCCCTGTGGACAGCCGGGGTCGTGGCGTGTGGTTCGGGATCGCGGCGTACGGGCTGTGGGGGCTGTTCCCGCTCTACTTCCGCCAGCTCGAACGCTCCGGCGCCCTCGAGATCGTCTCGCACCGCATCCTGTGGTCCTTCGTGGTCTGTCTCGTCCTGGTCGCCGCGACCCGCACCTGGCACCGCCTGCGCGAGGTCGTCGCGGACCGCCGCAGGCTCCTGCTGCTGGCCGCCGGTGCGCTGGTCATCTCCCTCAACTGGGGGATCTACGTCTACGCGGTGAACGCCGGCGAGGTGGTCCAGGCGTCGCTCGGCTACTACATCAACCCCCTGGTCACGGTGCTGCTCGGGGTCGTCGTGCTCCGGGAGCGGCTCGCGGGGTACCAGTGGCTCGCGGTGGGCATCGGGACGGCCGCCGTCCTCGTGCTCACCGCCGCCTACGGCCGGCCCCCCTTCCTGGCCCTGTCCCTGGCCTGCAGTTTCGGCAGCTACGCCCTGGTCAAGAACCGCGTGGGGACCCGCGTCGACCCGCTCAGCGGCCTCATGGTCGAGACCACGATCACCGCCCCGCTGGCCGCCGGGATCGTCACCGTGCTCGCTCTGCGCGGGCAGGCCGCCTTCACCGCTGACCCGCCTTGGCAGGGGCTGCTCCTGGCGCTCTCCGGGGCGGTGACCGTTGCGCCGCTGCTCCTCTTCGCGGCCAGCGCCCGCCGCGTGCCGCTGAGCACCCTGGGCCTGCTGCAGTACCTGACCCCCACGATGCAGTTGCTCATCGCGGTCCTGATCTTCGGAGAACAGCTCTCCCCGATCCGCTGGGCGGGCTTCGCCCTGGTGTGGCTGGCCCTCGCGGTGCTCACCGGCGGCGGCCTGCGCGCCGGACGCGCCCGCGCGGCGGAGGCGGTGCTGACCGGCCCGCACACGGATTCCGGCCCCGGCACGGGCTCCGACCCCAGCACCGACGGCGGGGCTCCGCTCGCCGCCTGAGGCGTCACGGCGGCGGCGCTCGTTCACCCGGCCTCAGCCGGCGCGCGGCCACCACGGCGGGGCCCCGGTGGCCGCCTGAGAGGCAGGCCACGCGCCGGTTTCCCCGTCCGTGGCGTCCCGCACTTGGCTGATTCCCGCCAGGCCTGCTGCGTTCGGAGGGAGTCATCGCATCGATGTCAGTAGGCGAAGGAGGTGCGATGACGTTCGAGGAGTACGTACGGCTGCGGGCCTCGGCGATGCTGCGGCTCGCGTTCGTGCTCACGGGCGACCAGCACCGCGCGGAGGATCTTGTCCAGACCACGCTGGCACATGCCCTCGCCCACTGGCGGAAGATCGACCGCAGTGACCATCCGGATCGGTACCTCCATCGAGTCATGGTGAATCTCCTCCTCCAGGACCGTCGTCGACGTGCTGGTTCTGAGGTGGTGGTGGCGGACGCCGGCGACCTCCTCCCAGAGGTCCAGGACGTCGCGCAGGTGGCGGGGGACCGTGACGAGGCCCGCCGGATGTTGGCGACTCTCCCGGACCGGGCACGCCTGATCCTGGTGCTCCGGTACTACCTCGACTGGGACAGCGACTCGATCGCCGACCATCTGGGAATGACACCCGGCAGCGTCAGATCCTCCACTTCGAGAAGCATAAGAACCCTCCAGGAGAACACCGGCCGAATCACGGGAGGAGGAAGTAGGAATGAGCGAGAGAATGGAATCCGGGACTCCGGGACCAGAAGCCTTCGTTCGTCAGGTGCTTGAGAGGGCGGCGACGAGCGTGAGCGAACCGGAGATCCCTTTCACGGAACAGGCATCCCGCATGGTTGCTCGTCGGCATCGTCGTCTCGGCATCGTCTGGGCGACGGCCGGGCTGCTGCTCGTCGCCGTGGCGGGTTCCTCCGTGTGGTACGCCTCGACGCGATCGGACGGTGAGGTCGCGACACCCGTCCCCCCTGCCCACACCATCCCCCATGCCCCTCCCGCGCCGACCTCACACATCGACCGACGCTGCATCCCCACAGCTCAGGATCCCCCGACCCCGCCGCCGCCCCTCCTGCCGCAGGAGGCCGTCGTGACCGACGTCATGGTGTGCGGCTCCAGGACGGACCGGGTCCACGGCAAGCCCCAGGCCGTGGCCGAGGAATTCCGCGCGCGGGGCTCCCTCGCGCTCTTCGTCGAGGCACTCAAGGCTTCCGATCAGGGAGCGGAATGTCACCCGGAGTACGGATCCAACCCGAATGTCTGGGTACGGCTCGCGGACGGCCGATGGCTCCGGCCGCGATTCCCGGTCCACGGCTGCCGGATTCTCGATCCCGCCGCGCTGCTGGATCTCGTCGAGACCGCCGAGCTGCCGCTCCACCTGCCGATCACGTACGACGCGCCGGCACAGGCGATTCTTCCCACGCGCCCGTAGGAATCCCGCGGGAACCGGCGCGCCCCGCCGCACCGGCTCCGAGCACCGCAGCGGCGGATGAAGGAACGGTGAAAGGGGACGGTGCAACGCTGCGCGGAGCCGGGGAGTCCCCGCGCAGCGGCACGCGGGTATCAGTCGCTCGCTCGCCGCACCGCTACCTCACGGGAGGAACCACGATGCACCGTCCAACAGTCCTGTCCCTCGTCGCCGCCATCGCGCTGTTCGCGGGAGCCACGATCTGCGTCAGCCCCACGGCGAGGGCCGACGACGTGGTCTACCGGATCGTGAACAAGCACAGCGGGCAGTGTCTCGAGGTGTTCAGCTCCTCCACCGCCAACGGGGCCACCGTGGATCAGTGGACCTGCAACCACACCGCCACCCAACAATGGTTCCTGGTCGATCACGGCCTCGGCGATTACGGGGACTCGATCTCCCTCGTGAACGCGAACAGCGGTAAGTGCCTCGAGGTGTACTACTCCTCGCTCGCCAACGGGGCGAAGGTCGACCAGTGGACCTGCAACGGCACCGCCACGCAGACCTGGCTCAAGGGCTACGGATCCGACGGCTACTACGGCCTGACGAACCTGAACAGCTGGAAGGTCCTCGAGGTGTTCAGCTCCTCCACGGCCAAGGGAGCCAAGGTCGACCAGTGGACCTCCAACAACACCGCCACGCAGAGATGGTCGATCGTCCGCGACTGACCCCGCGAGGCCGGGCGGACCGGCCGGGGCCAAGGATCCGCCCTCGGCAGCCCTGCTGAGCAACCGGCCTCAGCTGGCGCGCGCCACCACGGCCTCGGCGAAGGCCCCGAGGGCGTCCTTGGCCACCCCGGACGGCAGCGGCGCCAGCACGGCGACCGCGTCCTCCGCCCAGTCACGCGCCTGCCTCCGGGTGGCCGCGGTGGCCGGGTGCTCCCGCAGCAGGGCCACGGCCCGGGCCAGGTCCTCGTCGGCGCTCAGGTCGACGTCCAGGGCCTCCAGCACGGCCAGGGACGCCCGGTCGCCCTGCTCGGCGGCCTGGCGTCGCGCGAGCAGCACGGGCAGGGTCACGACGCCCTCCCGCAGATCGGTGCCCGGGGTCTTGCCGGAGGTGCCGCGGTCGCTGGTCAGATCGATCACGTCGTCCGCGAGCTGGAAGGCGACCCCCACCTTCTCGCCGTACTGCACGAGCACGTCCTGGATCTCCTGCGAGCAGCCGCCGAACATCGCTCCGAAACGTGCCGCGGTGGCGATCAGCGAGCCCGTCTTGTCCGCGAGCACCTGCACGTAGTGGGACACGGCGTCCTCGCCGTCGGCCGGACCGACGGTCTCGTGCAGCTGGCCCAGGCACAGGCGTTCGAAGGTGCGGGCCTGGATCCGCACCGCCTCCGGGCCCAGGCCCGCGACGATCCGCGAGGCCCGCGCGAAGAGCAGATCCCCGGTGAGGATGGCCACCGAGTTGCCCCAGACCTCATGCGCGGACGGCGCCCCCCGGCGCACGGGGGCCGAGTCCATCACGTCGTCGTGGTACAGGCTCGCCAGGTGGGTGAGCTCCACGACGACGGCGGCGTCCAGCACCTCCGCGCGCTCGGGGTCACCGAGGTGGCTGGCGAGCAGCGTGAGCAACGGGCGCACGCGCTTGCCACCGGCCTCGACCAGGTGCCGCGAGGTGCTGTCGGCGAGCGGGTCCCGGGAGGCCACGGCCTCCCGGAGCCGGTTCTCGACGAGGGCGAGCCTGCGACGCAACGTCGCGTCGATCTCGGGTACGGCCAGGGCCAAGGCCGCGTCGACGGCTGGAGCCTCGGGAACCGGGTTCACGTACGGATCACGGCAGGAAGGTCGCGGACTGCCCGGCCAGGTGCAGGACCAGGCTCGGGAACACGCCGAGGACGAGGGTCGCCAACACCGCGATGGAGAGCGCGGACAGCCGCAGCACACCCGGGAAGACCACGGTGGGCGAGGACTCGGTCGATTCCCCGAAGTACATCAACACGATCACCCGCACATAGAAGAACGCGGCCGCGACGCTGGCCAGCACACCCACGACGACCAAAGGCACGGCTCCCCGACTCATCCCGAACATCGGCCCCACATGGCCGAGCGCGGCCGAGAACACAGCGTACTTGCCGATGAATCCACTGGTCAGGGGGATGCCCGCGAAGGCGAGCAGGAACAGCGTGAACGCCGCCGCCGTCCAGGGGTTGCGCCGTCCCAGCCCTTGCCACTCGGACAGGTGCGTGGCCTCACCGCCGACGCCGCCGTCCGGGGCCCCCGAACGCACCAGGGTGATCAGGGTGAACGCACCGATGGTGGTGAACCCGTAGGCGACCAGGTAGAACAGCACGCTCTGCAGGCCCGTGCGGTCCATCGCGACGATGCCGACGAGCAGGAACCCGGCGTGCGCGATCGAGGAGTAGGCGAGCATCCGCTTCACGTCCGCCTGGACGATCGCGACCACCGAGCCGACGATCATGGTCAGGATCGCGACCAGCATCATGCTCGGCTGCCAGTTCCAGCGCAGGCCGCGCAGCGCGACGTAGACCAGGCGCAGCAGGGCGCCGAATGCGGCCACCTTGGTGCAGGCGGCCATGAACCCGGTGATCGGGGTGGGGGCGCCCTGGTAGACGTCCGGCGTCCAGTTGTGGAAGGGCGCCGCGCCCACCTTGAAGAGGAGTCCGACGAGGACGAGGCCGGCCCCGGCCAGGAGCAGTCCCTCCTGCCCCAGCGCGGCGGGCGGGGTGCTCGTACCGCCGATCACCTCGGCGATCGTGGTGAACCGCACGGAGCCCGCGTAGCCGTAGAGCAGGGCCGCGCCGTACAGGAAGAACGCCGAGGAGAAGGCCCCGAGCAGGAAGTACTTGAGCGAGGCCTCCTGGGAGAGCAGCCGCCGGCGCCGGGCGAGCCCGCAGAGCAGGTACAGCGGCAGGGAGAGCACCTCGAGGCCGACGAACATGGTGAGCAGGTCACCGGCGGCCGGGAAGACCAGCATGCCGCCGACGGAGAACATGAGCAACGGGAAGATCTCCGCCTGCACGAGCCCGGCCTGCCGGGCCGCCCGCTCGTCCGGAGAACCGGGCACCGCTGATCCCTGGGGCGTGAACGACCCGCCGGTGACGGCGTCCCGCTCGGCGACCGTCATCAGGCTCAGCAGCGCCAGGGCGAGCACGGTGCCCTGCAGGAACAGCGTGGGCTTGTCGATCACCACCGCGCCGGCCAGGGTGCTGTGCGCCTTGTGGCCGCCCAGGGCGTAGGCGATCACGAACCCGAGGGCCGTCGCGAGGCCGAGACCGGCCACGGCGACCTGGCTCCACCAGCGGAACCGGCGGGCGACGAAGGCCTCGACGAGCACCCCGAGCACCGCGGCGCCGAAGACGACCAGCATCGGGGTGACGGCGAGGTAGTCGACCTTCGGCGCGCTCACCGTGGCTGCCGTGATCACTTGCTGCCTCCCGTCGGCGAGGTGCCCACCAGGACCGGCTCGGTGGGCCCGGGGTCGTGCACGTGGACCTGGTCGAGGGTGCGGCTCACCGCGGGGTTCAGCACGTCCAGGACCGGCTTGGGGTAGACCCCGAGGGCGATGATCACCGCGATCAGCGGGGCGACCACCCAGATCTCCCGGGCGGACAGGTCCCGCCAGCCGGCCGCGTACTCCTTGACCGGACCGGTGAACATCCGCTGGTAGGTGAGCAGGATGTACAGGGCGGCGAGCACCAGGCCGAGCGTGGCCACCGCGGCCGGGCCCGGGTACCGCTGGTAGCTGCCGGCCAGCACCAGGAACTCGCTCACGAAACTCGACATGCCCGGCAGGGCCAGGCTGGACAGACCGGCGAGCAGGAACGCCCCGGCCAGGAGCGGGGTGCTGCGCTGCAGCCCGCCGAAGTCCTCGATCCGCCGGCTCCCCCGCCGGGAGATCAGCATGCCGGCGACCAGGAACAGCGCCGCGGTGGAGAACCCGTGGTTCACCATGTAGAGCACGGCCCCGTTCTGGCCGGGGCTGGTCATGGCGAACACCCCGAGCACGATGAGCCCGAAGTGGGACACCGAGGTGTAGGCGATCAGGCGCATCAGATCGCTCTGCCCGATCGCGAGCAACGCCCCGTAGATCACCGAGACGACCGCGAGCACCACGATCACCGGCACCGCCCACTTACTGGCGTGCGGGAAGAGCGGCAGGCAGAACACGAGCATCCCGTAGGTGCCGACCTTGTCCAGCACGCCCACGAGCAGCACCGCCACCCCGGGCGGGGCCTCGGCCGCGGCGTCCGGGAGCCAGGTGTGCACGGGCCACATGGGCGCCTTCACCGCGAAGGCGAAGAAGAAGCCGGCGAACATCCAGTTCTCCGCCCACCGCGAGGCGAAGTGGATGCCGGTCAGGGAGCTGAGCAGGAAGCCGTCCTTGCCGCCGGGACCGGCCACGTACAGGCCGATCAGCGCGACCAGCATGACCAGGCCGCCGAGCAGCGAGTAGAGCAGGAACTTCACCGCCGCGTAGCGCCGCTGCTCCCCGCCGAAGATGCCGATCAGGAAGTAGACCGGGATCAGCATCGCCTCGAAGAACACGTAGAACAGGAACAGGTCCCGGGCCGTGAAGACCCCGACCATGAAGGTCTCCAGCACCAGCACCAGGACGAAGAACTGCGGGGCCCGGGCGTCCTCGACCGCCTTCCAGCTGGCGAGCACGCAGATCGGCACGAGCACCGCGGAGAGCACGAGCATGGCAAGCGCGATGCCGTCCACCCCGAGGGCGTAACTGACCCCGAGTTCCGGGATCCAGTGGGCGTGCTCGGTGAACTGGTAGCTGCCCGCCTGGTGGGTGTGGAACCGCAGCACGAGGGCGACGACCAGGCCCAGGGTCACGAGCGAGAAGGCCAGGGCGAGCGGACGGGCCAGGGCGCGGCGTCCGGCCAGCGGCGGCAGCAGCAGGAGCAGGACGAACAGGGCACCGACCAGCGGCAGCGCGCCGATCGTGGTCAGCCAGGGGAAGTCCATCACTACCTCTCAGATCCGCACGGCGAGCGCGAGCACGCCGAGCGTGACAGCCAGGGCGCCGGCCAGCATGGACGCCGCGTAGGACCGAACGAAGCCTGGTTGCCAGCGCCGCAACCGGCCGCCGAGGCCTCCCACGAGCGCGGCGATCCCGCCGACGGCACCGTCGACCCCGCGGTTGTCCACGAAGACCAGCGACCGGGTGAGGTACTGGCCGGGGAGCATGAGGGCGATCTCGTTGACGTCGTCCTGGAACAGGTCCCGCCGGGCGGCCTGCACCAGCAGCGACCCCGCCGGCGCCACCGTGGGCACGGGCCGGGTCGCGTACTGCCGCCAGGCCAGGGCGGCACCGACGGCCACGAGGGCCAGGGTGAGCCAGGGCAGCACCGCACTGGAGATCACCGGGGGCTTCTCCGCGCCCGCGCCCGTGAC
Source organism: uncultured Kineosporiaceae bacterium (assembly GCA_964583765.1). GTDB lineage: Bacteria > Actinomycetota > Actinomycetes > Actinomycetales > Kineosporiaceae > CAZOWW01. Next base: position 12,183 of record CAZOWW010000015.1, read on the forward strand.
CGGTTCCAGCCAGTGACGGAAGGTGTCCCCGGCGGCGAGCAGGACGCCGAGGCCGGCCGAACCGAGCGCGAGCACCACCATGGGCACGGTCATGAGCAGCGGCGACTCGTGCGGGCGCGCGTCCTCGGTCCACCGGCTGCGACCGTGGAAGGTCAGGAAGAACAGCCGGGACATGTAGAAGGCGGTGAGCCCGGCGCCGAGCAGGGCGACCCCGCCGAACAGCCAGGGGCGGGCGCCGTCCCCGGTGGCGAAGGCGGTCTCGATGATCTTGTCCTTGCTCCAGAAGCCGGAGAAGGGCGGGACGCCGAGGATGGCCAGCCAGCCGAGCCCGAAGGTCGCCCAGGTCACCACCAGCGTGCTGCGCAGACCGCCGTAGCGACGCATGTCCACGGAGTCGTTCATGCCGTGCATCACCGAACCGGCGCCCAGGAACATGCCGGCCTTGAAGAAGCCGTGCGTGAGCAGGTGGAAGATCGCGAAGACGTAGCCGACCGGACCGAGCCCGGCGGCGAGCATCATGTAGCCGATCTGGGACATGGTCGAGGCGGCCAGGGCCTTCTTGATGTCGTCCTTCGCGCAGCCGACGACGGCCCCGAAGACCAGGGTCACCGCGCCGACGATCACCACGAGCAGCTGGGCGGTGGGGGCGTGCTGGTAGACCGGGCCGCTGCGCACCACCAGGTAGACCCCGGCGGTGACCATGGTCGCCGCGTGGATCAGGGCCGAGACCGGGGTGGGACCGGCCATCGCGTCCCCCAGCCAGGACTGCAACGGGAACTGGGCGGACTTTCCGCAGGCACCGAGCAGCAGGGCCAGGCCGATCCCGGTGAGCAGTCCCTGGGAGGCGTGCCCGGTCGCCGGCAGGACGTCGCGGAAGGCCAGGGAGCCGAAGCCGGCGAAGATCGCCATCATGGCCAGGGAGAGGCCGATGTCACCCACCCGGTTCGCCACGAAGGCCTTCTTGGCCGCCGCCGCGTAGGCCGGGTTGTGGTTCCAGAAGCCGATCAGCAGGTACGAGGCCAGGCCCACACCCTCCCAGCCGACGAAGAGCAGCAGGTAGGAGTCCGCGAGCACGAGCAGGAGCATCGAGGCCACGAAGAAGTTCAGGTACGCGAAGAACCGGCGCCGGTCCGGGTCGTGCGCCATGTAGGCGACCGAGTAGACGTGGATCAGCGAGCCCACGAAGGTGACCAGCAGGACGAAGGAGACGGAGAGCGGGTCGAGCAGCAGTCCGGCGTCGGTGTGGAAGCTGCCCGCCGGCACCCAGGTGAACAGGTGCAGGTCGCGGGAGCGCTCGGCGGCCGGGTGATGCTGCAGGGAGAAGAAGAGCAGGGCGCCCCAGACGAAGGCCGCCCAGGATGCGGCGACCGCCAGCCAGTGCCCCCAACGGTCGGTGCGGCGACCGCCGAGCAGGAGCACCGCGGCCCCGGCCAGCGGAAACGCCACGAGCAGCCACGCCCAGGTCTCGACCGTGCCGCTGGCGGTGGACCCGCCGATCGTCGAGGTCTCGATCACGTGCGCCACACCGGTCCGGGCCGCGGCCACGAGACCGCCGGCCGGGAGCGCCGCAGACAGGACAGTCACCGATCCGCCTCTCAGTACTTCAGCAGGTTCACGTCGTCCACCGATGCGGTCCGTCTGGTCCGGAAGATCGCCACGATGATCGCGAGCCCCACGACGACCTCGGCCGCGGCCACCAGCATCACGAACAGGGCGATGACCTGTCCGTCCAGGTTGCCCCGCAGGCGGGCGAAGGTGATGAAGGCGAGGTTCGCGGCGTTGAGCATGAGCTCGATCCCCAGGAACACGATGATCGCGTTACGGCGCACGAGCACCGTGGTGGCACCCACCGCGAACAGCACCGACGACAGGTAGAGCCAGTAGTAGGCGTTCACCGAGCGTCGCTCCCCTCGTCCTCGACCGACGTCCCGGGCTCACTGACGGGCAGTGCCTCGCCGTCCGGCGCAGCCCCGCCGTTGAGCACAGCCCCGCCGTTGAGCGCAGCCTCGCCGTCCGGTACCGCCTCGCCGGGCACCGCGGTCATCGTCAGCGGCAGCCGCGCCTCGTCGGCGAGGGCCAGTACCTGCCCGCGGGCCCGCAGCACGCGCGAGACGGACAGTTCGCTCGGGGTACCGTCCGGCAGCAGCGCGGGGGTGTCCACCGAGTTGTGCCGGGCGAACACGCCGGGGGCCGGCATCGGGGCCTTGACCGCGCCGTCGCGGATCCGGCGACGGGCCAGCTCCGGCTGGCCGATCCGCGGGGTCAGCCGCTCGCGGTGCGCGAGGACCATGGCCCCCAGCGCGGCGGTGATCAGCAGGGCGCCGGTGAGCTCGAAGGCCCAGACGTAGGTGGTGAAGATCGAGTGCGCGAGGCCGGTGACATTGCCCGTGGTCCGGTTCAAGTGCGCCAGTCCCGTGGCCCGGGGATAGCTCGCCGACCCGATCACTCCGGTGAACAGGGTGACCGCGCCCAGCCCGAGGACGACGGCGGCCCAGCGCTGCCCGCGGATGGTCTCCACCACCGAGTCGACCGACTGCACGCCGACCAGCATGATCACGAACAGGAAGATCATCATGACGGCGCCGGTGTACACGAAGACCTGCACGACGCCGACGAACCAGGCCTGCTCGACCAGGTAGACCACACCCAGGCCGATCATCACCCCGGCCATGCCGATCGCCGCGTGCACGGCCTTCTTCGCGAAGAGCAGCGAGAGCGAGCCCAGCACCATGAGCGGGCCGAGCACCCAGAACAGCACCGCCTCACCGCTCCCGGTGTCCCGGGCGTGCGCGGCGGCCGCGGCCAGAGCGCCGGCGAGGGTCCCGCTCACGACCGCCCCCGGCCGGTACCACTCGCATCCGCGGCACCGGTCGTCCCGGAACCGGCGGGGCTTGCGCTCGTTCCGGAGGCCACAGTCGTCCCGGAACCGGCACTCGCCCCTGGACCAGCACTCGCCCCTGGACCAGCACTCGCCCCTGGACCAGCAGAGTCGGCGCCGCGGTGCTCCCGGGCCCAGGTCTCCTGCTCGGGCACCGCGCGGGTCACGGCCCCACGGTAGTAGTCCCGCTCCGTGGTGCCGGGCACCATCGGGTGCGGCGCCGCGACCATTCCCGCCTCCAGTTGCGCCAGCAGATCGGTCTTCTCGAAGATCAGCCCGGCCCGGCTGGGCCCGGCCAGCTCGTACTCGTTGGTCATGGTGAGGGCGCGCGTCGGGCAGGCCTCGATGCACAGCCCGCAGAAGATGCACCGCAGGTAGTTGATCTGGTAGACGCGGCCGTACCGCTCGCCGGGCGAGAACCGTTCCTCGTCCGTGTTGTCCGCGCCCTCGACGTAGATCGCGTCCGCGGGGCAGGCCCAGGCGCACAACTCGCAGCCGATGCACTTCTCCAGCCCGTCCGGATGCCGGTTGAGCTGGTGACGGCCGTGGTAGCGCGGCTGCGGGGGCACCTTCTGCTCGGGGTACTGCTCGGTGACGGTGGGCCGGAACATCTCCCGGAACGTCACCCAGAACCCGGCGAGCCGGGCGCCCAACCCGACGGGTTCCTCGGACTGCGGCGACTCAGCCACCCTGCACCTCCTCGACGATCGGACGGCCCGAGGTGCGCAACATCCGCTGCCCGGGCAGGGGCGGCACGGGGAACCCACCGGCGAACGGGTCGATCTCGGGTGGATCCTCGCCGGTGCCGGCCGCCGCGTCGGCGGCCTCGGGCCTGGCCCGACTGCGCACGAGATCCCGGCCGAAGACGACCGCGACGAGGACCACGCAGAGCGGGATCAGCACCCACAGTCGCTGTGAGGTGGACAGGGTGGAGGAGCGCAGCTGCTCCCAGCCGGCCACGCCGAGCGTCCAGACCAGGCCCACCGGGATGAGCACCTTCCAGCCCAGGGACATGAACTGGTCGTATCGCAGGCGCGGCAGGGTGCCTCGCAGCCAGATGAACATGAACAGGAACAGCCACAGCTTGGCGACGAACCAGAGCAGCGGCCACCACCCGGCGTTCGCGTCGTGCCACAGGGACAGCGGCCACGGCGCCCGCCAGCCGCCCAGGAACAGGGTGGTCGCGATGGCGGAGACCGTGACCATGTTGATGTACTCGGCGAGGAAGAACAGGGCGAACTTCAGCGAGGAGTACTCGGTGTGGAAACCGCCGACGAGCTCGCCCTCGGCCTCGGGCAGGTCGAACGGTGCCCGGTTCGTCTCGCCGATCATCGCGAACACGTAGATCCCGAAGGAGACCGGCAGGGTGAACGCGTTCCAGGACGGCCAGGAGAGCGCGTGCCCGAACAGGTGGGTGCCGAGCGGGATGGCATGCGCCTGGGCGCTGACGATGCCCGAGGTCGACATGGTGCCGGCGAGCAGGAAGACGCTGACCAACGCCAGCCCCATGGCGATCTCGTACGAGATCACCTGGGCCGAGGAACGGATGCCGCCCAGCAGGGGGTACGTGGACCCCGAGCTCCACCCGGCCAGCACGATGCCGTAGACGCCGACCGCGCCCACCGCGAGCACGAAGAGCACCGCCACCGGCAGGTCGGTCAGCTGCAGGGCGGTGTGGATGTGCGTGAACGGCACGTGGGCGGTGGGGCCGAACGGGATCACCGCGAACGCGGTGAAGGCCGTGGTCACCGAGATGAGCGGGGCCAGGACGAACACCCAGCGGTCGGCGCCCGCAGGGATGATGTCCTCCTTGAGCGCCAGCTTGATGCCGTCGGCCAGGGACTGCAGCAGGCCGAACGGACCGAGCCGGTTGGGCCCGGGCCGCGACTGCATGCGCGCCACGACGCGGCGCTCGGCCCAGATCGCCAGAAGCGTGGTCAGCACCAGGAACACGAACACCAGCACTGCCTTGACCAGCATCACCCACACGGAGTCCTGGCTGAGCAGGGCCGTGGGATTCTCGGCTCGGAACATCAGCGCTCACCCGCTCCGCTGGAAACCGCCGCCACCGTGACGACGGCGCCGGACCCGACACCCAGGCTCGACCGGACCGCGCTGCCCGGGGAGTTGGTGGGCAACCAGACCACCCGGTCCGGCAGGTCGGTGGGTGCCCAGGGCAGGGTCACCGCGCCGACGGGAGTGCTCACCGTGACCAGTGGCTCGGCGACGACGCCCAGTTCCCGGGCGGTGGCCGTGGACATGCGGGCCACGGCCCGGCGCGCGGTGCCGGCCAGGTGCGGCTCACCGTCCTGGAGCAGGCCCGAGTCGAGCAGCTGGTGCCAGGTCGCGAGCACCGCCTGCCCCGGACCGGGCCGCTCGGGCACGGCCCCCGCGGGCAGGTCCGGCGCAGTCGCGGGATCACCGTCCCAGACGCCGAGCTCGGCGAGTTCCGCCCGTACCGCCTCGACGGTCCCGGTACCCAGGCGCACGTCCATCGCCGCGGCGAGCTGGTCGAGCACGCGGTGGTCGGGCAGCGCCGTGGACCCGAGCACCACCGGGAAGGGCCGGGGCCGGCGTTCCCAGTCGAGGTAGGTCCCGGCCTTCTCGACCGCCGGGGCGACCGGCAGCACCACGTCGGCGAGCTCGGTGATCGCGCTCGCGCGCACCTCCAGACTCACCACGAAACCGGCCGCGGCCAGCGCCTGCTCCGCGGCGCGCGGATCGGGCAGGTCGGCGAGCTCCACGCCCGCCACGACCAGGCCACCGAGCTCGCCCGCGGCGAGGGCCGCGAGGATGTCCGGGGTCTCGCGTCCGGGGGCGCCGGGCAGGGAGTCCACGCCCCAGGCCGCGGCGACGTCCACCCGGGCCTGCGCCAGCGTCACCGGCCGCCCGCCCGGCAGCAGGTTGGGCAGGGCGCCGGCGGTCACGGCTCCCACCTCGCCGGCCCTGCGCGGCACCCAGGCGAGACGGGCACCGGTGGCCCGGGCCAGGCGCAGGGCGGCGGAGAGGCCGCCGGGCACGGTGGCCAGGCGCTCGCCGACGAGGATCACCGAGCCTGCGGCACCCAGGGCCACGCGGGTCGCGTCGAGCTCGGCGGCCGACGGGCGTCCCTCGGGCCCCGTCCGCTGCGGGGCGCCGTTCTCGGCGAGAGCGTCCAGCACCGCCGCCTCGCCACCCGGTGCGGTCGCGAGCAGCCGGGTGGACAGCTTGGCCAGGCCCCGGGAGGCCCAGGGGGCGAGCGCGACGATCAAGGCCCGGTGTCGGGTGACCGCCTTGCGCAGGCGCAGGAAGACGATCGGCGACTCCTCCTCGGGCTCCAGGCCCACCAGGAGCACCGCGGGCGCCGCCTCGAGATCGGCGTACCGGACCCCGTCCCCGGCACCTGCCACATGGTGGGCCAGGAAGTCGGCCTCCTCGGCCCCGGCGCCGACCGGGCGCGCCCGGAAGTCGATGTCGTTGCCGCCGAGCACGACCCGCGCGAACTTCGCGTAGGCGTAGGCGTCCTCCTGGGTCAGCCGACCGCCCGCCAGGACGCCGACCCCGCCGGCTGCCCGGGCCGCGGCCAGGCCACGCGCGGCGACGTCGAGGGCCTCGGGCCATGACGCCGGGCGCAGGGCTCCGTTCTCGGGATCCCGCACCAGCGGGGTCTGGAGGCGGTCCGCGGCGGTCGCCCAGGGGAAGGCCCAGCGGCCCTTGTCGCAGTTCCACTCCTCGTTGACCTCGGGGTCGCCGCCGGCCAGGCGGCGCAGCACCACACCGCGGCGGACGTCCACGCGCAGGGCGCACCCGCTGGCGCAGTGCTCGCAGACCGAGGGCACGGAGACCAGGTCGAACGGGCGGGAGCGGAACCGGTAGGCGGCACCCGTGAGCGCGCCGACCGGGCAGATCTGCACCGTGTTGCCGGAGAAGTAGCTGGAGAACGGCGCGCCGGTCTCGTCCCGCTCCCCGCAGGAGGCCAGGGGGGCGTCCGGGACCTCGACGTCCGCCGGAGCCTGGACGTCCGCCGGGGCTTGCGCGAAGCCGAGGATCTCCGGGGCGAAGGTGCCGATCTGCTGCCGGGCGCCGCGCAGCTGCAGGTCGATGAACGGGTCGCCGGCGATCTCGCGGGAGAAGCGGGTGCACCGCTGGCAGAGCACGCAGCGCTCGCGGTCCAGGAGCACCTGGCTGGAGAGCCGGATGGGCTTGGGGAAGGTCCGCTTGGTCTCGGTGAACCGCGATTGCGCCGCACCGTTGGACATCGCCTGGTTCTGCAGCGGGCACTCCCCGCCCTTGTCGCAGACCGGGCAGTCCAGCGGGTGGTTGATCAGCAGGAACTCGAGGATGCCGCGCTGCGCCTTCTCGGCGACCGGCGAGGTCACCTGGGTGCGCACGGCCATGCCCGGGGAGACCTCCATCGTGCAGGAGGCCTGGGGCTTGGGCATCGGGCGCAGGGAGCCGTCCGGGCCGGGGGTCGCGATCTCCACCAGGCACTGGCGGCAGGCACCCACCGGCGAGAGCAGCGGGTGGTCGCAGAACCGGGGAATGGCGATGCCCAGCTGCTCGGCGGCCCGGATGACCAGGGTGCCCTTGGGCACGCTGACCTCGATGCCGTCGACGGTCAGGGAGACCAACGGCACCTCCGGCTTCGCGGGGGCCCCGCCCTGGGGAGTCTTGCCCGCCGAGGCGGGGTTCGCGGTCACGGTCATCTCAGGCTCGCTCCGGCGAAGACGGTGGAGGCTGCGGGATCGAACGGGCAGCCTCCCTCGGTGAGGTGGCGCACGTACTCCTCGCGGAAGTACCCGATCGACGAGGTGATGCAGCTCGTCGCACCGTCCCCGAGGGCGCAGAACGAGCGACCCAGGATGTTGTCGCAGATGTCCAGCAACTTCTCGAGGTCGGCCTCGGTGCCCTCGCCGTCCTCCAGCCGGCGCAGCACCTGGGCCAGCCAGTACGTGCCCTCCCGGCAGGGGGTGCACTTGCCGCAGGACTCGTGCCGGTAGAACTCGGTCCAGCGCAGCACCGCCCGGACGACGCAGGTCGTCTCGTCGAAGATCTGCAGCGCGCGGGTGCCGAGCATCGAGCCGGCCTTGGCCACCGACTCGAAGTCCAGCGGGACGTCGAGGTGCTCGGCGGTGAAGATCGGCGTCGACGACCCGCCCGGCGTCCAGAACTTGAGCTCGTGCCCGGGACGGATGCCACCGGCGTGCTCCAGCAGCTCGCGCAGGGTGATCCCGAGCGGGGCCTCGTACTGACCCGGGTAGCGCACGTGCCCCGAGAGCGAGAAGAAGCCGAAGCCACGGGACCGCTCGGTGCCCAGGGAGGTGAACCAGTCGACCCCGCGGGCCAGGATCGAGGGCACCGAGGCGATGGACTCCACGTTGTTCACCACGGTCGGGCGGGCGTACAGGCCGGCCACGGCCGGGAACGGCGGCTTCAGGCGGGGCTGGCCGCGAAGTCCCTCCAGGGAGTCCAGCAGCGCCGTCTCCTCACCGCAGATGTACGCCCCGGCCCCCGCGTGCACGACCAGGTCCAGGTCGAAGCCGGAACCGAGGACGTTCTCGCCCAGGTACCCGGCCTCGCGGGCCTCCTCCACCGCGCGCAGCAGGCGCCGGTAGACGTGCACGACCTCGCCGCGCAGGTAGATGAAGGCCTTGGCGCAACCGATCGCGTAGCTCGTGATGATCGCGCCCTCGATGAGTGCCTGCGGGTTCGCGAGCATCAGCGGGATGTCCTTGCAGGTACCCGGCTCGGACTCGTCCGCGTTCACCACGAGGTAGCGGGGCTTGCCGTCCGGCGGGGGCAGGAAGCTCCACTTGAGCCCGGTGGGGAATCCGGCCCCGCCACGCCCGCGCAGTCCCGACTCCTTGACGAGGCTGACCACCTCGGCAGGCGCGTGCGCCAGGGCCGCGCGCAGCCCCTGGTACCCGCCCGCGGCCTCATAGGCCGCCAGCGTCCACGACCGCGGGGTGTCCCAGGTCGCGGAGAGCACCGGCAGCAACGGCGTGGACGTGGCGTCCCCCTCGGTGGTGGCGACCTCCGACATCTCAGCCCTCCCGCTTCGCGTCGGTCCGGCCGGCCGCGGTCCGCTTCGAGGCGCCGGTGGACGGCTTCCCGGTCCCGGCCGACTTCCCGGAGCTGGCCGCTTCGCTGGTGGCGGCCGGCGTCGCCGCGGGTGCGGCCGGTGTCCCCGTGGCGCTGGTCGCGGACGGCTTCCCGGTACCGGTGCCGTTGGTGGACGGCGCAGGTACGGCCGGTTGGGTCCAGCCCTGCTCGCGTGCCACGTGCAGCCCGCGCAGGCTCGGCTCACCGGCACCCACGCCCTCGTCGGCGCGGCCGTCCGGGAAGCCCGCGAGCACCCGGGAGATCTCCTTGAAGGTGCACACCTTGGCCGCGCCCCGGCTGGGGGTGACGTCCTTGCCCGAGCGCAGCTCGTCGACGAGTTGCCGGGCGCTCTCGGGGGTCTGGTTGTCCAGGAACTCCCAGTTGGCCATGACCACCGGGGCGTAGTCGCAGCCCGCGTTGCACTCCACCCGCTCGAGGGTGATCATGCCGTCCTCGGTGGTCTCGTCGTGCCCGATGCCCAGATGGTCGGCGAGCGAGGCGAAGATCGCGTCCCCGCCGAGGATCGCGCACAGGGTGTTCGTGCACACGCCCACGGTGTAGGTGCCGTTGGGCTTGCGCTTGAACTGCGAGTAGAAGGTGGCCACGGCCGACACCTCGGCGGTGGCCAGGCCCAACACCTCGGCGGCGAACTCGACGCCGTCCGGGCTCACGTAGCCGTCCTCGCTCTGCACCAGGTGCAGCAGCGGCAACAGGGCCGAGCGCGCCAGCGGGTAGCGGGCGATGATCACCTGCGCGTCGGCGTCCAGACGCTCACGGGTCTCGCGGGGATAGGCCATCAGCGGTCGACTCCTCCCAGCACGGGGTCGAGGGACGCGACCGCCACGATCACGTCGGCGATCATGCCGCCTTCGCACATTGCCGCCACGGCCTGGAGGTTGGCGAAGGACGGGTCACGGAAGTGCGCCCGGTACGGCTTGTTGCCCCCGTCCGAGACGAGGTGGACGCCGAGCTCGCCGCGCGGGGACTCCACCGCCTGGTAGACCTGCCCGGCGGGCACACGGAACCCCTCGGTGACCAGCTTGAAGTGGTGGATGAGCGCCTCCATCGAGGTGCCCATGATCTCGCGGATGTGATCGAGGCTGTTGCCCATGCCGTCCGAGCCGATGGCCAGCTGGGCCGGCCAGGCGATCTTCTTGTCGCCCACCATGACCGGCGCGGGGCCGAGATCCTCCAGCCGGTCCACGCACTGCTCGACGATCCGCAGCGACTCCTTCATCTCGTCGATACGGATGCGCATGCGGCCGTAGGCGTCCGCGCTGTCCCGGGTGATGACGTCGAAGTCGTAGTCCTCGTAGCCGCAGTACGGCTGCGAGCGACGCAGGTCGTGCGGCAGCCCGGCCGAGCGGAGCACCGGCCCGGTGAGGCCGAGCGCGACGCACCCGGTGAGGTCGAGTTGGGCGATGCCCACCATGCGTGCCTTGACGATCGGGTTCTCGTTGGCGAGCTTCTCGATGTCACTGATCCCGCGGCGGACCCCGGGCAGGGCGTCCCGGATCTCGTCGAGCGCGCCGGGCGGCAGGTCCTGGGCCAGGCCCCCGGGCCGGACGTACGCGTGGTTCATCCGCAGGCCGGTGATCATCTCCAGGAGCCTCAGGACGATCTCCCGGTCGCGGAAGCCGACGGTCATCACCGTCAGGGCACCGAGCTCCATGCCGCCGGTGGCCAGGGCCACGAAGTGCGAGGAGATCCGGCACAGCTCCATGACCAGGACGCGGATCACGGTCGCCCGCTCGGGCACGTCGTCCGTGATGCCCAGCAGCCGTTCGACCGCCAGGCAGTACGCGGTCTCCTGGAAGAGCGGGGTGAGGTAGTCCATGCGGGTGCAGAACGTGACCCCCTGGGTCCACGTCCGGAACTCCATGCTCTTCTCGATGCCCGTGTGCAGGTAGCCGATGCCGCACCGGGCCTCGGTGACGGTCTCGCCCTCGATCTCCAGGATCAACCGGAGCACCCCGTGCGTGGAGGGGTGCTGCGGGCCCATGTTGACGACGATCCGTTCCTCGCCCAGGGTGACGGCTTCTTCGGCGATCTCCGCCCAGTCGCCGCCGGAGGCGGTCAGCACCGTGGGCTCGGCCACGGGTGTGTCCTGCTCAGTCATCGGAATCCGAGGCTCGCTCATCAGAAGTACGACCTCCGGGTGTCCGGCGGCGGAATGGTGGCGCCCTTGTACTCCACGGGGATCCCGCCCAGCGGGTAGTCCTTGCGCTGGGGGTGACCGGGCCAGTCGTCAGGCATCTCGATCCGGGTGAGGGCCGGGTGCCCGTCGAAGATGATGCCGAAGAAGTCCCAGGTCTCCCGCTCGTGCCAGTCCGCGGCCGGGTAGACCGGGACCAGCGAGGGCAGGTGTGGGTCGGCGTCCGGGACGGCGACCTCCAGCCGGATCCGCCGGTTGTGGGTGACGGAGAGCAACTGGTGGACGGCGTGCAACTCGCGACCGGTGTCCTGCGGGTAGTGCACCCCGTTGACCCCGGAGAAGAACTCGAACCGCAGGTCCGGGTGGTCCCGCAGGGCCTGGGCCACGGCGGGCAGGTGGGCCCGGCGCACGAGCAGGGTCAGTTCGCCCCGGTCGACGACGACGCCCTCGACGGCCTCGGCGAACGGCACGCCGTCCTCGGCGAGTGCCTCGGTCAGGGTGTCCACGACCGCGTCGAACGGTTCCCCGTACGGCGGGTCCGAGGGGCCGGGCAGGGCGACGGTGCGCGAGAGGCCGCCGTAACCCGAGGTGTCCCCCGTGTCGTGCGCCCCGAACATGCCGCGCCGGACGCCCAGGTTCCGCTGGACCGGGGTGGCCACGGCGGGGACGGCGCCGTCCCCGGGTACGGGCTCCTCCGGTGCGCTGGGTGGTGTGCTGGCGGTCACCGCAGCAGCCCCTTCATCTGTGAGGTGGGCGTGGCGGCCAGCGCCGCCTGCTCGGCGGCCCGGGCGGCCGCCTCCCGGTCAGCCCCCAGCGGGGACTTCTGGATCACGCGGTGCAGTTCCAGGATCGCGTTGATCAGCATTTCGGGACGCGGCGGGCAGCCAGGCAGGTAGATGTCCACCGGAACGATGTGGTCGACACCCTGGACGATCGCGTAGTTGTTGAACATGCCGCCCGACGAGGCACACACGCCCATGGACAGCACCCACTTGGGCTCGACCATCTGGTCGTAGACCTGGCGCACCACCGGGGCCATCTTCTGGCTCACCCGACCGGCGACGACCATGAGGTCGGCCTGACGGGGCGAGGCGCGGAACACCTCCATGCCGAAGCGTGCGAGGTCCCACCGGGGTGCCCCGGTCGACATCATCTCGATGGCGCAGCAGGCCAGCCCGAAGGTGGCCGGCCAGAGCGACCCGCGGCGGAAGTACCCCGCAAGGTTCTCCACCGAGCTCAACAGGAAGCCGCTCGGCAGCTTCTCCTCGATACCCATGAGTGCCCTTCCCGGTCCGCGCTCGCCGCGTCAGTCCCACTCGAGGCCGCCGCGGCGCCACACATAGGCGTACGCCACGAAGACCGTGATCACGAACAGGACGATCTCGACGAGGGCGAACAACCCGAGAGACCGGAAGGCCACCGCGAACGGCAGCAGGAACACGCCCTCGATGTCGAAGACGATGAAGAGCATCGCGATGAGGTAGTACTTCACCGGGAACCGGCCGCCACCGGAGGCGTGGGGCGTGGGCTGGATACCGCACTCGTAGGCGTCCAGCTTGGCCCGGTTGTACCGCCGGGGACCGACCAGGATCCCCGCGCCGATCGAAAGGATCCCGAATCCGGCGGCGAGCGCCGCGAGGACAAGGATCGGCACGTAGGGGTTCACACGTTCACCCTTCCCGGTTTCGACGCGTCGGCGAGCCCGATCCGCCTGCCGCCGCTGGATCCGCGAGGTGCGGCGACGCTGCCGACCACCCGATCGACGGCAATCCTAGGCGCCCACCCCGCATGGCCCCGGCAGCGCCGGGCGTTGCGGTGCGCCTTGATCGGGGGCACGGCCCGCGGAGGGGTAACTGGTCGCTCACAGCTGCCTTGGTCTGCGGTCGAGATGGGCGGGTCAGGGGTACCGATCGGGTCGGGACGGTTGCGATCACCTGCGCGCTTGTGAATCCCTTCACTAACGCTGCGTGGGGGAGTCTACGCGCGGTGACCAGGGGCCGCGCGCCGGGCAGGTCCGTGCACGGTCGGTATCCGCGCCGAACGGTCAACTGGGCCGCATCCCCGCGTCGCCGCAGGTGAGAAGCCTCACACGGGGAGCGCCGGCCACCCACGACCCGCTCGCTCCACCCGCCCGGGGAGGTCCGGGTGGGCCCCGGACGGCGCCTCAGGTCGGGACGCTCAGGCGCCGGCACAGGTGACCCTCACCACGCCGCCAGGCGCCCGGGAGCTCCGGCGCGGACCCGGATCATGGCGAATCGCCCGAAGGGGGCAGATCAGCCGGTGGGACGGACCCGGCTCAGGGACGGACCGCGCGGTGGAGAGCGACGATGCCGCCGGTGAGGTTGCGGTGAGCGACCTGGGACCAGCCCGCCGACCGGATCCGCGCAGCCAGACCCCTCTGGTCGGGCCAGGCCCGGATGGAGTCGGACAGGTACTGGTAGGAATCGGGCGAGGAGCTCACGAACCGCGCCACCGCGGGCAGGGCCCGCATCAGGTACCGCGTGTAGACCGTTCGCCACGGCCCCCAGGTCGGGTGCGAGAACTCGCAGACGAGCAACCGGCCCCCTGGCCGCGTCACCCGCAGGAGTTCCTGCAGGGCCGCCGGCACATCGGCGACGTTGCGCAGGCCGAACGAGATCGTCACCGCGTCGAAGGCGGCGTCGGCGAACGGTAACCGCATCGCGTCACCCGCGACGAACGCGAGATCGGGGCGCCGTCTGCGGCCCACCTTCAGCATGCCGAGGGAGAAGTCACACGGCACGGTCTGCGCACCCCGGTCGGCGAACGGCGCGCTGGATGTGCCGGTACCCGCCGCGAGGTCGAGGATCCGTTCCCCCGGCCGCAGGTCGAGTGACGCGACGACCTGCGAGCGCCAGCGACGGTCCTGAGCCAGGGACAGCACCCCGTTGGTCAGGTCGTACCGGGGAGCGACGGCATCGAACATTGCCGCCACTTCGTGGGGATCCTTGTGCAGGCCGGGCCGCGCCATACCGACGATGGTCTCAGACGCCGCCGGACCTCGCCCCGCCGCGGCGCTCCGCGTCCTCCGCGAGTTCCGTCACCCGCGAGTTCCGTCACCCGTCCCCGCACTGTGACGCCACGCCGTACGCGAGGGCAGCCGGCCCGTCTCCCGCGAGGCGCCGTCGATCCCAGGGAAGGAACCACCGGGCGCGCGGGTACCAGGGAAGAAGTCCCACCGGCTCCCGTCACCCTCGGTGGCGACCTACCCTGGAGCGCGATGACCACGGTTCCGGCACTCCATCCGCAGGCGGCACAGCTCGTCGCCCGCACAGTCCCGATCCCCGACCCCGGCCCGCTGCTCGACCTCCTCCCGCAGGGCCGAGCCGTCTCCTGGGTGCGTCGAGGCGAAGGCCTGGTGGGCTGGGGCGAGGTGGCCCGGGTGACGACGTCCGGGGCCCGCCGGTTCGTGGACGCCGAACGTGCCTGGCACGGACTCGTCCGCCACGCGGCCGTGCGCGACGAGGTCGGCCTGCCCGGAACAGGGCCCATCGCCTTCGGCTCCTTCGCCTTCGCCGACAGCTCGCCGGCCGGGGGCGTGCTCGTGGTTCCGGAGATCGTGGTCGGACGGCGAGGTTCGCGGGCCTGGATCACCGTGCTGGGACGGGGTCCGGTGCTGCCGGTCGCGGAGTCCCGGCGCCCGGTGGCCCCGCCGACGTCCCCCGGCACCGTGACCTTCACCGAGGGGACCCGCAGCGCCGACTTCTGGAGGAATGCGGTCGCCACCGCGATCGAACGGATCGATGCCGGCCGGTTGGGCAAGGTCGTGCTCGCCCGCGACCTGGTGGCCCGGGCCGGCGCCCCGATCGATGTCCGCTGGCTGCTCCGCCGCCTGGCCGAGAACTACCCCGGCTGCTGGACCTTCGTGGTGGACGGTCTGGTCGGGGCCACCCCGGAACTGCTCGTGCGGCGGGAGAAGGGGCTGGTCACCTCTCGGGTGCTCGCGGGGACCATCCAGCGCAGCGGCAACGACGAACGCGACCTGGCCCTGGCCGCGTCACTCGCCCGCTCCAGCAAGGACCTGGAGGAGCACGAGTTCGCGGTGCGGTCGGTCGCCGAGGCACTCACCCCCCACTGTTCCTCGACCAACGTGCCCGAATCACCGTTCGTGCTGCATCTGGCCAACGTGATGCACCTGGCCACCGACGTGACGGGCGTGCTCGCCGACGGGACCTCCTCGCTGTCACTGGCCCAGGCGTTGCATCCCTCGGCCGCGGTCTGCGGCACGCCGCGCCAGGCAGCATCCATGCTGATCGAGGAGATCGAAGGCATGGACCGGGACCGCTACGCCGGGCCGGTGGGCTGGACGGACGCCGAGGGGGACGGGGAATGGGGCATCGCCCTGCGGAGCGCCCGACTGGACGCCGAAGACCCCTGCCGCCTGCGACTCTTCGCCGGGTGCGGCATCGTCGGGGGATCGGATCCCCTGACCGAGCTCGCCGAGGCGGAGGCGAAGTTCATCCCGATCCGGACCGCACTCGGCACCGACCGCTGAGGAACAGCGGCTGACCGGTACCGGCGACTGCCGAGGCACCACCACTGGCCCGAGCCAGCGGTTGCCCGGAGACCACGGCCGCGGGGAGACCAGTCGTCGGGCAAGGGGCTGATCAGGTGATACCCCACCCTCCGCGCTCGGCGGGACGCAGGAGCTGCCGACGGCCGCCACCCCGACAGGGCGCGCACCCAGGCTTCCCCGCGTCACCCCAATGGCCCGCGAACTAGCGCTGCGTTCCTCCCCCGCGTCACCCCTGGCCAGGGCACCGTCACCCCGGCTGACGTCGCGTTCTCCCCCGCGTCACCCCTGGCCAGGGCACCGTCACCCCGCCTGTTGCCACGTCATGACTCGCCTGACGCCCCGTTCTTCCCCTCGTCACCCAGGAACGGTCCCTTCACCGCCGACCCGGGGTGACAGACCGTTCCACACCTCCCGTGCATGGTCGAAATCCCGATCCCGACGGCACCGCGGAGGTGTCCATGTTCCGCGACGATCGCCTCGCCGGTGGCTGGAGCGACCTTGCAACACGCCTCCAGCGAACCGGTGCCCTCACCCGCTGGGCCTCCACCGAGCCCTGTCTCGCCGAGCTCCCCGACCTCGATGCCCTGCAGCGCGTCACGGCCCCGGGCGCGGATCGCGAGCGCGCGGACGAGGTGCTCGGGGCCCTGGTCCGGTGCGCCGCCGTCGACGGGGGCCGCGATCCCGAAGCGGTCCTCGTCGTCCTGCACCTGCTCGCCGGCGGCGTCCACGCGATCGCCCGCCGGCTGGGCGGTCCCTCCCGGGAGGTCCTGTCCCTGGTCGTGAACGAGTTGACGCTGCACATCCTCACCTTCCCGTGGCGGCGGCGATCCCGGTCCTGTGCCGCCAACCTGCTCCTGGACACCCGGGCGACCCTGCTGCGGGAGCTGGGGCAGGCAGTTCCCTCGCACCGCGGATTCCACGAGGTACCGGTGGACCCGACCGAGCTGTCCGTCCTCGGGCCGATCGAGCACCCCGCCTGCGGGCTTCCCGGGCTCACGCCTGCGGCGGAGGACGGAACGGAGAGCGAGCTCGGCGAGGTGCTGGACTGGGCCGTGCGGTCGCACCTGGTCGGGGCCGATGACGTCGCGCTGCTCGTGGAGTTCGAGCGGGCCAGGGGCTACGGAGCCCGCGCCCGCCAGCGGGTGTCCGCGGCGCACGGCATCCACGAGCGGACCCTGCGCCGGCGGCGTGACCGGACCTTGGCCGCGCTGCGGCAGGCAGGGGCGAGCTACCGGAGCGCGGTCGCATGATCGCGACCGAGCACCCGTTCCGGACGAGTAGTGGTGCCCCCGAGTGGCCATGGGGTGGCCCGCTGCCGCCGCAGGGCGGACTCGGGCAACTGCGGGAAGAACCGAGGCGGTTGCGGGACGAACCGAGGCAGCCGCCGGGCGAGCCGGAGTGGGTGTCGGACGGGCCCGCGCGGCCATGGGGCGGATCGCGGAGACTCTTGTTACGAGACAATCTTGTAGCGAAACCCGAACAGGCCAGTTACGCTGCACGCGTGACGCGAAACCAGGATGACGTCTACCCCCGGCGCTGGACCGCCCTCGTCGTGATGATGCTGTGCCTGATCGTCATCTCCCTCGACAACACGATCCTCAACGTCGCCCTGCGCACGATCCAGCAGGACCTGCACGCCAGCGGCGCGGACATGCAGTGGGCGATCAACTCCTACACCCTGGCCTTCGCCGCGTTGATGTTCACCTTCGGGCTGCTCGGGGACCGTTTCGGACGCCGCCTGGTGCTGATGTGCGGGCTCGCCGTCTTCGCCGCCGGGTCGGCGATGTCCGCCTGGACCACGTCCCCGCACGAGCTCATCACGACGAGGGCGGTGATGGGCGTCGGCGCGGCGACCATGCTGCCCACCACACTGTCGATCATCACCACGATCTTCCCGGTGAAGGAACGTCCCCGCGCGATCGGCCTCTGGTCGGCCGCGGTGGGCGTCGGCGTCGCGATCGGTCCGGTCGCCGGCGGGTACCTCCTGGAGCACTGGTGGTGGGGCAGCATCTTCCTGGTCAACGTGCCGTTCGTGCTCGTCGGTCTCGTCGCGATCGCACTCGTCGTTCCGGAGAGCCGGGACCCCCACCCGGTCCGCACGGACCCGCTGGGCGTCGTCCTGTCCACGGCGGGGATCGTGGCGGTCGTCTTCGGCGTGATCCGGGCCGGTGACCTGGCCGACTGGACGTCACCCCAGGTGCTGGGGCCCATCGTCGGGGGCGTCGTGCTGCTCGTCGTCTTCGCCCTCGTCGAGCAGCACAGTGATCATCCGGCCTTCGACGTCCGGCTCTTCGCCAACCGGGCGTTCACGGCGGCCTCCGTCTCGGTGGCCCTGGTGTTCTTCGCCCTCATGGGCATGGCCTTCGTGCTCTCGTACTACCTGCAACTCGTGCGGGACCGCACCCCGTTGCAGGCCGGGGTGGCCCTGCTGCCGGCTGCCGTGGGCATCGCGGCCGGATCGGCCGGGGCACCCGCGCTCGTCCGTCGTCTCGGCGTCCATCTGGTCGTGCCGGCCGGGATGCTGCTCTCGTCGGCGGGGTTCTGCGCCTCGCTGGTGATCGACCGGACGACTCCGACCTGGTACTACGAGGCCTGCATCTTCGCCGTCCCGCTCGGGGTCGGCCTGGCGTTGTCCCCGGCCACCGAGGTCGTCGTGTCGCAGCTCCCCCGCGACCGGCCGGGTGCCGGGGCGGCCATGAACGGCACCCTGCGACTGGTCGGAGCCTCCCTGGGAGTGGCAGTCCTGGGGGCACTCCTGTCGGGTTCGTACCGGCACGCGATGTCAGGGCCGGTCTCGGTGCTGCCCTCGGCCGCTCGTCACGACGCGGCCGGGTCGATCGGGGCCACTGCGACGACCATCCAGCAGCTCGCCGCCGATGCCCGAAAGGCCTTCGCCTCCGGTCAGCTGTCGGAGTCCCAGGGGCTGCAGCTCAAGAACGAGCTCACCGGGCTGATGAACCACGCCGCCGACGCCTTCGTCTCGGCGACCCACGCGGCCAACGTCTGCGGTGCGGCCGTGGGGCTGCTCGGTGCGCTCGTCGCCGCGCTCTGGCTACCGCGCCCGGGCCGTAAGGAGCCGCCGATCGGACGTACCACCAGCGGTGGATCCGCCGACGAGCGCTCGGCGGAGACCGGCCGGTCGGCCTGAGGCAGAGTGGCGACGTGACGGCCCAGCAGGACGACGACACCGCACCGGTCTCCCGGCGCGGCGGCCGCCCTCGCAGCAACGAGGCCCACCTCGCCGTCCTCCAGGCGGCCGTCGAGGAGTGGACCGACCGGGGCTTCGCGGGGATGACCATCGAGCGGGTCGCGGCCCGGGCCGGGGTGGCCCGGACAACGGTCTACCGGCACTGGTCGAGCCTTGCCGAACTGTGCATGGAGGCACTGGACCGCCTGCGTGAACCGTTCCCGACCCCTGCGGGCGAGAACATCCACGAGGATCTCCTGCTCCTGCTGCGGGCGCTGCGCCACATGCTCACCGAGTCCCGGCTCGGGCGCCTGATCCCCCAGCTGGCCCTGGAGGCGAGCCGCCACCCGGACATCTCGCTGACCTACTGGAACGAACACCTGATCCGCGGATCCAGCACCCTGGCGGGGGTCCTGCGACGGGGAGTCGCCGAGGGCCTGATCCGCCCCGACCTGGACCTCGAACTCGCGGTCGACCTGCTCACCGGACCGCTCTTCAAGCGCAGCATCTGGCAGCTACCGACCTCCGACGCCGATCTGCAGGCGACCATCGACACCGTGTTGGCCGGGCTGGCGCCGTCCCCCCGACCGTAGGGAACCGGGTGTCCTCGCCACGACGAGGTCCGCCGCGGAGTGCCTCGCCGAAGCCCGTCGGCCATGGCCCCACCGAACCTGGTGGGGCCATGGCCCGGACCCGGACAACGTGCCTCAGAACCCGAGGGCGAGCACCGCTTCGGGATCTGGGGTCAGCTCGACGGGGTCGAGAACAGCTCCCGGACCCAGGTGCGCACCTGCGGGACGGCCACGGCGGGGAGCGTCAGGTGGTCGGCGCCCTCCACGGGGACGTAGACGACGTCGTTCCCGGCAGCTGTCAGCTGCGCCACGGTGACCGAGGTCAGGGCGGACAGCGGGTCGGCGTCCCCCTGGATCACCCGCACCGGCCGCGGGTAACGGGTGATCGGCACCTCGTCCCCGCTCATCAGATCGGCCACCAGGTCGGCCGCGGCCGCGGGATCGCGGTACACGTCACCGTTGGTCACACCGGCCACGGTGGCGATCATGTCCGGCACGCACAGCTCGCGAGCCTGGTCGACCAACTCGAGTCCGCGGGGGGTGAGCAGCTGTTCGGGCACGAACCGGGTGGGGAACCGGACCGACGCCGATGTCGCCCAGTAGAGCGCGTTGAAGTCGACCGGGAAGCCCGGGTCACGACTCTGCGGTCCCTGCATCTGGAGCCGCCACTGGGTCACGGGGGCCAGCGCGATGCTGCCCCGAAGGTCGAGGGACGGCGCGTACCGGGCCGCCAGCGCGGCCGTGAAGAGGGCGGCATGCCCGCCCAGGCTGTAGCCGACCGCGGCCCAGTGGCGCGACAGCGGAGCCACCGTGCGCGCGGCCCGGACGATGTCGATGATGTCGAACGCTTCCGAGGTGCCCTGCCCGGGGAAGCTCGGTCCGGGAGTGCCGAGACCCTCGTAGTCGGTCGCGGCAATCGCGTACCCGTCGGCGAGCAGGGCCTCCAGCACCGTCTTCTCGGCCCCCCAGTGCCCGGTGATCGATGGGGCGCAGGAGTCGCCCACGCCGGTCGCGCCGTGCGCGTAGCTGATGACCGGCCATCCGCCCTTCGGTGGCCGGCCGGCCGGGACGTCGAGGGTGCCCGTGACGAGGCTCGGCCGACCGCTCCACGAGGTCGAGCGGTACCACAGCCGGACCGACCTGCCGCTGCCGGCGAGCCCCAACCCGGCCGCCAGCGGGGCGACCCGGACGGCGGTCCCCGCCCCGGGCGCGGGGCGCAGGGGAAGGGTGGCCGATGTGGCCGCAGCGTTCGCCACGGACGACGCCGTCGCCGGTGACACGGCCACGCCCCCGGCCGCGATGACGGCACAGGCCAGCAACGTGACAGACGTCGTGCCTCGATGCACGGACATCTCACTCTCCTCGCCGGAGACCGGGGCACTCTCCTCGTCGGAGCCCGAGGCAGGCGATCCGGAAGATCGGGATGATCGGGATGATCGGCGCATCCTAGTGGCCACGGCCAGGACCGTCGATGCCCTGGAGACCCCGCATTCCCGTCAGCGTGGAGGAACCCGCAGGGGGTGGGGAACCCGCCAGCGTGAATGACCATGACCGGCGTGCCCCCACCCAGAACGCCTCAGCACCGCAGAGCCCACTCCCGGACTCGCCATGGCTCGCGACGATCCGCAGGAATCGTCACCTCAGGTCGACACCGCGGCCTGGACAGCGGCACGCAACTGTGCGTGCAGGTCACGCAGACCTGCACGGTCGGCAGGCACGCGCAGCACGTGCAGACCGTGCCGTGGCCGGGCGAGCGCCACCCGCAGGTGCTCGAGATCGTCCACCCGCTCGTGCGGAACGCCGAAGGCCCGGCACAATTCCCCCAGGTCCACACCGTGCGGGGTTCCGAACAACCGCTCGAACTCCACCGCCGGCTCTCCCCCGGTCTCCGCGAGCGCCCCGTACTCGAGCAGGCCGAAGATCCCCCCGCCGTCGTCGTCCAGGACCACCACCTGCAGATCTGCCGGACTCTCGCCCCGAGCCCGCAACAGCGCTCCGACGTCGTGCAGGAAGGTGACGTCGCCGAGCAGCACCCGGGTCGGCAGGCCGCTGAGGGCGAGGCCGGTGGCCGTCGACATCGTGCCGTCGATCCCGGCGAGGCCTCTGTTGGCGAAGACCCGCGGCAGGGCGCCACGGCGCACCGGTCGCGCGGCCAGGTCGAGATCCCGCACCGGGTTGCTCGCTCCCGCCACCAACGCCTCCCCGGAGCCGAGGGCGTCCCAGACCTCGCGGGCCAGCAGCGGTCCGGTGAGCCGTCCGGCGGCGGCCGCGCCGTCCAGCACCTCGTCGATCGCGCACTCCGCGGCAGCGCCCGCCTCGAGCCACGACGTCAGCCAGGCTCCGACCGGGCGGGCCGGGACGTCGACGACGGCGCAGCGGCGCACCGGCCGTCCCGGATCGGGCCAACCGACATGCGGCGAGACCAGGACGACGTCCACGTCCGGCCGGCCGATCAGGCGGGTCACGGGCCGGGACAGGGTGGGGCGACCGAAGGCGATCACCCGCTCGACGGTGCCTCCGAACTCCGGCAGTTCCAGCAGCAGTCGGTAGGGCCCCACCGCGTTCGGTCCACCACGGGCACCGGACGACGGTTCGGCCAGCAGGGGGAGCCCGGCCGCCTCCGCGCAGGCCCGCGCGGCCGGGCCGGCACCATCACCGGCGAGGACGACCGCGCGACCGGACGCCGGCAGGACGAGCCTCGGGCCGGCCGCGGGTGCCGCGACCGAACCGCCGGACACCGGCGGAGCGGCGAGCCGCGAACAGGGGCTCGCCGGCGCAGCCGTCCCGGAACGGACGCCCTCGCCGTCGGAGTCCGGTGACCCGCCCTCCCGAACCAGCGCACCACCTTCCCGAACCGGCGCACCACCATCACGAACCAATGGTCCGCCGTCGGGGATCAGCGGCTCGTCGAAACCCAGGTTGAGGTGAACCGGTCCCGGACGCCCGCCGTCGCCGTCGTGTCCGAGGGCCACCGCGAGGGTCACCTGCAGCGACTCCGCCGCAGCGGTCGGGTCGGCGGCCGCGGCGGCGTCGTCCAGGTCGAGCCGTGCCCGGACCGCGTTCCCGAAGATCCCCGCCTGCAGCTCGCTGGTCTGGTTGGCCCAGGTGCCGCGCAGCCGAAGCGGCCGGTCCGCGGTGATGACGACGAGAGGGCGGTTCGCGTGGTGCGCCTCCAGGACGGCCGGGTGCAGGTTGGCCACAGCCGTGCCGGAGGTCGTCACTACCGCGCCGAATCCGTCCCCGGCCAGTCCCGCGCCCAGGGCGGTGAAGGCAGCGACCCGCTCGTCGTGGCGCACGTGCAACGCCGGCCCGGACGGGGAGCGGGCGAGCACATAGGCGAGCGGCGCGCTCCGAGAACCGGGGCAGAGCAGGACCTGCCGGACCCCGGCCTGCGCCAGGGCATCGACGACCATCCGTGCCAGCATCGCCGAGCGCGGCCCCGTCGGGCCCTGACCGGACATCAGGTTCCTCACGTCATCCCCGGACATCAGGTTCCTCACGTCGTCCCCACGCATCACCTCATCACCTGCCCCTGAGCCGCCGGACCGCGGGCAAGCAGTGCGTGGCAGCGGGTGAGGCGGCGACGCCACCAGTCCGCGCGTTCCGGTGGCGCGGCGGAGGCGACCAGCAGCGCCGGATCGGCCTGCACCGATCTCACCGGCAGCATGCCTGCCACCGGCCGCAGCGGCTCGGCCACCACGTCCGCGCCGAGCAGGGCCGCCGTGCCCAACCCGCACGCGTAGGGAAGCTCGGGCAGCGCCGCGGCGAGTGCGACCCCGGCCGCGATGCCGATCGAGGTGTCCAGCGCCGACGACACGACCACGGGGACACCGTGCTCCAGGCCGAGCGCCTGTGCGACCGCCAGCGCCGCGCGGACACCACCCAGAGGCGCGACCTTCACCACGATCACGTCCGCCGCACCTGCCGTGGCCACCCGCAGCGGATCCTCCGCCTTGCGCACACTCTCGTCGGCAGCCACCAGCACCGCCACGCCGGCCCGCGCGAGGGCCAGTCGCAGGACACACAGCTCCTCGACCGTGGGGCATGGCTGCTCGGCGTACTCCAGCCGGTAGGGGGCGAGCGCGGTCAGGGCCGCGGTGGCGGTGTCGACGTCCCAGCCGCCGTTCGCGTCCACCCTGATCCGCCCGTCCGGACCGAGCGCCTCGCGCACCGCGGCCACCCGGTCCAAGTCGTCACGCAGGCACTGCCCGGTCTCGGCGACCTTCACCTTGGCCGTGCGGCATCCCTCGAACCGGGCGAGCACCGCAGGCACCTGCGCAGCGTCCACGGCGGGCACGGTGGCATTGACCGGTACCTGGTCGCGTAGGGCGCGGGGCCGGTCGTCGTCCCAGGCCGCTTCGAGCGCCGACGCCAGCCACCGGGACGCCTCGACGTCGCCGTACTCGAGGAACGGGGAGAACTCGCCCCAGCCGGCAGGCCCCTCGATCAGCACCGCCTCGCGCTCCACGACCCCCCGGAAGCGGACGGCCAGCGGCAGGCGCACGACCTGCACGCGTTCCAGCAGTTCGGCCAGGCTCGGCAGTGGCATCGGCACGCCCATATCCTCGCGGGGTGACGGCAGAGCAGGAACGCGAGCCCCGGACGGTCGCGCCCCAGGCGCCCGAGAACGCTGGAACACCCCAGACCGCTGGAGCGTCCGAGGCCCTTGCGCCATCCGGGACCTCCGTGACGCGTGAGGCCCTTGCGACTCCTCAGACCCTGGTGACACCCGGGACTTCCGCGCTCGAGCCGGCGGTGAGCGACCTCGCGAGGCCCGGGGCTCGGGTCTCCGCGCTGTTCGACCCGTCGGTCTGGGAGCAGGTACCCGGCTTCGATTTCACGGACATCACGTACCACCGCAGCACCCGGACCGATCGGGCCCGCGGCACGGTACGCATCGCATTCGACCGTCCGGAGGTACGCAACGCCTTCCGCCCGCACACCGTCGACGAGCTCTACACCGCCCTCGACCACGCCCGGATGACCCCGGACGTCGGCTGCGTGCTGCTCACGGGCAACGGACCGAGCCCGAGGGACGGCGGCTGGGCCTTCTGCTCGGGCGGCGACCAGCGCATTCGCGGCCGTTCGGGCTACCAGTACACGGAGGTGGACGTGGAGACCGGGCGACCGGGCGAGACCGCGGACACCGTGGACCAGGCCCGCGTGAAAGCCGCGGGTGGCCGGTTGCACATCCTCGAGGTGCAGCGGCTGATCCGCACCATGCCGAAGATCGTCGTCGCGGTCGTGCCCGGGTGGGCGGCCGGCGGCGGCCACAGCCTGCACGTGATCTGCGACCTCACCATCGCCAGCCGCGAACAGGCGCGCTTCAAGCAGACCGATGCGGACGTCGCGAGCTTCGACGCGGGATTCGGCTCGGCCTACCTGGCCCGAATGGTCGGGCAGAAGTTCGCCCGGGAGATCTTCTTCCTCGGCCGGACCTATGACGCCGAGACCATGCAGCGCATGGGCGCGGTGAACCTGGTCGCCGACCACGCCGAGCTCGAGTCCGTGGCCCTGGAGGTCGCAGCGGAGATCAACGGCAAGAGCCCCACCGCCCAACGAATGCTCAAGTTCGCCTTCAACCTCGTGGACGACGGGCTGGTCGGCCAGCAGGTGTTCGCCGGGGAGGCCACGCGGCTCGCCTACATGACCGACGAAGCCGCGGAGGGCCGCACCTCGTTCCTGGAGAAGCGCACCCCCGACTGGTCGCCCTACCCCTGGTACTACTGAGGGCGCATATCCCGGCCTGCAAGAACGCCTGAACCATGGACTGACCTGCGCAGATAGGTTTTCAGCTTCCATCGCAATCACTCAGCAACTTGCGCCCTCATGTGCCCCGGATGTGCCCCGGCCGTAAGGGTGTCCGTCTGTCGGACGCCCTTCGAGACGAGCGCCCGTAGCGGAGCGGGCAAGGGGGCGCCTCTACAGCCCGAGGGCCTTCAGGTCCTCGCGCTCGGCGCCGTCCGCGAGCTTGGCGAGGGTGATCCCGAACGCACGGCACAGGATGGGCAGGTCATCGGCTGAGACCCGGCGGCGACCGGCTTCGAGGTCGGCGACTGTGGACACGCTCATGCCGATGAGCTCGGCGAGCTGAGCCTGTGTCCAGCGGCGGCGCGCCCGCTCGGCCCGAACTGCTGCTGCGATGACGTCACTGAGCCTGGCCACAGGCAGAGGATCGGCAGATAACTCTACGAAATCCAGCCTGGCGTCATGGTGAGAACGGATTATCCATGCTGAGAACGGGAAATAGTACAATGCCGGCGTGATTTCCGGTACAGTCTTGTGTCAGCCGGGGGACGCGGTTGAGTTCCTCTCCCGTGTCCCCCGGCGACCAGGACGCCCGGTGCGACCTGCGACAGGGAGGCTGCCGCAGAGACGCCAGCCGGGGCCGCTGCGGCTCCCTTGAGGGCCTCCCCTTCGCACGGGAGCCGCAGTGTGCCCGCCCCAGGTCAGCCAGCCGACCTCTCCGAGGGTCACGTCGTCGTCGGCCACGGTCAGTCCACGAAGTACTTGCAGTCGAAGGTGATGCGATCCGTGGCGAGAGGGGCGAGCGGCGACGCGTTGGTCAGGGCAGTCACCGTGGATCCGCCGGAGAGCAGAAGGACCTTGTTCGAGCCCGTCCCCGTGGGCATCACGAGCAGGGAGTACCGGGCCGATGTGCCCGGGTGCCTGAACAGCCCGACCCCGATCACGTCCTCGAGCCCATAGTTCGAGGTGACGGAGGACGGCAGGCTGAAGTTGTAGGTTCCGGACCCTGCGGTGAAGCTCGCGTTGCAGGTGAACGCCGCGTGGACGTGGACCCACTTCCCGAGCTGGTAGTAGTAGCCGGTCCCCGTGTAGTTGGTCGGGTTCGTGGTGCTGCCCGTCCAGGTCGGGGTGTACGTGGTGACAGCGCCGGTCGGGATGTCGATTGCGCGGACCTTCGCTCCTGCCGAGACCATGCTGTCCTCCTTCAGAGGGCGTAGTAGCCGGGGGCGGCAACGTCGATCGCGTCGCCTGCCGTGTGGGCCTTGACGACGCCGTTGCCGCTCCGGGTGACGGTGAGCGTGTAGTTCGGGGCGGAGCCGGAAACGGCGGTGACGGTCACGACCTCTCCGCCGCACAGCACGGTGTAGTTGCCGTCCGCGTGGGTCCAGGTGACCCCTGCCGGGGCGGTGATGGCAACGGAGGTGGCCGTGCTGGTGATGTTCGACGTCAGCGCGGTGCCCTCACCGGAGTACCGGACGTCGTCCGGGTCGGCCCCGGCGTCGTTGTACAGCGGCACACGGCGCGGGCTGTACGGGGTGCACGCGAGGGTGATGGCGTACCGGGTCGGGGTGACCTGCTCCGTGTACCCCTGCACCAGCTGGTCGACGTTGAACGGCGGGAGCCAGGCGGGCAGGTTCGTCACGACCACTCGGTCGCCGATGTCCACGCCGAGCGCTGCGGCTGTGAGCGTGGCGGAGGCCCGGAACACCGGGTGCGCGAGCTCGATGCCGATCACGGGCCATCGGGCCTCGTCCACGGTGCCCTCGTGCACGCGCCACGACGCCTGGTTGGCCAGGTACGCGTCGGAGTAGACGGAGATGCTCAGGGCCTCGTCGTAGATCCCCACTCCGGCCGGTGGCGCGGCGGTGGACATCGTCCCGGTGGTCCGCTCGTAGATGTAGGAGCCGCCGCCGATCCGCGTGAGCGTGAGCCTGTTGCGCGTGAGCTGGTCGTCCTCGTTGGGCTCGAACGGTAGGAGCAGGTTGTCCGTGTAGGTGATGGTCAGCTTCGGTGCCTGGCCACACGAGGAGTCCCGCGTGCGGTAGGCGATGCCTGCGGCGTCCCTCGGCTCGTAGAACCATCCCTGATCGGCGGCCTCGGCCTCTCGGATCAGGTCGATGGGGTTCATGGGCAGCTGGTACCCCAGCGACGTCGACTGGGCGGCCACTCCTGTGGAGGTGAGGGCGATGCCCTCCTCGGCCGCCACGCGGGTGACCCTGTCGAGGGCGGAGTCGGTGTGGTTGGCGTCGAGGATGTCCGCGTGGTCCCAGATCGAGGTGTAGGGCGACTGGACGACCATCTGACCGATGACGGTCCCGGTGAGGGCGCTGTCGGGTGCGATGGCGATCCACCCGGGGTTGCCCGGCGTGGACGTGGCGATGGTCCCTCCGCCACCGGTGCCGACCGTGCTGCCGGGCTCCAGGACCGAGATGCTCCAGTCGGTGCCCGAGCCGTTCGTCAGGCCGTACAGCCGCACGCGGAGCGCACTGCCGTCCACGGCCAAACCCACCTGGGTACCGGTCAGGATCGCTGTGCCGTCGTCGGAGGTGACGTTGAGCTGGAGCGCTCCGCCGGTGCAGTAGAGCAGGTCCCACTTGGTGCAGGTCGTCGAGCTCGTGCGTACCTGGAACAGCCGGGTCTTGTCCGCGATGGAGCCGGCGGCCGGGAACTTGATGAGGGCCGTCACCTGCCACGAGGTGCCCGCCGCATAGGCGGGGACGACGCCTCCGGCGTTGAAGTCCGCAGAGGCCACGGGCAGCGCTCGGGAGCAGTAGAACGAACTGTCCGAGGCCAGGGTCGGGTGCCCGTTGATGTTCATCGAGGGGCCGCCCGGGAGTCCGCTCGCGAACGACGTCGAGCCCGCCTCGTCCTCCATCGGCCAGTACGCGACCACGCCGGCCATCGGAGCGACCGGGCTCGTGACACCGCGGGTGTACGCCGACTTCTCCGAGGACAGCCCCTGCATGAGCCGGCGAGTGATGCCGGATGCGGTGATGGGGGCGTAGGAGGTGCCCTTCGTCGTCCACCGCTGGGGCCACTCGGACACCTCACCGACGAACCGGGTGTAGGTGGTCCCGCCGACGGTGACCTTCGCCCTGATCGGAGTGTTCCGGCCGACGAGCCCGTACAACACGGACGAGGGGTTCCGGGGCGAGTACTTGCCGCCCGTGTTGTCCAGGGTGCAGGTGAACTCCGACGGGTCCGCGGTCTTCGACGTGGCCGACCGGCCGCGGGTGATGGTCCACCCGTCGTCGGACAGGTCCGCGGTGATGTCGTGCCAGCTGCCCGAGTAGTACAGCTCCAGGGTCAGGGGCGTGTCCGAGTCCGCCCAGGTGTCATGGACGCGGGTCATGCCGTGATCCCGATGACGCTGGCCTTGCCGCCCTTGACGCGGATCCGGTCCCGGAGCAGGCCGAGCAGGGCGTCATCACCGCGGTTGCCGTTCGACTCCAGGGAGACGGTCAGCCCGCCGTCGAGGAGCCGGATCAGCTCTCGCGCCCACCCGGGGGCCGAGGAGGTGTCGATGGAGACGGTCCCGTCGACGCTGGCGCTGGACGCCAGGGAGTCCGTGAACCCGCCCAGGGATGCCCGGACGGCGCCGTAGCGACTCTCCAGCCCGGTCAGGAACGAGTTGATGACCAGTTTCCCGTTCTTGGTCAGCAGCCGGGCGTCCTTGGATGCCGGGCCCTTCCAGGAGGTCAGCGAGTCGGTGAGGCTACCGAGCTTGTCCTTGACCGCCCCGAACATCGACCCGATGCCGTGGATGAACCCGCTGATCAGGCGCTTGCCTGCGTCGATGAGCAGGCCGCCGATGTTCGCGAACACTGCCTTGATCTTCCCTGGCAGTTGGCGGGCGGTAGAGACGATGTCGCCCCAGTGCTGGACGATCCAGCGCACGGCCAGCCCGACCGGACCGGTGAGGATCGCGAGCAGCAGCGGCCAGTTGTTCCGGACCCAGTTCCACGCGCCACGTGCTGCGCCCAGGACGGCATGGAACGCCCCGGTGACCGCGGCGACCGCGATCCGGATCGGAGCCGTGAGGACCGCCTGGAGCAGGGGCCATGAGGAGCGGATCCAGGACCAGGCGGCCTTGATCGCACCCCACACGGCGTTGAACGCCCCGGTGACGATGTTCCGGAATGTCTGCGAATGCTTCCACGCGATGACGATCCCGGCGACCAGGGCGGCCACGGCGAGGACGACCAGGCCGATCGGGTTCGCGGACAGGGCAGCGTTCAGCAGCCACTGCACGCCCGTCCAGGCCACCGTGGCGACCCGGGCTACCGCCTGCATCGCGGTCCACGCCTTCATCGCCGCAGACACGGCCAGGACGGTGCCAGCGAGGCCAGCAACCACCCCGACGGCAATCTCGACCGCGCCGGTGTTCTGCGACATCCACCCGGTGACCTTCAGGCCCACCGACAGGAGCGCCCCGTAGGCCGGCAGGAGCGCCTGCCCGAGCTTGGCGGTGAGGTCCTGGATCTGCGCGGACTGCGCCTGGGCCTTGTTCTTCGCGGAGTTCGCTGTGCGGGCGAAGTCGCCTTGGGCGTCCTTCGTCTGGTCGAGGATGACCCGCTGTGCGGCCAGGACCTTCTGCTGGGCAGTCAGCGGCGGGATGGTGCCCTCGGTGGCCTTCTTCAGCGCGTTGTGCGAGGAGTTCAGCGCCACCTCGGCGCGCTGCGCTTCGGCCGAGTTCTTCCCGTGCTCCTTGACGGCCTTGGTGTACGCGGCCTGCGCGAGGGACGCACGCTGGTCGGCGATCCGGATGGCATCCATGTTCTTGGTCGGCTTCAGCAACCCGAGCGCCATGGCCTTGGCCTTGAGGGTCGAGTCGTCCAGCAGCACCCCGTACCGGCGCATCGGTTCGGCCTCGCCGCGCATGGCGGCGCCGATCGCCTCCACTGCCTCCTGCGCGGTCCCGCCCTTGAACGAGGCGAGGTCGCCAGCGAGCTGCGTCATCTGGTTGGAGAACCCGGACAGCTTGTCTCCAGTAAGCCCGGCCGACTTCCCGAACGTGCCGAACGTCATCGCCGCGTCCAGAGCGGCCTGCTTCGACAGGCCGATGCCCTTGGCGGTGGTGTCGGTGTACTTGAGCACGGCGGCGGACGCCTTGCCGAAAATGACCTGCGTGGCGCCGATCGAGTCGTTCATCTCGGCGGCGGCGTCCACAGCCTTCTTCGCCCCGACCGCCAGGGCACCGAGACCGACCGCCGCGACCATCTTGGCCTTGCGGCCCATGTCGGCCGCGGCCGAGCTCGTGGCGACCAGTTCGGCCTTGGCCCTCGCCGCGTTCGCGAGGATCGCGATCCTGATCGTCGCGCCCACGGGGGTTACCTCCTGTTCACGATCGTGATGATTGCGTCGCGCTGCCCGTGCGTCAGGTTCATGTACTCGTCGGGGGTGTACGACAGTCCGGACGCCATGACGAACCTTGCGAACTCCTCGTCACGCCGGGACTGCCGGATCAGTCTTTTCCCTGCTCGTCCTCGTCGTCTTCGGAGAACCGACCCTGGATGTCCCCCAGGGGCATGTTCATGGACGTCCTGTAGGCGTCCTTGTCTTCCGCCCCGGCGCGCTTCTCCAGGATGAATACGAGAGCGCGGGTCGTCATCGTCGGCGACAGCGACGTGAAATCCTCCCGGAACTTCTGTTCGATCGCGATCTCATCGAACCCGGTCAGCGACTTGACGACTTCCTCGACGCTCGGAAGTTCCTCGGTGCTCATCCCAACCCCTTGTCTCGGATCTTCCGTTCGATGGCGTTCTCGATCTCGGCGAGGGCCCTGGGCTGCATCGCCTTGTCGGCCCGCTGCATGAACCAGCTCGCCCGGATGCTCCGGGCGGGCCAGCCGTAGTTGATGGGCCCGGCGTAGCGGACCCGGGCGCGTCCGGACATGACCACGGCCTTGTTCTTCGCCCGGTTCCCGCGCACGGACGCGGCGAGTGCACCGGTGCGGCGCGGTGCGAACGACGACGCCAGGCGTGCACCTTCCGCGGCGATGCTGCCGAAGGCGTCCTTGAGGTCCTCAACCTCCAGGCCGAGGGACTGCAGGTCGCGCACGACCTTGTTCAGTCCCTCGATCCGGACGCCCCCGGCAGCACCGGCCATGGTCAGGCGGTGATGTCGATGACGGGCTTCGCGGTGAACTGCCACTCCACCTCGATGGTGTTCACCGCGGTGCTGCTGGCCTTCGCGTCCCCGCCGAGGAAGTCTCCGTCGGGCTCCTTGATGGTCACCGTGCCCGTGATCTTCGGGGTGCTCGCGGACTCGGTCGTTCCGCCGTTCGGCCACAGCTCGACCGCGACGTCGTCACCGGCGTTGTCCCACGCCTGGTACCACAACGAGGATGAGTCGATGTTCTGCCGGATCTTCATCTTCAGGGTGTACTGACGGGCACCGCCGGACAGGGCCTGAGCGAACGAGACGAAGTCCGAGTCGGAATCGCCAGCCGCAATGACGACGGACGACACCTCGTCGGTGTAGTCCACGCTCGGAGTGCCGAGCTTGAGAACCATCTTGCGGGTGCCGATGACGACGTCAGCCATTGGGATCCACCTCCGTTGTGAGACCTATCGTTGCCCCGTACAGAGGCGTGTTGTTCGTTCCGGTGAGCACAGAGGCCGCTTCAACGACCACATCGGCCACGTTCAGGTTCTCCGCACGGGTAAGGGCGTCGATCCAGGCAATGGCGTCGTTCTCCAGCCTTTCCTCAGCCTTCACCTCGTCCGGTCCGAGGATGAGGACGACGGTGAGTGAGACGGTCGAGCAGCGAAAGTCCGACGGCTCCAGCCGGGTCAGGATCACCCACCCGTCGCCTGCCTTGGGTGCGCCGCTGAACGGGCGCGAGCGCACGGTGTAGCCGTTCACCGACGAGACGACCGTGGCGACCTCTGTGCGGGTATCGGCGAGGTTCATCCGACGGTCCTGCGCCGGTAGGGGGCCTCCAGGCGGGCGATCTCGGCGTCGACCGTCGGGACCCGAGCGGACGTTCCGCCACCCTCGAACGAGGTGAACGTGGCCACGGGGACCGAGCGGGCGGCCAGGTTGCGGGCCACGCGCCGCTTGAGGGCCTGGGCGAGGTCCGCGGGGTACACCTGGGGGATCCGGCACCGGGCGGCCTGCGCGGCGGTCTCGGCGTCCAGGGCGTCCTGGATGTCCTCGTCGGCCGCGGACGTCTCGCCGAGGTAGGCCGTCACGGCGTCCAGGTCGGGGACGTCCACGCTGTGCTCCTTCCGTTCCGTCGTCCTGGGTGGCCACCCGCGCCGGGGGTTGGGAGCCGGTGCGGGTGGCCAGTACGGGATCAGGCCGCCGAGTCGTAGATGACCTGGCGCACACCGGCGATGTCGGTGTTCGCGAGCGCCTTGTAGCCCCACACCGCGAGGTCGACCATCGCCACCGGGGCGTAGGAGCCGTCCGCTGCGGTCCCGGAGAACTCCAGCCGGGTCGGGGCGGTGGCCCAGCCCCACACCACGGACGGGTCGAACAGCCACGAGTTGTTCGGGCTGCCGGCCGTGGAGGCGAGCGACCACGCGGGCGAGGCGATGACCCCGGACAGGTCGAGCTGCCGGAACCGGGCCGACGCGGTGCCGTTGGTGTTCACCGGCCCGATGATCGGGAACAGCTTCCGCTTCGAGCCGTCGACGGCATCGACGAACTGCTTGTAGAGGACCTTCTCGACGAAGAACGCGGAGAAGTCGTAGCCCCGGGCGAACTGGAGCTCGGCCAGGGCGGCATCCCAGAGGCCAGCCAGGACGTCGTTGGCGGACGCCGTGGTCAGCGTGATGTCGGTGGCGGCGGTCAGCGTGTTCAGGAACGTCGCGGCCGCGGACTCCAGCCCCTCGTTCCACGACTGGCGCATCTTGTTCCAGATCAGCGTCGACACGGCCGGGTTGCCGCCCATGTCCCACACCTCGCGGGTGATCGACGCCTTCCCGCTGATCGCGGTTGGGGTGACGGTCTGGCTGGTCGTGGTGTACGAGCCCGGAGCCGGCTCGGTCCCCTCGGTGTGGGCACCGACGAGGCCGGAGGCCGTGTTGAACTTCGGGAACGCGAACGGCTGGACACCGTTCGGCGGGGCGCCCCGGTTGATCGCCGCCCAGATCGGGTACTTGTAGTCCGGGGTGTCGACCCACATGTCCGGGCGGTTGGTCGTGGGGTTGAGCTCGTTCACGTCGCCCGCGGACACGGTCGAGTTGGTGAACGCTGTTCCGAACAGGGCAGCGACCCGGCGTCCGGCGTCGGTGCTGGCCCGGGCAAGGTCGAAGTCACCGGACCGCTGGCAGTTGAGCAGGTCGGCGGAGAACAGGTTCTCGCCGGTGGTGAAGTTCCCGCCCCGGTCGAACCGGTACGGCAGGGGCTCGCGGACCTGCATGGTCTGCGTGGCACTCCGGTTCGGGTTGACCACGGCGGGCCGCTCGGAGCCGGACAACTCGGCGCGGACGGCTGCCCGCACGTCGTCGAGGGTGAACGACTGGGTGGCCGGCGCGCCGGCCGGGGCGGCGGGAGCCTGCGGCTCGGTCGTCGCGTCGGGGTCCATGACGTGGTCCTTTCCGGAGTGCGTGGACGCGGCCACGGACGTGAGCCGCGCGTCGTCGAAGGCGGGGGTTGCGGTGAGCGCCGCGCCGGTCAGGCGGGCCTTGGTCACCAGGAACACCGACGGGTCAACCGGGTCGGTGGTGTAGTCGAGGATGTCCACCTCGGCGGACAGGCCGTCCAGGGCGCCGTCCTCGGCCAGTTCGAGGGCCTGGTCCCCGGGCAGGCCGCGAGCGACCTTGAACGAGGCAGTCACGCCGCTGTCGGTCTCACCCACGTCGGTGGCCGCGCCCAGCAGGGCGGCCCGGTCGTGGTCGCGGTTCAACTTCACGCGGGAGACGGCCGACCGGTTCCACTCCACCGACCCGGTGGAGAACCTCCACCGGCCGTCCCGGTTGGTACCCACGGGCCCGAACGGGATCAGCGTGCCGGTGACCTTGCGGCGGGTCTTGTCGGCGGCGAACGTGGTCGTCCCGCCGTCGGGGAAGTCCAGCGTGACCCCGGACGGCCCGGACAGGGCCAGGCGGAGCGGAGCGGTGTTCTGCTGCGGCACGGGCGTGCCTCCCTGAGGTGCGGTCGGGACGGACGGAGCGGGGACCTTGTCCAGCTCGCGGCGCTGGGCCGGGCTCAGCGGGGCCATGCCCTCCCGGTCGCGGATCTCGTCACGGGTGATGGCCTTGAGCCCGGCCAGGGTCTGCGCTTGGTTGGCGCGGGTCAGCGGGTCGGCCTTGAGGTAGTCGTCCAGGTCGAACGCGACCCGGTACCCGCGGCGGGTGACGTCGTTCATGGACAGCCGGTCGGTGATCGCACGCATGTACGGGGCGAGGACGTCGTTGATCCGGTCCTGCCGGCGGTCCGTGGCGTTCTGGTACGTCCGCGACGTGGTGTTGATGCCGAGGTCCTCGGGGTCCAGGCCGATCGCGTTGGCGATGTCCAGGGAGGCACGGGCCTGCAGCGCCACGAGCTGGAGGTCGGCCGGGGACATGACCTGCACGGTGTTGTAGGTCAGCGAGGCCGGCACGTAGGCGGTGGTGCCCGCCTGCCTGGCCTGCTGCCACTCGGTGAGGATGTCGGTGATGTCGGCGTCCTCGGCCGGGTCCGCGTCCCCCGACGGTGTGAAGTAGTCCAGGGGCCGTGGGTTGCCCGCGTACAGCTCGGCGGCCAACTCCAGCTTCACGGCCCGCTGGATCGCCCGGCGTGCGGAGCTGAGCAGGGGCGGGTTCGGGGAGTCGAACCGGATCATGTCTCGGCCGGGGACCGGCTGCCCATCCACCCACACCGCGCCCGAGGGATCCACGCCGGACGGCATGGTGTTCAGCCCGGGCGCCCCGTCCGGCGGGACCAGGGACACCCGGGAGGTGTCCACGTGCTGCGCGGACGACGGGAAGTCGTTCCACCCCCGGGTGGTGACTCTCAGCCACCCAATGCCGTCGAACAGGAGGTCCTCGGCGAGCATCGCCACGGTGATCACGTTCGGGACCTGCGGGTCGATCTGGTCGAGCAGACCGGAGCGCTCCCGGGCATTCGAGGGCCCGTACTGGGTCAACGGAAGCGTGGCGATCGAGCAGATGAGGTTCCTGCCCCGCAGCACTGCGGGGACCTGCAGGGCGCTGTCACGGGAGTAGCTCAGAGTCCAGCCGGCCGAAGCGAGTGCGGTCACGATCCGGTCAACCGGGTCGTACGGCTCAGAGGCGAACGACTGCGCGTGATCGCGGGCAGAGCCCATCACGAACCGGAGTCGGTCGCGGATTCCCACGACCACAATTCTAGTGCTATCTAGCGTGAATCCGATACTCCCGGACGCCGTGCAGTGATGATCCTCGGGCGCCCGACACCCGCCGGCAGCGTCCGGGCCAGGTGCGCCGCAGCCGAGGCCGCGTACAGGGCATCGACCCACCCGTCCCGCGGGCGGATGAACACCCACGCGTCCCCGCGCCGGCCCTTCTCGGCCGTGCCCACCTGCGCGGTCAGAAGCGGGTCCCCCGAGTGCCGCAGCTCGCCCGTGCGCACGAGGTCCGCGAATCCCATGCACACCTGGGTGACCTCCGCCCGGATCGCCTCGACCTTCACCCCGGCCGGAGGCCATGGGGAGCGGGTCCCGCGCTCGGCCAGCGATGCGGCCACCGACGCCCCGGGACCGGATGGCAGCCACCCCACGACCCGCGGGCGGATCCGGGCCACCAGGCCGGGAAGTTGCGCCCGCAGGTCCTTCGTCGCGCTCGGACCCGTCCACGCCTTGACCCCGTCCAGGCGCACCATGCCCTCAGCGTCCACAGCAGCCGCGTAGACGGTCGCGTGCAGCCCGTCCGGGGCCACGTCCCACGCGAGGGCCAGGCGGTCCCGCAGGGCGTCCAGGGGCTGCGCCGGGTGCTCCGGTGTCGGGCCCAGGGCGGCCCAGCGCACCGCGTCCAGCGCGGGCGTCATCCGGCGCACCCGCTGGCACAGCACCTCGGTGCGGAACCCTGCCTCCTCCTCGCCACCCTTCAGGCGCGCCTGCCGGGCCGGGCCCAGCAGGGTGTCCCAGTCGATGCGCCGGCCCACGTTCGGGTTCGCCGCCGCGAGCGCATCCGGGTCGTCCAGGTCGCACCCGTCCGGGCCCGACCACTCCATGAGCCCCAGCCGGCGGTCCCCGTCCCCGTGCGCGATGAACGCGAGCGCATCGTCCCGCAGGCTGTTGAGCACCAGCGAGGTGTCATCACCCTGGTTCGAGATGAAGAACGCCTGCCCGAACGGCCGGGCGTTCATCGCCGGGTACGCCGCGTTGTACGCCTCCCACGACGCCTGCTCGCGCAGCTCGTCGGAGATCAGCCGGTCGATGCTCAAGGACCGGCCACCACGCCGGTTCGATGCCGCGATCTTGTACCGGCACCGGTCGGATGTCGTCAGGCACTGCTCACCATTGGCCCGGCGCACGCCGTTCGAGGGCACCAGTACCGACAGGGCCTCGACCGTCTCGGCCGACTCCACCGCCTTTTCCCATGACTCCCGGGCGTAGTCCAGGTTCGTGGACATCCCCACCACGAGCTTGTGCTGCTCGACGAAGAGCCAGAACAGGGCCAGGACCTTCAGCAGGTGCGTCTTCCCGTTCTGCCGGGACACCAGGATTAGCAGCCGCCGGAACCTCGGACGACCGTCCGCCAGCAGTTCCCCGCCGTGGATCGCCGCCCACCGCTGCCACGGGTCCAGGGGCTCACACAGGACCTCCTCGGCGAACGCCTCGACCGCGAACCCGTAGGACGTCGACGGCGTGAGCGCGCACCCGCACCCGCACGGCCCCGGGACCCCGGTGACCAGGGGAGGAGTGAACTGTCGGGGGAGCGTGCTACCGAGCGGCAGCGCGCTCGGCCCGCAGTCGGGCGAGGGCGTCACCAGCAGGGTTGCCGGCACCGGGCACACCTCCCTTCGTGGTCGCGGCCCGCGACTGCGGGGACATCCCCAGCGCCGCGAGCGCCGCCAGGAGCTTCGGGCCCAGGTCCGCGGCCACCTGCTGCGCGTCAACCTTCGCCTTCAGCCTCGCCACCACGGCCGCGGTGCCTTCGTCCTCCGGGCGCACGGCGTCCAGCTCCTGGGCGACCTGCTCGGCTTCCTCGATCAGCGCTGCGTACCGGCGTGCCAGGGCCACTGTCGCTCCGTCCCGAGTGAGGAACTGGGCGTCCCTGAGCGAACGGGTCAACGCGAGGTCGAGGCGGGGCGAACGCGCTGCCATCAGGTCACCTCCGGGGCGATCGGGGAGAGAGAGCGAACAGGCCGGGGCTGTTCCGGCACCCCATCGGACGGGGAAAATCGGACATTGTCGGCGTTCACCATCGGGTCACGCTCTTGAGGCCGGGGTTGTGCTTGAGGGGGTCGCCGGCCTGGTTGTTGCAGGTGGGGCAGGCGGAGATCAGGTTCGCCGGGTCGTCGCCTGCGTCCTTGCCAGCGATGTGGTGGACCTGGGTGGCGGTGCCTGTGCATCCGTTGAGGTTGAGGCGGCAGCGGTGGTGGTCGCGGGCAAGGACAGCGGCCCGGACGCGTCGCCACGCCCTGGTGCTGCCCTTGCCCGCCCACCCATGCGTGGTCACTGCTGGCTCTGTGCGGCCCTGGTCGCGGCCCGGAGGAGCTCAGGGGCCAGATCGGTCTGCAGTTCGCTTGCGAGGGCGTCCAGGGTCTGCGTGGACAGCCCCTTGCACTCGGGGATCCCGAGGGATCGATCGGGCAGGCGCGGCAGGGAGTCGAAGTTCCCATCCCGGGTGAGCGCCGTGCGCATCAGGACCAGGGCCTTGTCGTGGCAGACGCGGGTGAGGTCGGCGGACGGGCTGGGCGTCCCGCACGCAGTGAGGGTGAGCACGGTCGCGAGCAGCACGCGCAGGGGGTAAGAACTGCTGATACCCCTGGTCGCTGGGCGCTTGCTCGATGACGTACGGCAGGCGTACCCCATCATGACCTCAGCAGTGCTGACCCCATCGCGAACCTGCTGGTCACCACCAGGGGTACTCACAATCCGAGTACCCTTCTCGTCCGCTCCCGCGAGGGTCTGCCTTGAGCGCAGATCCTTCGGGTCGTCGCTGCGCGCGAGCGTGAGCGTGGTCACGATGCGATCCCTTCGAGGACGTTCCGCTTGGTGTGGGCTGCCGTGCGCGAGCGGGTGAGCGCCGCGCGGACGAATGCGGGCATGGGAACGATCTGCTGGCTCGGGTGCTCGCGCAGGGCGGGCCGGTCGATCGGCACGGGCTTGCGGCGGTCGATGGGCGCGTTCACGGCACGGTGACCGCCGGTGGTCTCGTCGAGGATCCACACGGTGTCCTCGTCGCGTCGTCCGGGGAAGCATCGGGGGCAGCGCACGGCCCAGTTCTGGGCTTCGTGCTTGATGTAGCCGTTGTCGCAGCGGGTGCAGGGCGTCTTCGTGGTCACGATGCCTCCTGGATCCAGGCGGGGACGTCGTCGCGTCGGTGGGGGGTCGCCTTGCGCAGGCGTGCGCGGACGACGGTCAGGGCGTCGTCTGCTGTGTCGAGCTGGGGCTCGGTGATGCGCTTGACCTCGCGGTAGCCGGACCACGGATCGCCCTTGCCGAGCCGGTAGGACCACGCCAGGAGCTCAGCAGCGTCCAGGGGCAGTCGGCAGTCGCGCTGGAGGTTGATGCACGCGCGCTTGGCGTTCTCGTGGTTCTGGTGGCGCAGGTGGCCGTCGGTGCCCTTGGGAGCGTCGTTCTTCCCCTCCCTGCTGTTCCGGCCGGGACGTGGCGGTGCGGTGCGCGGCGCGGGGGGTAGGGGGGTAGTTGTCTTCTTCTCGGTAGTAACTACAGGGCCTGGTTTTCCGACGGTCGGAAACTCAGGCGCCTGAAAACCCGTCGTCGGTACGACCTGCGGGTTCGCACCGCTGGGGGTGTCGTGGACGACAGTCTCGGTGTTCCACACCTTCTTCCCGGTAGGCGTGGTGACCTGGGCACGGATCCGCTCGATGTACCCCGCCTGTTCGAGTTCGCGGAGTGCGGCGCGTATGGCGTCCCGGCCTTCGGTGCCTTCCTTGGCGAGCTGTTCCGAGTCGGTGCGCCAGTTGTCCGGGCGGCTGAGGATCGCCGCGAGGACGCCGCGTGCCCGGTAGGACAGGCGGGTGTCTCGCAGGACCTCGTCGCGGATGAGGGTGAAGCCGCTCTCGGGGCGCGGGGCGCGGCGGATGCTCATGCCGCGCCCGCCCAGTCGTCGGCGGCCGAGCGGCGGGTCTCGAACGCGTCGGCGAGGTCGTGTTCCTGCCGCATGATCAGGCGGGAGTAGAACGCGGCGTGGTTGTTGTTCAGGCGGAACTCGGGATCGTTGGTCGCCATGGCGATCTCCCACCGGGCTCGCTCGAACAGCATCTGCATGCCGAGCCGGCGGGAGCCGAACCGCGAGCGCCACTCCCGGGCGAGGCGGACAAGGACGCCGTAGACGTCGGGGTTGTCGCGGTGGAACCGCTCGAACTTCCCCTGCGGGGAGTCGTCGAGCAGGGCGAGGAGGTCGAACTGCCCGGTCATCGAGCCACCTCCCGCGCTACCTTGAGCTTCGACACGTCGAGCTCCTAACTCGGGTGTCTCGCGACCGCCCGGCGGCTATCCGGGCGGTCGCTCGTTTGTGCGGGCAGCGGTGACGTTCAGTCGGCAGCGCGGTCGAGCCAGCGCTCGACGTCCGCGAGGCGGTATCTCAGGTGCCTGCCGACCCGCACAGCACGCGGCCCCTTGCCGTGACTGCGCCAGACGTAGAGCGTCGCGACGGGGATGCGGAGGTAGTCCGCCACCTCGACGACTGTGAGCAGCGACGACACGGTCATCCACCTTCCCATGATGGCATCTTGATGTCCCCATCATCGCGTACCGATGAGCGATGATGCAAACAAGGCGAGAGGGAGGTAGAGTTTCCAACATGGGAACACGGCCCGTAGACAGAGGAGCCACTGCGCAAGCGGTGAGCACGAACATGAGACGACTACGCGAGGAGCGCAAGCTCTCACTGCGCGAGCTCGCCGAGCTACTCAAGGCGGATGGCAGGCCGATGCTCCCGTCCGCGCTATCCAAGATCGAGACCGGGGAGAGGCGCGTCGATGTCGATGACCTCGACGCCCTTGCCCTGGCGCTCGGCAGCACGCCACACGAGCTCATGGGATGGAAGCCGCGAGGGAGGCGCCCAACCAGGAGGGAACGTGCGCGCGAGTTTCGGGCCGATCCAGAGAAGGCATACCAGACATTCAAGCTTCTTCGCGAAACAAACCCATCAGCATTTGACGGCATGTTCAAGACAACAGCCGAAACCATAAGAGCGCTCGACCTAGCATCTGGCACATATGCAATACAAGCCCAGAAGATGTATGAGCAATTTGCTGCGACCATTGCGGCGACCAACGAGACATTCGATCGGATGGCAAAGAGCCAGGCTGGCCTATGGGCATCGTTTCTGGATCGCCTTCCGGCCGATATAGATACTATTCGGAAGCTGGCAGAGCAGTACCCTGACGGAGCGGAGGAAATCGAGGGAGACGAGGCGAAAGACAGTCAGAGCGTGATGCTCATGGCGAATGACGAGTCGCCAGACGCCAATGGCCAGCCACCAGGGCGCAGATCGATCGAAGCATCGGCGGAGAGAGGGGGGGTGTCCGATGCCTGACGTGGATCGACTTCCGTCCGGCCGGTGGCAGGCTCGGTGGCGTGACGACGCAGGAAAGCAGCGGAAGCGGTCATTCAGGCTCAAGTCACAGGCAGTTGCGTGGATATCCGAAGTGGAGAGCAGCAAGTCTCGCGGCACCTACGTCGACCACAGGGCCGGTCGGATCATGCTGTCTGAGTACGCGTCCGAGTGGGTGGCTACTCGGCCCCTACGAGCCTCTACAGCGCGCAGGGTCGCGTCCACAATCAAGGTCCACATCACGGGCACGGAGCTTGGGTCCCTGCCGCTGGCGTCGATCAGACCCACCCACGTCCAGGCGTGGGCGACAGCTCGCTCGAAGATCCTCGCTCCGTCCACCACGCGACTCACCCTGAAACTGCTGCGCTCGATCCTCCTGTCCGCGGTCGAGGATCGGCTGATCGCCTCGACACCCGCCCGGCGGGTCGTCATCCCATCCGTAGAAGCTGCTCCGGTCGTGGCTCTGTCCGTGGACGAGGTCATGCGTCTGGCTGAGGCGGTCCCATCACGCTGCCGAGCGATGGTGATCACTCAGGCTGGTCTCGGTCTCCGACTGGGCGAGCTGCTCGCGCTCCGGGTCCAGGATGTGAACTTCCTCGGTCGCATAGTGAAGATCCATTCACAGATCCGCCAGCATGACCGTGAGCGCGTGGACACGAAGACGAACCGGTCCCGACGCTCTGTGCCTCTTCCAAAGGTCGTGGCTGATGCTCTCGCTCGGCATATCGAGTTGGAACCACAGGGCGAGGACGGAACGATCTTCGTCACCGGTACCGGCAGGCCGTGGCGACAGGATTACTACAGCCGCACCGTGATGAAGCGAGCAGTGGCAAAGTCGGGCATTCCTTCTGGCACCACGTCGCATGATCTCCGGCACCACTTCGTGAGCGTGCAGCTCGACGCGGGTGCGTCCGTGGCGGAGGTCGCACACCTGATCGGCGACACGACAACGACCGTCGTAGCCGTCTATGCGCACATGCTCCCGGGGTGCGAGCAGCGTGCCCGCGACAGGATCGACTCAGCATGGAGTGCCCCGACTGTGCCCGGAGAGGTCGGAACAGGCTCCTGACCTGGCCTTAGCTAAGTCCCCCTGGTACTACTGAGCCGACCTCACCGACCGCGGGTCACAGCACCCAATATTGGGCCGAGGGCCCCGCTGGGAGCCTGACCGCAACCCCGTTACCGAGGACGCCGGAACCACAACCAGAGGGAACCGCACAGCACCAACCCACCAGCAGTCGCCTCACAGGCTCCGACGAAGTCGTAGTCCGTGCGCCACCTGCGGCCGTAACCATCCAGGATCAACAGCAGCCCCAATACGGGGCTCGGGTAATCCTCACCACGCCTCGTGTTCCGCCGAGGCCGAGGACGGCGTTCAGGGTCCCGGTGCCTGCCCACCAGGCGAGTGTGCCGGGGCGCGGGCATCGTCCCCAGGTCCGTTCGGCCCGCGCAAAGCTGATCAAGCGGGACGGTGGCGGTCAACCAGGGAAGTCGGTGTCCGTGACGACGAGGTCCGCCACGCACTCCGGACCCCGCCACAGGGTCCACACGATCTCCTCGCCCACGGAACACGTCCTCCACACGTCGCGGTCGCCGTCACTGTCGCCGAAGCCGTCACGGTCACGGTCACCGAAACCGTCGCCGTCGCCGTCGCCGTCG
Source organism: uncultured Kineosporiaceae bacterium (assembly GCA_964583765.1). GTDB lineage: Bacteria > Actinomycetota > Actinomycetes > Actinomycetales > Kineosporiaceae > CAZOWW01. Next base: position 54,659 of record CAZOWW010000015.1, read on the forward strand.
CCGTCGCCGTCGCGGCAGCGGTCAGGTCCCCGCAACGGGAGGACCGGGTGAACTCGTCGGTCCCGCCGTTCCCCATGACCCGATGTCGCTCACCCGGACCCGACCCGACTGTTTCCGAGGTCAGCGATGGTGGACCGATGAAGGTTCTCTGAAGGTTCCCGCCGAAGGGACCACGGACGGCCCGGAAGTGCCGAGACGACGTCAGAGTGTGGACGTCGTCTCCCGAGGAGGACCCCGTGCCAGGGCAGTCTCGTCTCGTCACCGGTGCGATCATGGCGATCGCCGCGGCAGCACTCAGCGGAACTGTGTCCGCGTCGGCGACGCCGGTAGCGGCGTCCCCAGTCCCGCTCCCGCCATCGCCGTCCGCCGGGGCACCGGGCTCCGTTTCGTCCAGGGACGAGACAACGCCCTGGATCGCCCTCATGCCCGGTGCGAAATGGATGACGCCTGGGATGACGGGCATGGCCGGAATGCCCGCGGCCCACCTGATGCACGGAATGACAGGCATGGCGGGCATGCACAGCGCCCATCTGATGCACGGGACACACAAGCTGGCAGACATGCCCGGCATGCCCGGAACCCCCACCTCCCCCGCCATGGCAGACATGCCCGGCATGAACGGCGACGACTCGATGCCCGGCATGACCAGCGCCGCCGACGCAGGGGGGACGACCGGAGTGACGGGCGCCACGGGGACGGCTGCCGTCCACGGAACGCCGGGAACGAACGGAGTCGACCAGACCGCCGCGACCGACCCGAACAACCACGAGTCCATGTCCGGCATGAACGGCGATGACTCGATGCCAGGCATGGACATGTCGGGGACTCCCGGCGGCCAGGAGTCAGCCGGGGCGAGCCAGGGCTCTCACCCCAGGGGCCTCGTGCTGGGTGGCTTCGCCGCCGTGAACGGTCTGCTCCTGGCCGCGGCCGCGGTGCTGCGACGTCGACATCCCCGACGGCGCCCCGGCCACGCGCTTCGTCGTCCCGGGGCGGTGCCGGCGTGAGCCGCCACTGCCTGTCGCGCCCAGCCGGTGACCAGCCGACCGTGAAGGTTCTGAGATGACCACCCCGACCCGAGCCCGCACGACCACCGGCCCCGGCGTCACCCCGACTGACGGCGACGACCCGACCACCGTCGTCACCCCGAACACCGGCGCCGCTACGTCCACCGCGGTCGACCCGGATGCCCGGCCCGACGAGTCCCCGGCGCCGAGCGGTCGCAACCTGCTGGAGCTTCCGTGGCTGGCCGCGTTCCTGCGCAGTCGCTGGTACCCGGGCGTCTTCCAGGCACCCGTCGCCGCCGTGTTCGGTCTCGTGGCCTACGAACTGCTCGCCGGCCCGAACACCGCTCACCGCAACAGCGGAACGGCCCTGATGTGGGTGCTGTGGTGGCCGGTGCTGCCGCTGATGTTCGTGCTCCTGGGGCGGTTCTGGTGCGCCGTCTGCCCGTTCGGGACGATCTCCGACCTGGCGCAGAAGCTGGTCGGAGCCAACCGGCCGGTGCCGCGATTCCTGAAGACGTTCGGCATCTGGATCATCGATGCCCAGTTCTTGTTGATCACCTGGAGCGATCACGTCTGGGGCATCGTCGAGTCCCCCTGGGGCTCGGGCGTCCTGCTGCTGCTGCTGACCACGGGAGTGATCGCGTCGGGAGCGTTCCTGCAACGGCGCGCGTTCTGCCGCTACCTGTGCTTCCTCGGCGGGCTGTGCGCCAACTACGGGCGCACCGGGCTCGTGGAACTGCGTGCAGACACCACGGTCTGCGCCACCTGCACCGCCCGGGCGGCCTGCTACAACGGCGTCGACGACGGCGAGCGGAAGGTCGCCCCGTGCCCGCTGTTCACCTTCCCCCGGACGATGGACTCCAGCGCAAACTGCAACCTGTGCGCGAACTGCCTCAAGGCCTGCCCGAACGACGCCATCCAGATCCGGTTGCGCAAGCCGACCAGCGAGCTGTGGTTCGTGCGCAGCCCCCGGGTGGAGGAGTCGTTCCTGGCGATGTCCATCATGGGCATCGTCCTGATCCAGAACATCACCATGCTGGGCATCTGGAACGACGTCCTCCGCTGGACCGCCGACACGACGGGGATCACGGACCGCACGATCGTCTTCAGCCTGGCCTTCGCGGTGGCCATTGCGGTCCCGGTGTCCCTGCTCGCGCTCGCTTCCCGCGCCGCCGCCGCGGGCAACCCGGAGTCGACCTGGCGCAACTTCACCCGCTTCGGGTACGCACTGATTCCCCTGGACGTCGCCGCGCACCTCGCGCACAACCTGTTCCACCTCCTGGCCGAGGGCGGCTCGGTCGTCAGGACGCTGGCGGAACTCGTCGGCGCTCCGGCCCACGCCGGCTCGACCGCCCTCGCCGGCCCCACGACCATCCGCGTCCTGCAGTACCTGCTCCTCGTGGCCGGTACCGCATTGTCGATCTACACCGCGCGCCGGTTGACCCACCGTCGATACGTCACCCCGGCACGCAGGCGCACCACGCTCGCGCCGTACCTCGTGCTGATCGTGTCGCTGGCCGCCGTCAACGCCGCCCTGTTCGCTCTCCCGATGGCCCACCGCATGTGAAGCGGCGGGTGCGGCCGCGGGCCCGATCGTCCGCGAGCCTCGGCGCAGGACCCGCCGGGCGTGGATCCGGAGCGCGCGGCGTTCCGACACGGGGGGCTTCCCGGGCGCGACCGAGGCACAGGGCGGACAGACTGGATCTGTGAACGGATCCGGTCCGAGGCGGCCAGCAACCGACGAACCGTCCCGGGCGACCGAGCCGACGGCGGCCCGCCGGGTGCTGGTGGTCGACGACGAGCAGCCTCTGGCCGCCCTGGTGGGCAAGTACCTGCAGCGGGACGGGTTCGAGGTGGTCCTCGCGTTCGACGGGCTGACCGCCGTGGATCAGGCCCGGGCGGTGGATCCGGACGTGATCGTGCTGGACCTGGGCCTGCCCGGACAGGACGGCCTGGAGGTGTGCCGTCAGGTGCGCACCTTCTCCGACTGTTACGTGCTGATGCTCACCGCTCGCGGGGACGAGGTCGACAAGCTGGTCGGGCTGTCGGTCGGCGCCGACGACTACCTGACCAAGCCGTTCAGCCTTCGGGAGCTGGTGGCGCGGGTACAGGTACTCCTGCGGCGGCCCCGACGATCTCCCGCCCTCGCCCGTGATCCCGCTGTGCCCGGTCCGGCGACCGCGATGCCCTCGCCGCTGCGGTTCGGACCGTTGACGGTCGACGTCCCCGCCCGCGAGGCCCTGCTCGACGACCAGGTGCTGGAACTGACCCGCACCGAGTTCGACGTCCTGGCCGTCCTGGCCACCCAGCCCAGGATGGCCTTCACCCGACGCCAGTTGATCGAGGCGGTCTGGGGCCCGGGCTGGGTGGGGGACGAGCACCTGGTCGACGTGCACATCGGCCATCTCCGCCGCAAGCTCGCCGACCCCTCCGACGCGCCCCGGTTCATCCGCACCGTCCGGGGAATCGGGTACCGCATGGGTGAGGGCCGGTGACCACCCCGCCTCCCGACCGGGGCGACATCACCCGCCCTCCCCAGGACGGGACCGTCCCGCCGAAGAGCACGGATCCGACCGCCCGGCAGGGCTCCCCCGACGACGCGCCGCCGGCGGGCCTCCTGCCCCACTCGGCACCGGCGGGGGACGGCGCGCCGACAGCGGCGGGACGACCGGCGATGGGGTTGGCGGGCCGTCTCGTGGCGGCCGTGGTCCTGGTGGTGCTGATCGCGGTGGTCACCGCCTGGCTGGTGGCGGGCACCGTCGCCCCGGCGCTGTTCACCGCGCACATGCGCAGGGCCGGCCTGGGCGCCCACGCCGAGGCCGCCGCCCATGCCGAGGAGGCCTTCCGCTCCGCCAACATGATCGCCCTCTCGTTGGCCGGCCTCGCCGCGCTGATCGCGGCGGTGGCGGTCGGTCTCGTCCTGGCTCGCCGAGTCGCGCGCGAGCTGCGCCCGGTCGCGGCTGCCGCGGTGAGCGTCGCCTCAGGCGACTACCGGGTGCAGGTCCCCCCACCAAGGCTCGGCGCCGAGTTCGAGGACCTGGTGATCGCGTTCAACGACATGGCCCATCGCCTGGACCGCACGGAGACCACCCGTCGCCGGTTGCTGGGTGACCTGGCGCACGAACTGCGGACCCCGGTGGCCACCCTCGACGCCTACCTGGAGGCGATCCAGGACGGCGTGACCACCCTGGACGCCGAGAGCCTGGCCGTGCTGCGAGACCAGGCCGCGCGCCTGGCCCGGCTGGCTCAGGACGTCGCCGCGGTCTCCCGTGCCGAGGAGGCCCCGCCCCTGCGAACGGCCCCCGTACCGGCCGCCGACCTGGTGATCACGGCCTGTGCCGCCGCCGCCGAGCGCTTCGCGGCGAAGGGCGTGCACCTGCAACCGAAGCTCGGGCCACGGCTGCCGACGGTGGCCGTCGACGCCGATCGCCTCGGCCAGGTGCTGGGCAACCTGCTGGACAACGCTCTGCGCCACACCCCGCCGGAAGGCCGGGTGACGCTCGCCGCGACTGCGCAGGGCGGGTGGCTGCATCTTCAGGTCAGCGACACCGGCAGCGGGATCGACCCGCGCCATCTGCCGCACGTGTTCGAGCGTTTCTACCGCGCCGACAGCGCCCGGGACCGGGACCACGGTGGTTCCGGGATCGGTCTGGCGATCGTCAGGGCACTCGTGACGGCGCACCACGGCCAGGTGACCGCCACCAGCCCCGGTTCCGGACGGGGTACCACCGTCACCGTCACCCTGCCGGTGCACCTTCCGCCACCTGATGACCGGATCGGGCCGTTCCCCGTCCGACCGCTCAGGAACTGAGGCCTGCCCCGGCCTCGGGCTGGTTGGCCGCTCAGGAACTGAGGCGTGCCCCGGCCTCGGGTTCGTTGGCCGGACGGTCACCGATCGGCTCGATGGACGTCGACCGGTGTCGCCGCGCGGCCAGGCAGAGGAGGACCCCGAGCAGGGCCACGGTGACCGGCAGGATCATCGTCGTCCGCATGGCTGTCAGGTATCCGTGATCGAAGACCTGCGCGCCCAGCTTCTGTACCTGCTCGACCACGGCCTCGGGCAGTCCTCGCGGGAGCTGCGGAGCGGCCCCGCTCTGGCCGGCGCCGACCTGCAGGCCGCCTCGGGCGGCGTCCCGGAATCCGGCCACGAACGGCGCCCGAGCCGCGGCCGGCAGCTCACCGGACCGACGTGCGGCCTCGCTGCCCAGCGCGCCGGCCAACCTGCTCTGCAGCAGTGCCCCCACCGCCGCGCTACCGACCACGGATCCGATCTGGCGCACGGTGTTGTTGACCCCGGACGCGGCCCCGGCCAGCGGCAGTGGGACCGCACGCATGGCCTCGGTGGCCATCGGCGCGAACATGCACCCCATGCCGACGCCCATCACCACGAACGGCGCGAACAGCGGCACCCAGGACATGGCCGGAGCGCTGATCACAGCGACCCACACGGCTCCGACGGCATACATGATCAAGCCGCAGATCAGGATGGAGGCGCCGCCGATCCGGTCGGACATCCGCCCGGCGAACGGGGCCACCACCATCGACACCAGGGATGCCGGAGCCAGCACGAGACCGGCCTTCAGCGCGGAGAAATCGAGCACGGACTGCAGGAAGATCGTGATCGGGATGTAGAACCCGATCATGCCGGCCGAGACAGCCGCACCGACGGCACTCATGATCGTGAAGTTCCGGTCCCGGAACAACGCGAACGGCACCA
>CAZOWW010000016.1:0-59719 GCA_964583765.1 uncultured Kineosporiaceae bacterium
GACCTGAATGAGGAGAATTCCATGAGATCTGGTAAAGCGAAACTGGGCGCGCTCGTCGCGGCGGTGACCGTCGCGACGGGACTGGCCGGGGTGGTGGCCACCCAACCCGCGGCGGCGGCGACATTGCAGCGGGTGACGAGTTTCGGGACCAACCCGACCAACCTCAACATGTACGTCTACGTCCCGGCGAACGTGCAGGCCAAGCCGCCGATCCTCGTCGCGGTGCACTACTGCTCCGGGTCGGCCACGGCGTTCTACAACGGCGGTGCCCACGAGTGGGTCACCGGCGCCGACCAGTACGGCTACATCATCGTCTTCCCGGAGGCGACCCGCAGCGGCTCCTGCTTCGACGTGTACTCGCCGCAGGCGCTCACCCACAACGGGAGCAGCGACCCGCAGGGGATCATGTCGATGATCACCTATGCCGAGCAGCACTACAACGGTGACCCGAACCGCGTCTACGTCATGGGCGCGTCGTCCGGGGCGATGATGACCAACGTCCTCGCCGCGGACTACCCGGACGTCATCAAGGCCGGCGTCGCCTTCTCCGGGGTGCCGGCGACCTGTTTCGCCACCGGCAGTACCACCAACACCTGGAACAGCCAGTGCTCCGGCGGCAGCATCACCAAGACGGCCCAGCAGTGGGGCGACGCCGTCCGGGCGATGTATCCCGGCTACAGCGGTCCCTACCCGCGGATGCAGCTCTGGCACGGGTCGACCGACACGACGCTGAGCTACCACAACTTCGGTGAAGAGATCAAGCAGTGGACCAACCTCAATGGTGTCTCCCAGACGCCGGTGTCCACGGACAGCCCGGTCTCCAGCTGGACCCGCACCCGGTACGGCAACTCCTCGACCCTGGCGACGGTCGAGGGCATCAGCATCGCCGGGGTGGGGCACGTCCTGCCGATGAGCGGGATGGCCGCCTACGGCATCCGCTTCATGGGGCTCGACAGCCGCACCACGACCACCACGACGACGACCACGCGGACGACCACCTCGACGACGACCACGCGGACGACCACCTCGACGACGACTCCCGCGACGTCGACGACCACCCGGAGCACCACGACCACGGGAAGCGTCCCGGTGGGCGGGTGCACGGCGGCGTACTCGGTGACCAGTTCCTGGAGCGGCGGATTCGTGGCGAACGTGAACGTGACGGCGGGCAGCGCGGGCATCCAGGGCTGGAAGGTCACCCTGGCCCTGCCGTCCGGGACCGCGGTGACCAGCGGCTGGAACGCCACCTTCACCGGCAGCACGGGAACCGTGACGGCGACCAACGCGAGCTACAACGGCTCCCTCGGCGCGGGGGCAGGCACCAGCTTCGGGTTCCAGGGCACCGGGAGCGGCAGCGGCGTCTCCGCGACCTGCTCCGCGAACTGAGCAGTCACCTGACCGCGGTCGCGGGCGGCGGACGTCGTCGCCCGCGACCCGCGGCGGCCGGGTGGTCGGACGGATCATCGGACGGATCGAGGGAATGACATGGGAGCAAGGACCGCTCGACGGTGGGTGGCGCTCGGCGCCGCCTCCGCTGTGCTGGTGGCCTTCAGCGGGGTGCTCGCCGCGGAGTCGCCGGCCACCGCCCTGGACAACGGCGTGGCCCACACCCCGCCGATGGGCTGGAACAGCTGGAACACCTTCGGCTGCAACATCAGCGAGTCACTGATCCGCGGGATGGCGGATGCGATCGTCAGTTCCGGGCTGCGGGATCTGGGTTACCAGTACGTCGTGGTGGACGACTGCTGGTTCAACCCGAACCGTGACTCGTCGGGCAACCTGCAGGGTGATTCGAGCCGGTTCCCGAGCGGGATGAAGTCGCTCGGCGACTACCTGCACAACAAGGGCCTCAAGTTCGGCATTTACGAGGTGCCGGTGGACAAGACCTGCGCCCAGTACTTCAGCAGCTACTCGGGTGCGACCGGGAGCCAGGGGCACGAGACGCAGGACGCCCGGCAGTTCGCCGCCTGGGGCGTCGACTACCTCAAGTACGACTGGTGCTCGCCGAACGGCTCGATCACCGACCAGGTGAACACCTTCGCGAAGATGCGGGACGCCCTCGCGGCGACCGGCCGGCCGATCGTCTTCAGCATCAACCCCAACAGCATCCACGCGAAGACCGGTCCACAGCGCAACTGGGGCGACGTCTCCAACATGTGGCGCACGACCGAGGACATCACCAACAAGTGGGACACCGGGCAGACCAACGGCTACCCGATGGGTGTCCAGAACATCGTCAACGTCACGGTCCCGCTCGCCTCCTACGCCGGTCCGGGCCACTTCAACGACCCCGACATGATGGAGATCGGGCGGGGTGGGATGTCCGACACCGAGATGCGCAGCCACTTCGCGCTCTGGGCGATGATGGCCTCGCCGTTGATCATGGGCAATGACGTGCGCAGTATGGACTCGGCGACCCAGACGATCCTGAAGAACAAGAACCTCATCGCCCTCGACCAGGACTCGCTCGCCCTGCAGGCCACCCAGGTCTCCAACGACGGGACCCGGCGGGTGCTGGCCAAGAAGCTCGCCAACGGCGACGTCGCGGTCGCCCTGTTCAACCAGGGCAGCAGCACCACCACGGTCAGCACCACGGCATCGGCGATCGGGATGTCGGGCAGTTCGTTCGTCCTCCAGGACGCCTGGACGAACGCGACCACCTCCAGCGCCGGGTCGATCTCGGCGAGCGTGCCCGCACACGGCACCGTCGTGTACCGGGTCAGCAGCGGGACGACGACCACGACCACCCGGACCACCACGACGACGAGCGCGACGACGTCGACCACGACCAGCACGACGCGGGCCACGACCAGCTCGACCTCGAGCAGCACGTCGACGACGAGTGGTGGCACCCGCAGCTGCACGGCGGCGTACTCGGTGACCAGTTCCTGGACCGGCGGGTTCGTCGCGAACGTCAACGTCACCGCGGGCAGCGCGGGGACGACGTCGTGGAAGGTGGCTCTGGCCCTGCCGTCCGGCACCGCGCTCACCAGTGGCTGGAACGCCAACTTCACCGGCAGCACGGGAACGGTCACCGCGACCAATGCCAGTTACAACGGTGCCCTCGGAGCCGGTCAGTCGACCAGTTTCGGGTTCCAGGGCACCGGCAGCGGCAGCGGCGTCACCGCCACCTGCGCCGCCGGCTGACCGTGCGCTGAGGAAGGTTCCCCGTTCCCGGCCTCGCGATCACATCGCCGGGTCGGGAACGGGATCCGGCACCACCGCGGGGCGATGCGTCCGGCATTGCGCGGGGAGCGATCCGGGCCGCCAGGCACAGGCCGCCCGGGCTTCTCGGCTCCCCGTCCGCGGCGAGTGCCGATGCGGACGGCACGGGCACACGGGTCGGCCCCCGTGGCCCGTGCCGTCTCCTCTCCCGCGCGCTCGACCCACTCCCGTTCCCGGAAGAACGGCCTCGCCGAGGAACGAACCCCTCCGAAGAACGGATGATCCTGATGAGACTGCATGCTCACCGGCATGATCCGCGACCTACCCGACGGGGTGTCTTCAGCGTCCCCGCGTACGGGAGTGAGTGGTACCCGCGGAACATGTACATCAGCGGGTCCGGCGAGAACCACCATCACATCGCCACGTACGGTGATCCGTCGGCCTGGCCATATCACAACTTCATCAACGGGGCGAACGACAAGTCCGGCCGGTTCGTGCAGTTCGCGCCGAAACTGGTCTCCGCCGGAGGCAAGTTCGATCCCGCCGCCTGGGCCCAGCTCTTCGTGGACGCGGGCGCTCGGTTCGCCGGGCCGGTGGCCGAACACCACGACGGGTTCTCGATGTGGAACAGCTCGGTCAACGAGTGGAACTCGGTGGCCAAGGGGCCCAAGCTCGATCTGGTGCGGCTGTATGCCGACGCCATCCGGGCAAAGGGCCTGAAGTTCATGGTGTCCCTGCACCACGCCTATCACTTCACCGGGTACGACGACCATGTGCCGACGCAGTCGACGACCACACTGAAGCGGCTGTACGGCTAACTCGGCACCTCGGCGGAGACACAGCTCTGGTACGACAAGCTGCGGGAGATCATCGACGGGTACCAGCCGGACCTCATCTGGCAGGACTTCAACCTGGGCAAGGTGGCCGAGGCGACGCGGCTGAATTTCCTGTCGTACTACTTCACCAAGGCGGTCACCTGGAACAAGGACGTCGTCGCCACCTACAAGGACGGCTTCGACAACAAGGGAGAGGTCTACGACTACGAACGCGGTGGCCCGGGGGGCCTGCAGTCCCCCTACTGGCTGACCGACGACAGCATCTCCAGTTCGAGCTGGTGCTACACGAACGGGATCGGTTACTACTCCCTCACCGCCATGCTGCACTCGCTCATCGACCGGGTGAGCAAGAACGGGAACATGCTGCTCAACATCGCCCCGATGGCGGACGGCACCATTCCCTCGGGCCAGCAGTCGATCCTGCTCGGCATCGGGGACTACCTGAAGCGTTTCGGGGAGTCCGTCCACGCCACCCGCGCCTGGACCACCTACGGCGAGGGACCCACCCAGATGGGCGGTGGATCCTTCACCACCCCGCGGGCGGGCACCGGCCAGGACATCCGGTACACCCCACCCGCAGCAAGGACGACACGGTGCTCTATGCCACCGTGCTCGGTTGGCCCGGGTCAACGCTGACCCTGGTCACTCTGAAGTCGGGTGCGATCAACCTGGGCGGCCTGACATCCGTGCATCTCCTGGGGTCCACGGCCGGCACCTCCGTCAATCTGCCCGGTCGGACGCAGGACAGCTCCGGGCTGCACCTCTCCATGCCCTCCTCGGGCGCGCCCTTCAGCGCCCCTGCGTACGTGGTGAAGCTGACCTTCGCCGGGCTGATCGGTGGTGTCGCCACCGCGACGGCGTCCACCACGACGTCGACCACGATCACCAGTGGTGGGACGGGTGGCTGCGCGGCCACCTACCGGCTGGCCGGCAGCTGGCCCGGTGGGTTCCAGGGCGAGGTGACGATCACGAACAACGGCACGGCCCCGACCTCGGGCCGGACCGTGAAGCTGACCCTGGCGAGCGGCCAGGCCATCGCCAGCCTGTGGAGCGGGGTCAACTCCGGCACCACCGGGACGGTCACGATCAAGAACGCCGCCTACAACGGCGTCATCCCCGCAGGTGGGTCCACCACCTTCGGCTTCACCGCCACCGGGGACGGCCCGATCGCCCCGACCGGCATCAGCTGCACCACCCCGTGAGGTCAGGAACGGCGCCGGCCCGGTAAGTGATCATGGGTGCGGGAGTGCCGTGAACCGGGCCCGGGACGTGTCGAGCGCTCCGGGCCCGGCGCATCCTTACGGTCAGGTTCCGGCCTCACGGTCAGGTTCCGGCCTCGATCGGGAACACCGTCCGGTCCCGGCCGGAACGCTTGGCCTCGTACATCCGGGTGTCCGCCTCGCGCGTCAGGGTGTCCAGCAGGTCCTCGTCGGTCCGGGCCGCAGGCACCAGGTCGCACCGATGCTCACCGTCACCGGGTGGGGCCTCGTGGCCGTCGCCACCAGCTGGCGGATGCGCTCGGCGATCTCCCGCACCTGGTCGTGGGGCGCCACCAGCACGACGGCGATCTCCTCGCCCCCCATCCGCACCACGAGGTCCTGGGTCCGCACGCAGGCCACCGTGGCATCGGCCACGGCCCTGAGCACCTCGTCGCCGACGGAGTGTCCGAGCCGGTCGTTGATGCGTTTGAAGTGGTCGACGTCCGCGAGCAGCAGGGCCACGGGCAGCCCGGCCCGCCGGGCACGGGCCACCTGTACCGGGAAGCCGGCGACCAGGCCGCGCCGGTTCGTCAACCCGGTCAGCGGGTCGGTGAGTACTGCCCGGTCCAGCGGTCGGCGCAGCAGGACCGCGATGACCGCCGGGCAGGCGCATGCCACCACCAGGACGGTGGTGCGGATCAGGTGGACGCCCACGCTGGCGGTGATCAAGGAGTTGATCACCCAGGCGCAACTGCCGCCGCCAGAGCCGAGCCCTCCTCGTTCGTGAGGGCGCGGCCGGGAGAGGGCGTGCGTCTGCGGGGCCAGAGCATCCCGCTCCTCTCACCCGCCACGAGAGGTGGATCGGCGGTGTGGTGATGGCCCTTGAGATCGCGGGGATGCCGTGGGCCGGGCCCGGCACGCCTCCAACGCGCCGGGCCCGGCCCACTGTCCCTCAGCCAGGACGGCTCCCGGCCGGTCCGGCCCCTCGGGGCGCGGTGCTCGGCGCGGAGAGTCCTGTCTCGGCGGAGGGAGCCTGTGCCCCGTCCACCGGGCCGGCCCGCGGTCGCAAGGCCGGCCCTTCCTCCTTCTGTCGGGAGTCGATCAGCTCGCGGTGCAGGTGGCGGTGACCCCGCTGCCGGTGCCCGTGCCCTGGAAACCGAAGCTGGTCGATCCCTGGGCGGCCACCTGGCCGTTGTAGCCGGCGTTGGTCGCGGTCACGGTGCCGCTGCTGCCGGAGAAGGTGGCGTTCCAGCCGTTGGTCACCGTGGACCCGCTGGGCAGGCTCAGCGTGACCTTCCAGCCGCTGATTGCCGAGCTGCCTGCGGTGACCGTGACGTTGGCGACGTAGCCGCCCGGCCACGAGCTCGCCAGCGAGTACGACGCCGAGCAATTGCGCCCGGTGGTCGTGCCCGCGGTCGTGGTCGTGCCCGCGGTGGTGGTCGTGGTGGTCCGGGCCGGGGTGGTGGTCGTCGTGGCGCTCGTCGTGGTGGTCGTGGACGTGGTGGAACGGGTCGTTGTGGACGTGGTGGAGCGGGTCGTCGTGGTGGTGCTCGTGGTCGTGTCCAGTCCGAAGAAGGCGATGGCGTAGGCGGCCATCCCGCTCGACGGCAGGCTGTGCCCGGCCCCGGCGACGCTGATCGCCTGCACCAGGTCAGTACCGGAGGAGTTGGCGAAGTGCTGACGTGTCCAGCCCGACACCGGGGTGTCCGTGGAGGTCGGGGTCTGGCTCAGCCCCTGCACGTTCGTCCACTGCTTGATGTCCTCGGCCAGCAACTGATACGGGACGACGTTGTCCGCCGTGCCGTGCCAGAGCTGGATCCGCGGCCACGGTCCGGTGAAGCTGGGGTTCACCTTGCGGACCAGGTCGCCCCACTGCTGGGCCGACATGGTCTTGCTTCCGCCGGTGCACTGGCTCTGGCCGATCGGGTAGTCCGACGCGGTGGCGAAGCAGCCGAAGGGCACCCCCATGAAGGCCGCGCCGGCCTTGAACACGTCGGGGTACACCGCCAGCATGTGGTCGGTCATCATCCCGCCGGACGAGCTACCGGTGGCGAAGACCCGGTTGGGATCGCCGTGGTAGGTCTGCTCGACGTAGGTGATCATCGACATGAGCGACACAGGGTCGGTCCCGCCGCCCCGCACCTTGGACGCGTCGGACCAGGTGTCGAAGCAGGGGCCGAGACCGTTGGACTTGCTCGCGCTCGGGTAGATCACGACGAAGCCGTACCGGTCGGCCAGCGAGGCGAACTCGCTGGAGGAGTAGAAGCTCGGTCCCGAGCCACCGCAGGGATGCATGGCCAGCACGATCCCGGGGCTGGCCTGCACCGAGCTGGGTACGTAGACGTACATCTGCAGGTTGCCCGGGTTGCTGCCGAAGTTGCTCACCTGGGTCAGGGATGCGGCTGACGCAGGGGTTGCCGCCGGCACCAGCAGGGTCAGACCGGCCAGCACGACCGATCCGACGAGCCCGGCCAGTGCCTTTCGTGGGGTTCTCATGAACGTTCTCCTCGCTCCCCGCCGCGGGCGGCGGGGTCCGTGGGTCACGAGGTCTTCACCGCTGCCAGGCAGCCGCGCTGGATGAGGGCCACCGATTCCCGTCGCTTGCCGTGGGCGCGCCACCGGCTTCCGCACAACGGTCGCCTCCTCGCACCTCGCGGCACCGCTCTGTCTCGGGAGAACCGGCCGGGTCCGGGAAAGGAGACCCGCCGCTGCTCCCTCTGTTCTATATGCGGCACGAAGTGTCCCGAGCGAACCCAGAACTGTCAATGATGGGCGCTGTCGGGCCCCTGCGTCCGCCCTTGTGCTCTCGGGCGCCGGCGTTCTGTCGCACCGCGCCACGCCGGGTCCGGCCGAGGCGGGGGATGCCGCCTCGCGATGGCCCTACAGTCATCGCAATACCGGTGTGGAAAGAGGTTTCTGTGTCGATGCCGGTCCGAGGAGAGACCTCCGCGGCGGGCTCCGGTCGTCCCGATGAGCTCCTGCCGGAACTCGACGCTGCCGCCGTCCGGCTCCCGCGGCGCCAGATGGGCGCCAACCCGCAGGGCATCACCGTGGCGCTGTGCGCGGACTACGGCCTCCGCGAGCGTGCGTGGCTGCCGTCAGCGGCACTCGTGGCGCTGCTCGCCGATCTCGGGATCACCGAGGCCGGAGCTCGGGCCGCCCTCAGCCGCCTCACCCGCCGAGGGGTACTGGAGCGCACTCGCACGGGAAGGATCGCCTCCCACCGGCTCACGCCCGCCGCGGCCGTCGCCGTCGCCGGGGAACGTGCGGCCCTCGCGCACTTCGCGCAGCGGGCGGAATCGTGGGACGGCTACTGGACGCTGATCGCGTTCTCGGTCCCGCAGAGCGGTGCCGTTCCTCAGAGCCGTGTTGTTCGCCAGGACGGCGCGGTTCGCCAGGACGGCGCGGTGTCTCAGGGCGGGGCGATCCAGCGCAAGGCGCTGCGTGGCCGCCTGCGCTGGCTCGGGTTCGTGCCCCTCTACGACGCGCTGTGGATCTCACCGCGTGGTCCGGCGGACGAGGAGCTCGCTTCCTTGGCCGAGGTGGGTCAGTGCGTGGTCACCCCGTTCCGGGCACGACACGAGCCTGTTGACGGCCCGGCGTCCCGCGATCCGCTGACGGCCTGGGACGTCGCCGGGGCGGCACGTGGGTACGAGGACTTCCTCCGGCGCTGGTCGGACACGGCGCGGGGCATCGGGACGTCCGAGGTGGAGGGCGCCGCGGCGATGCGCGCACGGGTCGAGGTCAGGACGGACTACCGGCAGCTCGTGGCCCTCGACCCCGGCCTGCCCGTGGCGGTGATGCCACCGGGATGGCCGAGGGACGATGCGCGGCAGCTCTACCGGGAGGTCTGCGACGGCCTCGCCGCCTCCGCGGTGAGGCATGTGCGCGACGCCGTCTCCCGGGTCGATGCCGGCCTGGTCGCCGGGGTCGCCGCCGTACGGGTCGAGGAGTTCGGGCCGTGACGCGCGTCCATGAGGTGATCCTCCCCGCGGTGGCCCTGCGCGGGGACACCGGCGGCGGTCGAGCGTCGGGGGAGAGTGCACAGGGCACCGCGGTGACCCTGTTCGCCGATCACACCCTGCGGGCACGGGCGTGGTTGCCGTCCGCGGCCGCCGTCGAGCTGCTCGCCCTGTTCGGCATCGGCGCTGCGGCCGCCCGCAGCACGCTGGCCCGGATGGCGCGGCGGGGGGCCCTCGAGCTGGGACGACAGGGCCGCCACACCTCCTACCGGCTCACCCCCGCGGCCGCCACCGCCCTTGCCCGGGGAGGCCGGGCCGTGGTGACCTTCGTGGATGAGTCCGAGGCCTGGGACGGCTGGTGGACGCTGATCGCGTTCTCCCTCCCGGGGGAGGGCGGTGGCGAGCGCCGGGTGCTCCGCGGACGTTTGCGGTGGCGCGGGTTCGTGCCGCTGTACGACGCGCTCTGGGTCTCCGCGCAACCACCGACACCGGCCCTCGTGGACATCCTCGCGGCCGTCGGCCCCGGAGCGATCACGATGTTCCGGGCACAGGAACGGGAGGTGCGCACCCTGACCACCCGCTCCCCGCTGGCGGTGTGGGACACGGCATCGGCGGCCGCTCGGTACCAGGACTTCGTGTGCCGGTGGGCCCCGCTGCGGGCACAGCTGGGCGATCCACGGACGCCGACCGGGGATCCACGGGCAGCTGCAGGGGTCCCAGGCCTCGACGGCGCGGCGGCGCTGCGTGCACGGACCGAGATCATGGACGAGTACCGCCGGTTCGTCGTCCTCGATCCGCGGTTGCCCGCCTCGCTGATGCCGCCGGGGTGGCTCAGGGCACAGGCCCGGGAGATCTTCGCGTCGATCTACGACGGGTTGGGGCCGGCGGCTCTCGGGCACGTGCGGGACGTCGTCGCGCGCGTCACGGGGGTGGCCCCCTCCTGCATCCTCACGCACACCACGGTCGACCTGGCCGCCGGCATGGTGCCGCAGGGCGACGCGGACCACATTCCCTCGAGTCCCGAATCTCTCGATCCCGGACCCACCGGCCTCGCACCCTGACCGCCGCGCAGGAAGCGGCGCCCGTGGAGGGCCGGGCCCGCGTCGGCCCGGATGCGCGTGAAGTCGGGCGTGCCTGAAGCTGCCCACAAGGGATGGTTTCCTCTCCCCGTTGACCTGGGAACACGACCTTGACGCCGGGCCCTGCCCACCGGAGCATGTGCGATCGAAATTCGCTCGTTCCCCCAAGGAGGTGCTCTCGAAAGTGAACCGCTTCAACTCACTCGTCGCTCGTGTCCGACGGCGGGCCCGGATCGCCACGGTGGCGGTCGCCGTTTCCGGGCTGCTTGTCGGGCTGGCGGGTAGTCCCGCCCAGGCATCGGTCTGGAGCCTGCAGGACAGTTTCGACACCGACGGCGTCTGGAGCTTCGGTTCGGTGGGTGTGACCGGCCCCTATTCGTACTCCAGTGGTTTCGGGGGGATCGACCACTACAGCCCGACGACACACTCGGGCAAGTCCTCGGGGTACGTCGATCTCCTGGATGCCAACACGGGTTATGTCTGGGCGGGCCGCACCGTCCACCTCACGCCGGCGCAGGTGCATTCGGCGACGTGCTACGCGGGTATCTGGATCCTCCCCGGTAACGGGACGTCGTGGAACATCGAGGTGATCAACCCGACGACGTGGACCTACCTCGCTCTGAAGTCGGTCACTCTCACCAATACGACCGGCGCCTATCAGTTCGTCATGGTGGGTCCGTGGACGACTGGGCCCACCGACGTGTACTTCCGGGTTGCCCTGGGAGCCAATCCGAAGTTGACCGGCTGGGTCGGCGGCGACCTCGACGACCTGGCCGTGCAGTGCAGTTACTGACCATGCTCCTCGGCTGTGGTGGATCTCGCTGACTCCGGCCGGCCGGGGCTTCGTGCCTCACCCCGGTCCCGTGATGTTCGGTCGCTCCGGCGTGGGGGCGTCGAGTGCGGCCGGAGCATCTGACCGGCGAAGGGCTCGGCACTGCGCACCACGAGATCCGCACAGCTGTCCGCGGCGGCGCGTCTCCCCGGTCCGGTCGGGAGCGCGCCGTTCGTGGGCACGCGGGTCCGTCAGTTCGGACCGGGTCCCCGGTGACCGTCTCCGATGGCTGTCCCGAGGCGGCTGTTCCGTTGCCGCCGTTCACCTGTCGGACGACCTCCCGACGCCGACCGCTCCTATTGCGAATAGTTTGCAACAGGGTAGTGTTCCTGAGGGCTGCGGCTGTCGCGGTCATCCCGGCCACCCGCCCGCCGGAGGTCGACGTGCACATTCCCGACGGATATCTCTCTCCGCAGACCTGTGCCGCGGCCTACGCCGTGGCCGTGCCGGCCTGTGCGATCGCCTCACGCAAGGTGACTTCGGTGGTGCACACCCGCAACGTCCCGTTGCTGGGCATGTTCTCGGCGGTCAGCTTCCTGACGATGATGTTCAACGTCCCGGTCCCGGACGGGACGACCGCGCACGCGGTCGGAGCCGTGATCATCGCGATCGTGTTCGGTCCCTGGGCGGCGATCGTCGCCGTCTCCGTGGCCTTGCTCTTCCAGGCGCTGCTGTTCGGGGACGGGGGAGTGCTCAGTTACGGCGCCAATGTGGTGAACATGGCCATCATCATGCCCTTCGTGGGACTGGCCGCGTACCGGCTGATCTCCGGGAGGACTCCGCTCACCTCGCGCCGGCGGACGGTGGCGGCCGCGATCGGGGGATACCTCGGGATCAATGCGGCGGCGCTCGCGGCTGCGGTCGAGTTCGGGATCCAGCCGGTGTTCTTCCACACCGCCTCGGGCGCACCGCTGTACGCGCCCTACCACCTCTCGCAGACCGTTCCGGCAATGATGCTGGCCCACCTGACGGTGGCGGGTGCCGCGGAGGCCATCCTCACAGCAGGTGTCTTCGCCTACCTGGCCCGGGCCGACGTCCGGCGCCTGGTGCCCAACCATCCGGGGATCCCGGTCACCGCCGATGGACGTGTGCCCGGCGAGCGTGCGTCCGGCGGCCCGCGTCTTCGCCCGGCCCGGATGGCTCTCGGGTTCGTCGCCGCGATGGTGGTGCTGACCCCGCTGGGGCTGCTCGCGCCGGGCGGGGCCTTCGGCGAGGACGCCCCCGGCGGACTCGACCTCGGCAAGCTCGGGCTGCGGGCGATCCCGGCCGGACTGAACACGTACAACGGCTTCTGGAGCCATGCCCTGCTCGGAGGCTACGGATTCTCCGGCGGGCAGGACCCCGCGCTCGGGTACTGGGTGTCCGCCCTGGTGGGGGTCGCGGTCGTCGGGGTCACGATCTACGGGCTCGTCCGGCTCCTGGCGCTGGTCACCGGGCGGACGGTGCCACCGCGTGAGCGGGCTCGGGCCCTGGTTCCCGCCGGTGTGTCCGCCCGGGGCGCACTGTCCGGCGGGGAGGCGGAGGCGGGCGTGCACGTCGTGCCCACCGAGGGCACAGGGGCCACCCGAACTCCTGACCCGGCGGAGGCCGGCCCATGACGGCGTCCCTCACCGCACCCTCGGCCACGGTGACGTCCGGGGCCACCGCGACATCGGGCACTGCGTCGACCGCGGCTCGCACGAACGGTGGGGACACGACGCCGGCCGACGGCGAGGCGAGGCACCTCACGCCCGCGTGGTTGCTGCGGCCGGAACCAGGGCTGTGCGCCTGCGGCTGCCTGGGGCGCCGCCGCCGTGGCTCCTTCGTCGAGCGGACCCTCGAGGGTGGGGCGACCCTGCTCCGGCAGGTGATGTTCGGCGAGGACAGCGCTTCGGCTCGCGGACTGCTCCAGCGGCTGGACCCGCGGGTGAAGCTCGTCGGACTGCTCGTGCTGCTCGTCGCGCTCGCCCTGGTGCACCACCCCGTCGTCCTGGGCCTCGCCTACCTGGCGACCCTGGTCCTCGCGGGGGTCTCCGGGATCCCGACCGGCTTCTTCGTCCGGCGGGTCTGGCTGTTCGTACCGATCTTCACGGGGGTCATGGTCCTGCCGGCGACGCTGTCCGTGGTCACGCCGGGCGAGCTCGCCGTCCCTTTGTGGACCTGGCACGGGCACCCTCAGGGACTCACCGTCCAGGGCCTGACCAGCGCCGCGCTCGTGGTCGCCCGCGTCGCCTGCTCCATCTCGCTCGTCGTGCTGGTCACCCTGACCACGCCGTGGGTGCGGCTGCTGGCGGCGCTCGGCGCCCTCGGTGTCCCCCGGATCTTCGTGCTCATCATCACGTTGGCCTACCGGTACGTGTTCCTGCTCCTGGGCACCGTCACCGAGATGTACACCGCGCGCAAGGCACGCACCGTCGGCGCGCAGATGCACGACCGCACCGCGCGCGCCTTCCTGGGCGCGTCGGCGGGGGCGGTGTTCGGCAAGGCGCAGTACCTGTCCGAGGAGGTCCACCAGGCGATGGTCGCCCGGGGGTACCGCGGGCAGGCCCGCACGCTGCACGTCTTCCGGTTCACCCGCATCGACCTGGTCGCCGCCGCCGTGATCCTGGCGGTCGGGGTCTCCGTCCTCCTGGGGGATCAGTTCCTTGGTCGCTGAGAAGTCCGTCGACATGTCCGCCCCGGCCCGAGCAAGGGAGACCGGTGACCCGGGACCGGACTCCAGCACGGGAACCGGTACCGCCGAGGCGTGGGCCACAGCGGTCCCGGTGTTCGCCTGCCGGGATCTGCGGTACTCCTACCTGGACCGCTTCCCCGCCCTCGACGGGATCACTCTCGACATCCCCCGCGGACAGCGACTCGCCCTGCTCGGTGCCAACGGTTGCGGCAAGTCCACCCTGTTGAAGGTCCTGGACGGGCTGGTCCTGCCCACCTCGGGCACCTTCCGCGCCTTCGGGCAACCGGTCACCGAGGAGACCCTGGAGGACGAGCAGTTCTCCCGGGCGTTCCGTTCCCGGGTGGGGTTCGTGTTCCAGAACTCCGACGCCCAGGTCTTCTCGCCGACCGTGCGGGAGGAGGTCGCCTTCGGCTGCCTGCAGCTGGGCATGTCGAGCGAGGAGGCACAGGTGCGGGTGGACGAGGTCCTGGAGATGCTCGGCATCCGTGAGTTGGCCGAGCGGACGCCGTTCCACCTGTCCGGCGGCCAGAAGAAGAAGGTGGCGATCGCCTCGGTGCTGGTCATGAATCCCGAGGTCCTGCTCTTCGACGAGCCCACGGCCGCCCTGGACCCCCGCACCCAGCAGTGGCTGATCGACCTGCTCGTGGAACTCGGCACGGCCGGTAAGACGATCGTCCTGGCCACGCACGACCTGGACTCCCTCGATCTGCTGGCCGACCGTGCCGTCGTCCTCGGCGAGGACCACCGGATCGTGGCCGACGACGCCCCCGCCCAGGTGCTCGGGGACCGGGAGCTCCTGCTGCGGGTGAATCTGGTCCACGCGCGCACCCGGCTCCCGTTCGGGGCGGCGGGCCACCAGCGGCCCGGGGGCTGACCGGGATCCGGCCGTCGGGCGCTCGCCCCGCCGGGGTGACCGGACGCGCCCGCCTGGTCGACGGGATCGCCGAGGCCTCCCGGGCCCGTCCTACCGGGTCGCGGCGGCGACGGGTGTCGCCGACCTGGCGCGGGCGTGTTCCTGGGCGGCGGCCGCGAAGGCCTGGATCACCCGGTGCGGGCGGGAACCGCTCTCGGCGAGCTCGGGCTGGAACAGGGTGATCAGGAAGAACGGGTGCGTGGGCAGTTCCGCGATCCGCACCTCGCCGTGCTCGTCGTGACCGGTGAAGCGCAGACCGTGCGCGGTGAGGGTGTCGAGGTGCTCGGGAACCGGGCCGTAGGAGCAGTGGAACCGCTCGATGGTGCGCTCCACGCCCAGCACCGACTCGGCGAGGCTGCCCGGCACCAGGACGACGGTGCCCTCGTGACCGACCAGGGAGCAGGACAGGGGCGCGATCACGAGCAGCTCGGCGTCCGGGTCCTGTTCGGCGTGCCCGGCCCGCGGCAGGCCCGCGACGTTGCGGGCGTACTCCAGCACGGCGTGCTGGAACCCACCGCAGGTGCCGAGGAAGGGGACGTCGCCGGTGCGGGCGATCCGCGCCGCCTCCACGGCGCCGGCCTCACTGCGGTACGGACTCCCGGGGATCAGCCAGATCCCGTCGAAGCCGTCCAGCCCGTGCGCCGCGACATCCTCGGTGGGGATCCAGTAGGGGTCCAGGTCGAGGTGGTCCTGCTCGCGCAGGGTGGCGAGGAGGTCCGGGATGCGACCGTGCGCCCGGATGTGCGGGGATCGGTCGCCGACCAGGGCGATCCGCGTCGTGGGGTGGGGTTGCTGGTCCGGGGTGGGGTGTGTGCTCATGTGCCCAGGATCGATGGCGAGCAGTCTTCAGCGCCAACGATGATTGATGACCCTTGTATCAGCGATGCTTATGCCGTGGACCCCACCCTGCTCCGCACCTTCGTGACCGTCGTGCACCACGGCTCCTTCTCGGCCGCGGCGCGTGAGCTGGCTTACACGCAGTCCGCGGTGTCCCAGCAGATCGCCGTGCTCGAGAGCGAGCTGGGGGCACCGCTCCTGCACCGTCGTCCGGTCGCGGTGACCGAGGCCGGGGCGCGCCTGCTGGAGCACGCCGGACCGATCCTGCTCCGGCTGGAGGCGGCCCGGGCGGACGTGGCCCGGGCGGCCCGGCCGCCGACGGATCGGCTGGTCCTGGGTTGCTCACCCGGCGCCATGACGCGCACGATCGCGGACGCCCTGGCTGCCCTGCGGGAGCACGTGGCCGGGATCGCGCTCACCGTGGTGGTCGAGGGCCGCGCCGCGGTGACGGCCGCGGTCACGGGCGGGCAGGTCGACGCCGCCCTGGTGGACGGGATCGCGGCGAGCAACGACCCCCTTCGCCTGCCGGACGCCGGCGCCCTCACCCGGATCGGGATCGTCGAGACCGCACTGTGCGTGGTGCTCCCGGCCGGGCACCCCCTGGCGCGTCGCCCGGGGTTGCGCCTGCCCGACCTGGTGGACGCACGCTGGCTGGACGCTCCCGACGCCGCCGCCCCACTGGCCTCACTCCAGGCCGCGGTCGGCGGGGACGGTCCGAGGGCCGGGCTGCGGTACACCGGGAGCGACACGGCTGCGGTGCAGGCCCTGGTCGCGGCGGGCCACGGGCTGGCCGTGCTGCCGTACCAGGATCCGTTCCGGGCGGACGTGACGGTGGTGCCGCTCGTCGCACCGCCCCTGGTCCATCGCACGGAGCTGGTGCACGGCCACCTGGTGCCCGGACCGGTGCGTCGCCTGGTCGCGGTGCTGCAGGGGGGCGTGCCTCCGGGGTGAGGTGCGGGCTCGGCTTGTCGGGCTCTGCCGAGCTCTGCTTGTCGGGCTCTGCCGAGCTCTGCTTGTCGGGCTCTGCCGAGCCGGGTGAGCCGCTGTGCCAGGATGGCGGCGACGGTGCGGAGGAACTCCGGTGCGGGCGTCGTGCCCAAGGCCGGGGCGGGCCCGCCACTGTGACCGGGGAGCCGACTCCCCGCGATGGCCACTGGAACCGGTGCGAGCCGGTCGCCGGGAAGGCCGGGAGCCGGCGCCGGGACCGGCTGTTCCGCGGTCCTGCATCCGGGAGCCAGGACATTCCGGCCGTCCCGTGCCCGGGCACACTCCCGCCCGGCGTTCGGTTCTGGCCTCCGGCGGCGTGGAACCCCGTCGACAGTGGAAGGACTTCCCGGTGCCCGTCACCGCACCCGATCCTGCCCGCCGCCCGCTCGGCACGCTCCTGGAGAGCACCCTGGCCGCGATCACCCCGGCCGATTCCACGGCCCTCGCCGCCGCCGCCGACCGGCAGCAGCATCTGACCAAGCCCCCCGGCTCCCTCGGTGCCCTCGAGGACGTCTCGGTGAGGCTGGCCGGTCTGGCCGGTCTCTGCCCCCCGCCGTTGCCCGAACCCGCCGCCGTCGCCGTCTTCGCGGCCGACCACGGCGTGATCGCCCAGGGGGTCAGTCCCTGGCCCCAGGAGGTGACCGTGCAGATGGTCGCCAACTTCCTCGCAGGCGGGGCGGCGGTGAACGCATTCGCCTCCCAAACGGGCGCCCGGGTGGTGGTCGTGGATGTCGGCGTGGCCGGGCCGGTGCCCGAGCCGACCGCAGGCCAGGGGACTCTGCTGCGGCGACGGGTCCGGCCCGGTACCGCTGATCTTTCGGTCGAGGCCGCGATGAGCCGGGACGAGGCGGTGCAGGCACTGGAGGTCGGCATCGAGATCGCCGGGTGCCTGGTCGCCGAGGGCAACCGGTGCCTGCTCACGGGCGACATGGGGATCGCGAACACCACCGCCTCGACCGCGCTGATCGCGGTGTTCACCGGAGCGGAGGTGGACGACGCGACCGGGTGCGGCGGAGGCCTCGACGAGCCGGGGCGGGTGCGCAAGGCGGAGGTGATCCGCCGGGCGCTGGCCCTGCACCGTCCGGACCCTGCCGATCCGGTGGGGGTGCTGGCCGCGGTCGGCGGTCTGGAACACGCCGCGATCGCCGGGCTCGTCCTCGGTGCGGCCGCGCATCGGGTGCCGGTGATCCTCGACGGCGTGATCGCGGGTGCCGCCGCGCTCGTGGCCGCCGCCCTGGCGCCGCACTGCCGGGACGCGTGCGTGGCCGGGCACCGTTCGGTGGAGCGCGGTCACACCCTCGCCCTGAGCCGCTTGGGCCTGGATCCGCTCGTCGACCTGGGCCTGCGGCTCGGGGAGGGGACCGGGGCGCTGCTCGCTCTGCCCCTCGTCCAGGCATCGGTGCGGGCCCTGCGCGAGATGGCGACGTTCGACTCGGCTGGAGTGGCGTCCCGCACGGACTGATGGGGGCGGCCCGAGGCCGGAACCGTCGGAACCTCGGCCGTCGTCAGCGGCGTCCGGGTCCTTGCGCGGCCGGGTCCCAGGGATCAAGGAGATCGTCCTCGTAGACGACGATCCGGTTCCGCCCCAGGGCCTTGGCCTCGTAGAGGGCCCGGTCCGCCGCCTCGGTGAGCGCCCGGGCCGAGCGGGCGGAGTCCGGGTGCGCCGTGGCGATGCCCACGCTCACGGTGATCAGCGGTCCGACGGGTGAGGCGGCGTGGGGGAGCGCCGCCTCGGCCAGCCGGCTGCGGAAGCGTTCGGCCACCGCGACTGCCCGTTCGGCTCCGCTACCGGGCAGGATCACCGTGAACTCCTCCCCTCCGTACCGGCAGGCGAGGCCGTCCCGCGCAGGGACGGCCTCCTGCAGGTGCTGGGCCACGGCGCGGAGCACCGCGTCCCCGCGCACATGACCGTAGTGGTCGTTGTAGGCCTTGAAGTGATCCACGTCGATCATCAGCACGGCCAGGCTGGCGCCGTCCGTCGCGGCCTGACGCCAGGCCTGTTGCAGATGTCCCGCGAACGCCGCGCGGTTCGCGATGCCGGTGAGACCGTCCAGGCGCAGCGCCCGCTGGAGATCCGTATTGGCACGCTGCAGGTTCTCCTCCGTGCGCTGCCTCTGCAACATCTCCGCATGCAGTTCCTGGGCGCGGCGGATGACCATCCCCTCCAGGTCCAGTGCCCTGGCCTCGAGTTCCTGCTGGATGAGGAGCCGGGTCAGCACGCGGGAGAGATCCACCCGGATCGCCTGGGTGGCCATGGCCTGGCCCGGGGCCGGGTCCAGGAGCAGGAAGCCCAGGGTCCGGTCCGGCATGACCAGCGGTTGCAGCAGGAGCAGCCCGCGGGTGAGCTCCTCCTGCAGGCGTTCCGGCAACAACTGGGCCGTGTCGTAGCGTTCGTCGGAATGCTCCACCCGACCCCGGCCGTGGTAGCTCAGGACGAGCCGCCCCCAGGAGGGCGCCGAGCCTGCGGTGGACGGGTCGCCCGGCGGCCCCGTGTGCTCGAAGAGGGTGAGGAAGCAGCGGCTCACCCCGGTGCGGTCCAGGTCGGTGGTCAGGGACGGCACGAGGTCGTCCATCGTGCGGCAGACGGTGAGCGGTCGCGACCGGGCCATGATCGACTCGTGGACCGCGAGTCGTTCCGTCCCCGTGACCAGCATCTCCATGACCTCGGCCGGCCCCGGCAGCGGATCGTCGTCCCGGGCGGTGGACCGGCGCACCGCCAGCCACGAGTCGACCACCACGTCGGCCTGGTCGTCCTGGCCGGCGACCTTCTCGAGCAGCAGCTCTGCGGCGGCACGTCCCTGCTGGTCCAGGTCCTGGTCCACGGTGGTCAGCCCGGGCCAGAACCGTGCCTCCGCGCTGTTGTCGTAGCCGGCGAGCGCGACGTCCTCGGGCACCTGCAGGCCCGCCTCGGTGAGGGCGGCCAGGGCCCCGAAGGCCGACGGATCGTTGAGCGCGACGACGGCGTCGAAGTCGCGACGCCGTCGCAGCAGCGCACGGGTCACGTCGAAGGACTCCTCCAGGTCGAAGCCGCCGTCGAGCACGAGGTCCTCGTCGACCCTCAGCCCGCGCCGGGCCAGCTCCTCGCGGAAGACACGTTCCCGGGCGATGGAGTCCGGCTGGTGGGGGATCCCGCGGACCAGGACCGGCCGGCGCACCCCTCGGTGCTCGGTGAGCAGGGCCATCAGTTCGCGCATGCCGGTGCTGTTGTCCCCGTTGACCGCGGTGGCTCCCGGCATGGTGAACCCGATCGTGACCACCGGCCGGTCCAGGGACGACAGGAGTTCGATCAGGCCCCGCTCCTCCTCGACCCCCAGGGCGCCGGAACTGATCACCCCCAGCGGGGAGGTGCTGCGGATCATGCGTTCCAGCACCGGGGAGAGGGTGTCGCGGCGCAGCATTCCCCCCGTGTGGGCGATGAGCGGGATGCCGTGCTCGTCGAAGACCTCCGCCATGCTCCGCAGGAGCCTCATCTGGTAGTCGTGCGTCCCGGTCACGATCGCCAGGACGGGCCGGTTCACCGGGCGCTCCACGGGCCGGGGCCCTGCACGGTGGCCATGCCTGCCCCGGCAGCTCCGGGCCGGGCGAGCACGGCCCGGTCCCGTCCGAGCGACTTGGCGCGGTAGAGCGCCTCGTCCGCCCTGGTCAGTAGGGTCTCGGGTGAGAGCGGGCGGTCGGGGGTGCTCACCGCGATGCCGACACTGGCGGTGACCACACCGGCCACGGTGGACGCCGCGTGCGGGACGGCGTGGGCGGCCAGGAGCGTGCGGAACCGGCGGGTGACCGCGACCGCGGACTGTGCGGAGCCTCCGGGCAGCAGCGCCACGAACTCCTCGCCCCCGAAGCGGGCGACCAGGTCGCGGGGTTCCCGGGCGGACAGGCCCAGGCACCGGGCGACGGTCCGCAGCGCCTCGTCCCCGCGGACGTGCCCGTAGTAGTCGTTGTAGGCCTTGAACAGGTCCACGTCCACCAGCAGCAGGGCGAGCGACGTCGGTTGCCGGGAGAGCTCCTCCCCGCACACGGCCAGGTACTCCTCGAACGCAGCCCGGTTCGCGATCCCGGTGAGACCGTCCTGGCGGACGAGTCGCCGCAGCTCGGTGTTGGCCCCCTGCAGGGCGTGCTCGGCCTGGCGGCGGATGGCCACCTCGGACTCGAGCTGGTGCGTGCGCTCGGCGACGACGCGCTGCAGGGTCGCGGCGCGCTCCTGCAGGCGCAGGTCGTTCCGGTGGGCGTCCAGCGCCTGGGTCAGGTCCACGCGCAGCGTCCAGACCAGCCCGAGCGGTCCGGTCGGTTGCTCGTAGAGGACGTGGCCCACCTCCGCCCCCGGCACCCAGATCGGGAGCAGGAAGAGCGTGTCACGACACAGCTGGGGAGCGAGCTGCTCGGGCAGCAGTGCGCTCGCCGGGAAACATCCGTCGTCGGGGGGATGGGCCTGGTCCTGGCGCAGGACCAGGACCAGGCGCATCGGCGTCTCGTCCGGTGTGTCGGCCGTTTCGGGTGGCCGGGTCCCGACGGCCGCCGGAGCGGGCAGGAGGACATCGGTGCCCACGGGATCCCGGATGGCCACGAAGCAGCGCCGCACGCCCACCCGCGGCAGATTGCGTGTCAGGGGGGCGACCACGTCGTCGAGGGTGAGGGCCCGGGCCAACGCGGTGTGGATGGCCTGCAGCGGGTACCGCTGGGTGAACTCGTCGTGCACGGCCCGCGCGGTGGCGATCGCCTGGCTGAGCTGCTCCGAGGGGATCTGGTCCACGCGTGCGGACGTCCCCCGCAGCAGGGCGCGGGACGGGACGACGACCCGCCGGGGCTCGTGTCGTCCGTCGAGGTGCTCCAGCATCAGCTGCGCGGCCGCGTGTCCCTGTGCCTCGACGTCCTGGTCCACCGTGGTCAGGCTCGGCCAGCGCAGGGTGCCCGTGCTGTCGTTGTCGAAACCCGTGACGGCCACCCCACGAGGCACGTTCATCCCCGCATCGCCCAGGGCCTCGATCGCGGCGAGGGCCGAGATGTCGTTGGCCGCGACCACGGCGTCGAAGTCCCGCCTGCGGGTCACCAGGGACGTCACCGCCTGGTACGAGATGCCGTGGGCGAAGGCTCCGTCCAGCACCAGGTCCTCGTCCACCGGGATCCCGTGCTCGGCGAGTTCGGTCCGGAAGACCTCCTCCCGCTGGACCGAGTCGGGTTGGGAGGCGATACCCCGCAACCACACCGGACGGCGGATACCCCGGTCGACGATCAGGTGCCGCATCAGTTCACGCATCCCGGAACGGTTGTCGCCGAGCACGCAGCTGCGGTCCGGCAGCTCGAAGCCCAGCGTCACCTGGGGCACCTCGAGTGGCGCCAACAGAGCCTCGATCAGGTCGGCGTCCGCGGGGTGGGTGCCGACGAAGCGCAGCACACCGAGGGGCCGGGCCAGCCACAGGGCATGACCGAGCGCCGCGGAGGGCGCGGCGCCGGGCTCGTGGTCGTTGACCAGCACCAGGAGCGGGATGGAACGCTCCCCGAAGTGCGCCGACATGCTCCGGACTAGCCTGCCCTGGTACTGGTCGAGTCCTTCGGCGAGGACGACCACGGGGCGGGGCACCGTTCCTCCTTCCTCCCACCGGTCCTCGGCGTCTTCGCGGGCCGGGTGACAGCCGGGACGACGTCAGGGCCATGACCGGGGTGCGGTGGCGCACGCCGGCGCTCCCGTGAAGGTGCCGACAGGAGGTGCCGATACGTTCGAGATTTTCGGCAGTCCTCCGGGGCTGCTTGAGGTGCCTGATCTCACCGGACGGGAGCGCACCGGGCGTGCCGTCTCGTCCGGGGGACCCGGTGGCGGAGCGGGTGCGCCTCAGGAGGCCGAGTCGGGCACGTCGGGGCTCAACGCGTAGGCCCGGGTGGGGGTCATCGATCGCCCGTGCAGGACGACGGTCGCGTAGTCGCTCACCACCGTGCAGGTGTTGGACTCGTCCGCGGTGTGCGCGTTCGCGGCCTTCGCCTCACCGGAGGACAGCACCCCGGCGTCCGGTGATCCGGCCGACGTGCCGGAGTAGGTCGAACCGGAGGGCCAGTCCGCGCCGATCGTCAGGACCGGCCGGGAGACCTGCCCCTGGACGAGAGCCGAGGCGGGAAGCCGCAGCACGGCCGCCACCTCCTCGGCTGCCGCCCGCTGGCCCCGGCCGTAGCGCAGGGTCGTCGTGGCCGTGGCGGACACCGAGGTGGTCGCGCTCGCGTGGGTGAAGCCTCCCGCGGACAGGGCGTTCACCACCGCGGTGGCGCGTCCCGACAGTCCCGAACCGTTGGCCACGCGTACCCGGATCGTGGCCGGTGCCGGGCCGCCGGTCGTGCTGTTCGTGGAGGTGGTCGTCGTGCTGGAGGTCGTCGCACCGGCGGAGGTCCTGCCCGACCTGCCGGTCGCCGTGAGCGAGTGGTCCTCGATGACCGACGTGAACAGGGTCTTCGCGCCCGCCGCCGGCACCACGCGGGCCGGATTGCTGGGGTCTGGACTGTTCGGCATGGTCAGGAACGTGATCCGCTGGGTGGGGACCTTGTTCAGATCCTTGGCCAGGCCCAGGAGCGCCGGGATGCTCCCGAGGCCGCTGTCCACGGTGAGCGCCTTCGTCGCCGCGTCGGCCAGGTCGTACAGGCGCAGGGGGTCGGTGAGGGTACCCGCGCTCTTGAGGGTGCGGATGAGCGAGGACAGGAACTGGTGCTGTGCCGAGGACCGGCCCAGGTCGCTGCCGTCCCCGAAGGCGTGCCGGGACCGCAGGAACTCCAGGGCACCCTTGCCCTTGACCGTGTGCGTGCCGGCGGAGAGCTTGAGCTTCGAGTAGGTGTCGTACACGTCCTTGGTGACGCAGACCGGTACCCCGCCGACGGCGTCCGACATGGTCACGACTCCGGAGAAGTCGACCATGACGAAGTGGTCGATCGTGATCCCGGTGAGCTTGTGTACCGCGGCCACCGTGCACCCCGGACCATGGGCGAGACTCGAGTTGATCTGGCCGTAGTGGCGGCGGGTGACTGCGCCCGTCTCGGGGTCCCGGCAGCCCGGCAACCAGGTCATGGTGTCCCGGGGGATGCTCAGCACGGTCGCGTTGGTCCGGTCCGCCGAGAGGTGGACGAGCATCTCGACATCGGCGTTCGCGCCGGGGCCGCAGTCCCCGCCCAGGTCGCAGTCGGTCGCGTTGTCCCGGCTGTCCGAACCGATCGCGAGGATGTTCAGGGGCGACCGGCCGTACATGTCGACGGTCTCGGTCCCTGCCCCGCTGGCGACCGAATCGGTCGACACCCCGCCGGTGGTGGTGGTGCTGTCCGTGTCGTCGGGCAGACCGCTGTAGAGCGGGCTGGTGTGGATGTTGCCGTTCAGGTGCAGGTAGACCAGTGTCGCCGAGCCGACCAGCACCACGGGCAGCACGACCGCGGTCCACAGGAGCACCCGGCGCGTGCGGCTGCGGCGCCGGCCCCGGGCATGCCGGACCGGACGGCTCCGCCGGTCCGCGGGCTCCCCGTCGACCGGCATCGGTCCGAGAAGTCGCCCGTCCCCCGAGTTCTCGACGTCGACCGCTCTCGAGGCGGCCTGGACGACCGTCCTCGAGTCCCTGCCTGAACCCACGCTCACCCTCGTTTCGTCGGCGCGATCCGGCCCGCACTGCACCGTCCATCGCCTCTACGGACGCCCCCGCCGTCGCGCGCCCTCTTCCCGAAGACGCTCCGGGCGGCCCGCGCGGTTGCGGGACGGCGGATCCGCACCCTTGTGACCTGTGCGACCTTCACGAGGTGACGGCCCGACGTCACTGCGGCCCGACGGCCCGACGTCACTGCGGCCCGACGGCCCGACGGCCCGACGGCCCGACGGCCCGACGGCCCGACGGCCCGGCGCCGTGGCGGCCTGGCCGTGGGAACGGCCTGCCTGGCAGTCTCGTGAGCCCGGCTGGGAGTTGTCCCCGAGTCGGCTGAGGAGTTGCCACGGGCACGGCCCGGACGTCGCCCCGGGGGGCCCCACGCCTTCGGTGTGCGCTGTCGGCGTACCGGTCCCGCGCGGCCGGTTCTTCCCCGTGTGCCGCCGTCCTCGTCGACGGCGACGGGACAGGGTAGTGCGTGGTGCGGGGCTCCCGAGACGGGCCGGGCTTGGGGCCCGGTTGGGGCCGGGTTGGGGCCCGGTTGGGGCCAGGGGCCGTGGCGGGGCTGTGCCGGAGCCGAGGCGGGGTCAGATGTTCCGGGACGGGACTTCGGGTTGTTCCCGCGACGTGCAGTCAGGGCAGAGCCCCTCCACCTCCAGGGTGTGCGCGACCTGGGTGAACCCGTGTTCCCGGGCAATGCGTTCGGCCCACATCTCGGCGGCCCCGTCGGCGATCTCCACGGCGCGTCCGCAGGATCGGCAGATCAGGTGGTGATGGTGACGGGTGACCGCGCAACGCCGGAACTGCTGCTCGCCGGACGGCAGCCGGCGCTGGTCGACCTCGCCCACCTCCGCGAGCGCCTGGAGCGTGCGGTAGACGGTGGCCAGCCCGATCCCGGTTCCGCGCTCGCGTAACTGCAGGTGCAGCTGCTGGGCACTGCGGAACTCCAGGGCCTCTTCCATCAGGGCCAGGATCTGCGTCCGCTGACGGGTGACGCGGGTCCTCGTCGCCCCGGGTTCGGGCACGGTGTCTCCTCGTCGGGTCTCGGTTCGGCCCCACCGGCCGGTTGCCGGCCGGTCGAGTCTACGGCGGGGCTCCGAGGCGACGATGTCCCTGGGCCGGTCGGGACATCGGTCCCGAGGTTTCACCGGGACGCGCGGGGTGGGCACATCCGAGGTCCGCTGCGCGTTGTTCCCTACGGACGTACGATCACATCCGGCACGCGCGCGCGTGCCGGATCGCCATGGCCACGGATTGCCGGCGCCACGTGCGGAACGGACTGCGGAGGGAACATGCAGAGCAAGAACCCCATTCTCAGCCGGAGTCGGGAGTTCTCCCGCGGCGGCTACGCGACCTTCGAGCCGGGTACCCCGACCACGCAGAGCCTCGAAGACCTGTACGCGACCCCACCGGCGAGCGCCGCACAGATGGGTCGCATGACCCTCGACGACGTCGTGGTGCGCACGGCCTCCATCTTCGCGGTGCTCCTGGTCACCGCCGGGGCGACCTTCCAGCTCCTCAAGCCCCAGCAGTACGGGATCGTCCTGCTCGCCGCCCTCGTCGGGCTGGTGCTCGGCCTGGTCAACTCCTTCCGGCGTGAGCCGAGCCCCGCACTGATCCTGGCCTACGCCGCGGTGGAGGGCGTGTTCGTCGGGGGGATCAGCCGCTACTACGAGAGCCACTGGCACGGGGTCGTCCCCCAGGCCATCCTCGGTACGGTGGTGGCGTTCGGCACCATGCTCGTGCTCTACCGGGTCGGGGCCATCCGGGCCACCCCGCGGTTCACCCGCGTGCTGATCATCGCCGGTGCCTCGTACTTCGCCTTCAGCATGATCCACCTGCTGGGCGTCTGGCTGAACCTGTGGCCCAGCGTCTACACCTCGGGCGGTCTCGGGCTGCTCCTGAGCGCGGCCGGCGTCGTGCTCGCCTCGCTGTACCTGGTGCTGGACTTCGACTACATCGAGCAGGGCATCCGCAACGGCCTGCCCCAGCGCTTCGCCTGGACGGCGGCCTTCGGCCTGGTCGTCACCCTGGTCTGGCTCTACCTGGAGATCCTGCGCCTGATCGCTATCCTCAACGGCCGTCGCTGATCCGTGGCGGAATCCCGGAACAAGTTCCACCCGGTGGGAGATCCTGTTCCCCCGGCGCTCGGTGGCCAGGACCTCGCCGAGGTCCTGGCCACCGCCACGTCCTGGCATCCTCCGGCCCCGGTCCTGGAGCTCGTCGAGCTGGTGGTGGACGGCGTCCTGGCCGGACCGATGGCCGAACGGGCGCTGACCGTGGCCCTCACGTCCTGGCCCCCGCCTGCCGTGAGTCCACCTCCGGTCACGGGCCGGTGGCCCGACCACAGCCAGCCTCCGGTCGTGGGCGCGAGTCCACCTCCGGTCGCTGGCAGGCCGCCGCGGTGGGTGCTGGAGGACTCCGAGGGCACGCCCGTGGCCCTGCTGGACGGCGCTGCCGTGGTCGGTCTCCGGCCGTTCGCCGGCGGACCGCTGCGGCGTCATCGACGCTCGGCGCAGGAGGTCCGGTCCCTGCTCCGGGACGGCCGTCCCGATGGGGTCGGCGTTCCCCGCGGGGACGGCCCGGGTCGGGCAGGTGGCGTGGCCGGTCGCGGCGACCTGGGCAACCCCGGTGGTTCTGGTGGCCCCGGCCGTGCCGTCGCTCTGGTCTGCACCGGCCCGCCCACCACGGCCGGGGTGCGGAGCGCCCTCGACGGGGCCGGCCCGGGACCGGTGGTGTGGCTCGCTCTGGTGGGCGCGGGGCGCCCGGCGGGCGGACCGGACGGGATCGGGCCGGAAACCCTGCTGAGGGTGGTACGGGCCGTGGCGACGGCCGAGACCGTGCGGGGTGGGGAGCCGCCGGTGGTTCCGCTGGTGCTGCCCCTGATCGACGGGGTCGACGACGAGGCCCTGATCGCGGCCACGGTCCGGGGTCTGGGTGCGGGCAGGGTGCTGCGGCTGCCCGAGACACCGTGGCCGGACGATCACGATCACCTGCGACGGGGTCCGGGCGGCGAACTGCACCCGGCGGCGGCCGCGGAGCTCGCGCGGGTCGGGGCCGGGCCGCTCTCCCGGGGACGGCGTGGGGTGGTGGTTCTCCTCACGGGACTGTCCGGCTCGGGCAAGTCCACGATCGCCCGTCTGCTCGCCGAGCGCGTGCGGGAGGAGACCTCCCGCACGCTCACCCTGCTCGACGGCGACGAGGTGCGTCGTCTGCTGTCCGCCGGTCTCGGCTTCGGCCGGGCCGATCGCGACCGCAACGTCCTGCGCATCGGCTTCGTGGCCGCCGAGATCGGGCGGCACGGGGGAATGGCGGTGTGTGCCCCGATCGCGCCCTTCGACGAGGTGCGCCAGGAGGTGCGCCGCCGGGTCACCGAGGTGGGCGCGGACTTCCTCCTGGTCCATGTGGCGACCCCGCTGGAGGTGTGTGAGCGGCGTGACCGCAAGGGCCTGTACGCCCGGGCCCGGGCCGGGCTGGTCGAGGAGTTCACCGGGATCAGCTCGCCCTACGAGGAGCCCGCGGACGCCGAGCTGGTCGTCGGCGCCGGCGACGAGCCGGTCGAGGACGCCGTCGCCCGGGTGTGGGAGCTGCTGGTGCGGCGCGGGCACCTCGACGGCTGACCGGCACCTCGACCGGTGATCCTGACGACGCCGCACGGATCTCACCCTGGGGTCATTGTCCGGATCACGTCGGTTGAGGGATGCTGGGACGAGGCACAGTCCGCGCTATCGGAGCTACTGTCAGCTATCCCGGTCCTTCATCGCAATATCGTCCATTCCGAGGTGCGGCACGAGGTGATCGATCGCGTCGTGACCGCCGGACAGGCGGGTCGTGCCCGCACGGTGATGGAGGATCACTGTGACGCACCATCCGCTCTGCTGCGCGGCCTGATCGGCTGAGCACGACATGACCCGCTGGCGCGGGGAAGGAGAATCCGTCGATGATCGAGACCGGTCCCGGCCCGCTGACCCTGGAGAAGTTGCAGGCAGCCGTCAAGAACCGCAACCTCGACACGGTCCTCGTGGTGTTCACCGACATGCAGGGGCGTCTCCAGGGCAAGCGGGTGCAGGGTTCCCACTTCGTCAACGAGGTCCAGTCCGGTGGCACGGAGGCCTGCAGCTACCTGCTCGCCACGGACGTGGAGATGAACGCCGCCGA
Source organism: uncultured Kineosporiaceae bacterium (assembly GCA_964583765.1). Taxonomy (GTDB): domain Bacteria; phylum Actinomycetota; class Actinomycetes; order Actinomycetales; family Kineosporiaceae; genus CAZOWW01. The sequence goes on from CAZOWW010000016.1 coordinate 28,220, forward strand.
GGGCTACGAACTGGCCTCCTGGGACAAGGGGTACGGCAACTTCGTGCTCCGGCCCGACCTGACGACCCTGCACGTGGCGCCCTGGCACCCCTTCACCGCGATCGTGCTGTGCGACCTGGAGTGGCCCGACGGCAGCCCCGTGCGCCCCTCCCCGCGGCAGATCCTGCAGTCCCAGGCCGACGTCCTCGCCGAGGAGTTCAACTGCCGGGCGCTGGCCGGCACGGAGCTGGAGTTCCAGATCTTCGAGGAGCCCTACGAGAAGGCGTGGGACGCCCGCTACGCCTCGCTGACCCCGGCCAACCGGTACAACATCGACTACTCGATCGTGGGCAGCGGGCGCATCGAGGCCCTGCTGCACGACATCCACCGGGGGGCGTCCGAGGCCGGCGTCCGGATCGAGTCGTTGAAGGGCGCGTGCAACCGCGGGCAGTACGAGATCAACTTCCGGTTCGACGAGGTCGTGGCGGCAGCGGACACCCACTCGCTGTTCCGGACCGCGGCCAAGGAGGTCGCCGCGCGGCACCAGCACGCGCTGACGTTCATGGCCAAGTACGACGAGCGCGAGGGCAACTCCTGCCACCTGCACCTCAACCTGCGGGGCTTCGAGGGCGAGAGCCCGGCCGTCTTCGCGGCCGAGGACGGGGACCCGGACGCCGTCGACGGGCGCAGCCCGGAGTTCGCCGCCTTCGTCGCGGGCATCCTGGCCACCCTGCCCGAGTTCGCCCTGCTCTACGCGCCGAACATCAACTCCTACAAGCGTTTCCAGGCGGGCACCTTCGCCCCGACGACCCTCGCCTGGGGTGTCGACAACCGCACCTGCGCCCTGCGGGTGGTGGGCCGGGGAGACTCGCTCCGGGTGGAGAACCGGGTGCCCGGGGCGGACACGAACGTCTACCTGGCGCTCGCCGCCATGCTCGCCGGCGGGATGTACGGCATGCGGAACGATCTCACCCTCGGTGAGCCACTGCCCGGGAACGCCTACGCCGTCGACACCATCGCCCGCATCCCCACCTCGCTGCGCGAGGCCCGGGAGCGCTTCGCCAGTTCCAAGGTCGCCGAACTCGCCTTCGGGGCCGATGTGGTCGCGCACTACGTCAACGCCGCGGACGTCGAGCTGCGTGCCTTCGACCTGGCGGTCACGGACTGGGAACGGATCCGGGGCTTCGAGCGGCTCTGACTCGCACTTCCCGCCGCACCCGCCCCGCACTTCCCTCCGCACCCGCCCCGGATCGGTTCGGGGTTCCCCGCACACCCTTTCGGCCCGGTGCCCCACGGCACCGGGCCGGTCCGGTGCGGCGACCGGTGTGCTGGTGGTGTCCTCGGGATGCGGGCACGGAAGGTCCCGTGCGTGGTGGGGGCTCGCCCGTGGCAGCATCGGGGCGTGGGTGAGCCGGAGCGTGAGCTCGAGCGTGAGCTGGAGCGGGTGACCGACCGGTTGCGGCTCGTCGGCCCTCGGCTCGGCCGGCGGGGCACCGAGGAGGCCGCCGAACGCCTCGCGGACGTCCGGGCGGTGCTGCAACAGCTGGCCGATCTCGGTGCCGTGGCCGAGGGGGGACCTCGGCGTCCGGTGCCCGTGCTCGGCGAGCACGCGCTCGCCGACCAGCTGCTCGTGCTGGGGCATGGTCTGTGCGGGGACGGGTGCGCACCGGGCAGTGCCCCCCTGCGGTGTCCGAAGCCGGCGGGCGCGTCCGAGTCCCGGTCCGAGTCCCGGGCCGAGCTCGTCCGGGCGGCGACAGAACTGGTGCAGGGCCTTCGCGCGCGCCTGTGACCAGGGCCGGACCGGGCCCGAGTTCCCGGGCTCCCTGACCACGGGCCGGCTCGCCGTCCGGCCTTCCCCGGCTCCTGGCTCTCCTTCCGACCACACGTTCCCGCGCGTCGTCACCCCGCGTGAGTTGCACCACGCTTCCGGTGCAGGGGAGCCGTCAGCAGAGGCATCCCGGTCGAGGTGGCTCAAGAGCGGGGGAGCAGGCACCGATTCCCTGATCTGATGCCGGACGAGACCTGCGGGTCGCAGTGCGCTCCGGTGTCGCGTCCCGCGGGCGGCCTGCGGGACGTGGTGCCTCGCGATCAGGAGGTGGCGGCGTCATGTCGGTAGCCGCCGAGGTGACGCTCCGGCTTCGTCTGCGTGAGGTCGGAGAGCGTCTGCGTCCCATCGGCTGGTGGGTCACCCTGCTGGTCGCCGCAGCGGCGGCCGGAGCCGAGTTGCTGTTGCCGACCGGCCGGGGTGGTCTCGTCACGGTCCTCGGCGCCTGCGCCGTCGGGCTCGTGGTGCTCGGCGTCCGCGTGCACCGACCCAGTGTCCCGTTGCCCTGGTTCGTGTTCGCGGTCGCCATCGGGTTCACCGTGTTCGGAGACGTGGTCTACGACGTTCTCACCGGACTCGGGGGCCAGGACAAGCCGTTCCCGTCCATCGCGGACGTCTTCTACCTGGCCACCTATCCGTGCCTCCTGGTGGGTCTCCGGCTGGTCGCCGAGCCGCGCGGGGTGCGGCGGACCTGGGGTGGTTTCATCGACGCCTCGACCGTCGCGGCCACCGCGGGCCTGCTCGCCTGGATCTTCCTGATCAGCCCGCGGCTGACCGCCCAGGACCTGTCCTGGGGCGCCCGGACGGTCCAGGTGGCGTACACGATCGGCGACGTCCTGGTGCTCGCCATGGCTGCGCGATTGCTCTTCGGCGGCAGGCGGGACCGGATCGTCCGGCTGCTGGCCCTGAGCGCGTTCGGCCTGCTCGCGGCCGACGTCCTGGCCCAGTGCACCGACCTGTACGGGCCCGGCGGCCTTGCCCGTGGCGTCGGCGCAGCGTGGCTGGTGTTCTGCGCGGGGATCGCGGCCGCGGCCCTGCACCCGGCGGTGGGGGAGCTCGAGGAGTCGGACTCCTCCGGACGCGGGCGGCTCTCCTCCTGGTGGGTGCTCCTGCTGTCGGCCTGCAACCTGGTCGGGCCGGCCGCACTCGTGATCGCGGTCCGGACCGGCAGCGACCCGCACACCGTTGCGGTGGCGTGCTTCTCCGGCTGCGTGTCCTTGACGGTGATCGCCCGCATGGTCGGGATCGTCGTGCGGGACGAACGAGCCGTCCGCAGCGAACGCGCCCTGCGTACCGCGGGCGAACGACTGGTCTCGGCGCGCGGGGTCGAGGAGATCTACCGGGTGGCCATCAGCTCGGTGGCCTCCGTGGTGGGCGCCAAGGACCGGTGCGTGGCCGGCCTGTACCTGGTGGGTCCGACCGGCGTCTACCTGGCGCACGGTACGCCGGTGGTGAGCAACCCCACGGCGGCATTGGAGGACGGCACCAATCCCGACGGGCGCCTCGTGCGTTCGGACCGGGTCAGCGTCAGCCCGATGCCCGGCGAGCACGGCCTGCGGGGCGTGCTGGTCGTGCGCTCCTGGCGTGCGCTGCCCCCGGAGGCGAGCGGGGTGCTCGGTACCCTGGCCGCGGCGGTGGCCCTGGCCCTGGAGAGCGCGGGCCTGATCGTCGAGGTCCGCCAGCGTCAGCACGAGGCGCACTTCAAGAGCCTCGTCCACAACTCCTCGGACGTGATCCTGGTCGTGGACCGGGACGGTCTGATCTCCTTCGCCACGCCGTCCCTCCAGCGCACCCTGGGCTGGGAGCTCGCGGACGTGCTCGGCGTGAACTTCAGCCAGTTCGTCCATCCCGACGACGCCATGCCCGCGACGCGCCTGCTCGCCGGGATCGTCACGGACGGGGCACAGACGCAGCAGATGGTCGACTGGCGGGTCGCCCGCAGGGACGGCGGCTACCTGTCGTTCGAGGTGATGTTCAGCAACCTCATCGAGGATCCGGACCTCTCCGGGGTCGTGTTCACGATGCGCAACGTCACCGAGCGGCGGGTGCTGGAGGACCAGCTGCGGCACCAGACCTTCCACGACTCGCTGACGGGCCTGGCCAACCGGGCGCTGCTGCACGACCACCTCGAGCACGCGCTCTCCCGGCTGTCCCGGCGGGGTGGGTTCCTGGCCCTGGTGGTCTTCGACCTGGACGACTTCAAGCTGATCAACGACACCCTCGGCCACGCGGTCGGGGACGAGCTGATCGGCGCGGTCGCCGGACGTCTGCGCCGGGCCGGCCGCTCGGGGGACACCGTGGCCCGACTCGGCGGCGACGAGTTCGCCGTCCTCGTCGAGGACGTCGGCGGCTCCGGCGAGGCGGAGAGGATCGCGGAGGCCCTGCTGGGCGCCCTGGACGAGCCGGTCGTGATCGGGGAGCAGTCGGTGCGGGTCTCGGCCAGCGGCGGGTTGGTCGTGGTGGACGGCGGTGCCGTGGCCACCCCGATCACGGACGTGATGCGGCACGCCGACCTCGCCCTCTACGCGGCCAAGGACCGGGGCAAGGCCCAGGTCGTCGCCTACTACGACGACCTGCACGCGCGGATGGTCGAGCGGGTCACGCGGACCAGTGAGCTGCAGCGGGCCATCGAGGTGGATCAGTTCTTCCTGCAGTACCAGCCGATCGTCTCGATCCAGACCGGGGCCGTGGTGGGGGCCGAGGCCCTGGTGCGGTGGCACCACCCGTACCGCGGCACGGTGCCGCCCGCGGAGTTCATCCAGCTCGCCGAGGACACCGGAATGATCATCGACCTGGGCAGGTGGGTCCTCGTGGAGGCCTGTCGTCAGGCACGTGCCTGGGCGGAGGTGCCCGGAGGGGCCCTGCGCATGTCGATCAACGTGTCGGGACGCCAGCTCCAGGAGGAGGACTTCCCCGGACATGTCGCCGAGGCGCTCGCCGAGTCCGGGCTGGAGCCGGGTGCGCTGGTCCTGGAGCTGACCGAGAGCGTGCTGATCCACCAGGACTCGGGGATCACCGACCGGCTGCAGGCCTTGCACGACCTCGGGGTGCAGTTGGCGATCGACGACTTCGGCGTGGGGTACGCCGGCATGGGGTACCTGCAGACGCTCCCGATCGACATCCTGAAGATCGACAAGTCGCTCGTGGACAACCTCGGCGTCGAGGGTTCGGGCGGAGCGCTCGCCCAGGCCGCCATCTGGCTCGCGCACTCGCTCAATCTCGAGGTGGTCGCGGAAGGGATCGAGCGGGTCGAGCAGCGGGACGAGCTGTGGGCGCTGGGGTGCGGGCACGGGCAGGGATTCCTGTTCGCGCGCCCCCTCTACCCAGCGGACCTCGTGGCCGTGCTCGCGGACACCCAGGAGCTGGGGCCACCCCTGCCCCGGGCCAGTGGGAGCCCGCTGCTGCGTCCGCGCACGCCGGTGCCGACCCTGCCGGATCCGTCGTTCGAGCCGGGTCGCTGACCGCGGCTCGCCGCCCGAGCCAGTTCCCCCCGCCGAGACCCGTCCTCCTGCCGAGACCCGTCTCCCCAGCCGAGAGAGGCCCCATGTCCGTCGCCGACCTGCCCGGTCCCCGCCCCGCGGCCGATCGCCTCACCCACAGCTGGTCGGGGACCCGGCCGACGGGGACACAGGGGGCCGGGGGTTCTCCGGCGGACGTGCGCGGCGGCGACCTGATCTACCCGGGTCGCACCAGCCTGCCCGCCGGCGGGAACGGGGAGGGTCCGCCCGTCGAGCAGGTCGACGGCCAACACCTGCGGGTGGGGGACCGGTGGCTGGTGGACTTCGAGGGCGGCGGGCACCTCGGGCTGGACGCCGACCCGGAGCTCCTCGAAGCCGTGCTGCGGGCGTCCCGGGACTGGGGGCTGACCACCCGGCGGGCGCCGCTGAGCGCTCCCGGCCGGCTCCACCGGGACGTCGAGGAGCGCCTGGCCGCGGTGTTGCGGATGCCCTCGGTGATGGTCGTGCCGAGCATCGCCGAGCTGCACCTGGCGGCGGTGCCCGCGATCGTGGGCCAGGGTTGGGTGTTCGTGGACGACCAGGTGCACCGCACCCTCTACGAGGCGGCGCAGATCTCCCGGGCCGCGGGCGCGACCCTGCGCCGGTTCCGCACCGGGGACCTGCACACCCTGGACCGGCTGCTGCGGAGCGCCACCGCCCATGCACCCCGGTTGATCTGCACGGCCGGGGTCGACGGGGTCACCGGCGAGGTCCCCGACCTGTCCGGGCTGGTGCACCTGGCCCGGGAGCACGGAGCCCTGCTCTACGTGGACGATCCCCACGGGTTCGGTCTCGTCGGGGACCGCCTGCCCGGGGACTGGCTGCCGTACGGGCGCTCCGGCAACGGGTTGGTCCGGCATCTGGGGCTGGACTACGAGGGCCTGCTGCTCGCGGGCGAGTTCTCCCCGTCCTTCGCGACCTCCCTGGCCTTCCTGGCCGCCCCTGCCCGTCTGCGGGACCACCTGGAGATCGCGGCCGGTCCCTCACTGAGTCGTATCCGACTGTCGACGCCGGCCCTGGCGGCCGCACAGGCCGGGATGGAGATCAACACGCGACGCGGCGACGCCATTCGCGAGAGGCTCTACCGCTCGACGGTGCGGGTGCTGGAGGTGGGGCACGAGGCAGGCCTCGTTCGGGCCGGGGCGTCCGGGCTGCCCCTGGTGCACATCCCCTTGCCCGATGACCACACCGCGGGGGCCACGGAGGCGGCCACGAGCAGCGCCGCACAGGTGGCGGCCCTGGCCCGGCTCGGTGCGGTCGACCTGGCGAGCGCGGCCCAGCTCTGCGCCATGGTGGACCACCTGCGGAAGGCGGGGATCCGCGTGGGACTCACGGCGTATCCGGCGCCGCCCCTCCACGAGGCGGGACTGCGGATAAGGATCACCGCGTCACACACCGAGGAGGACCTGGAACTCCTCTGCTCGGCGTTGGCCGGGCTCGCCGAGCGCCTTCCGACCCGCCCCGTGCGGGTCGGTGCCGCCCTCGGCTGAGCAGTCTCCCGATCCGGTCGGCCCCCGGGGCAGCGTGGCCTTCCGTGCAGGTGATGTCTCACCGGGCCCAGTGCGCGCGATGCCTCATGCGGTCCAGCGCACGCGATGCATCAGCACCATCGACCAGCCGTGACTGCTCTGTATCTCGTCGATGGTGAAGTCGGCCAGACCCTTCATGGAGAGGACCAGCTTCTTGAGGTCCTCGGCCCCGGCGAACATCAGCACGGCCAGTTGGTCGTAGGGACGCAGAGCCGCGACCGCCTTGGCCCCGGAACGCGGGGCTCGCATCACCCGTCCGGAACGGTCTGGGCTCTGGTACAGGGGCATCCGGTTCGCGAGATCGGGCGCGTCGGCGCGGATGTTGAGTTCGGACACCGTCCCGGGGGTGAAGACCGCGACACCGCGGTCCGCGGGCAGGCGTAGTTCGGTCAACAACGCGCTGGGATCGCCCTGGCCGTGCCCGGCCTTGGTGCGTTCGAGGACCTGATCGGACCAGCCGAGCTGAGCGATCACCAGGACGGCCGTCACGATGCTCACCGCCGTCCAGACCAGGCCGACCGAGCGGAACGGTCGTCGCGTGGCGCTCGATCGTCCGGTCCCGGATCCGGTGCCCGCGGCCTCGGTGTCGGCGTCCTGCGGCGCGGTGCGCTGTCGTGGGACGGACAACGGAGGGCACAGGGGCCGGGTGAGGAAGGAGAGGCACCAGGCGATGGCGAGGATGCCCTCACCGGCCACGATCGCCCATCCCGGGAGCGAGACGAGCATGTACCGCGCGACCAGGGTCTTCTGGCCGGCGGCGGCCGTGATCGCGACGATCACGGGGGTCGACAACCCCCAGCCCAGGGCGTACAGGAGCAGGTGGCGCCGGACGGCGTCCTTGGTGCACAGCGTCCGCACCACACCGAGCGCGGCGAGGACGAGCACGAGCTCCAGGATGGCGTCGGACCCGAAGACCTCGGTGAAGGTCAGCCACAGGTGGGGCCAGCTCATCGTCCGGGGGTGCGCGACACCATGGGCCTTCTCGTTGATGAACCAGAACGCGGGCGAGGCCAGCAGCAGAGGAACGCCGGCCCAGCCCAGGACACGCAGGCGGATCCGCCGCCCGAAGGGCAGCATCGCGGCCAGCTGGACGGCGACCACGGCGAGAGCGAGCAGGTGCAGCAGCGGCAGCACCATCACCGTGACCCCGTACGCCATCCGGGTGGGGATCCCGCCGTCGTGGCAGGTGCGCCACCAGAGGACCGTGCAGGCGACCCCGAGGGCCATGACCGCGGCATACGGTCTGGCCTCCTGCGCGAACCGGGAGAACGTGGGGAGCGCGAGGAGCAGTGCGCCCGCCGCGACGCCCACCGGCAGGGAGAAGTGGCGGCCGACCCACGCGGTGAGGAGGGTGACCGTCACGACGGCGGCGATCGCCGAGGGGATCCGGAGCCAGAAGATGCTGGAGGAGAAGGCGGCCCAGGGCTTGAGCATCGTGTAGTAGAGCCCGAGGGGTGCGTCGAAATGCAGGATGAACCGGCCCAGATCGGGCCAGCTGCGTCGCACCGCGAGGACCGTGACGGACTCGTCGATCCAGGGTGCAGGACGACCCAGGCCGATCGCGCAGATGAGCGTTGCGGCGGCGCCGAGGAGAAGGCTCCAACCGGTCGGGCCGGAGATCCGGCGCACGCTGCGGGCCTGTGCCTCGGGAGGGGGTTGGGGTGGGGCGGCCATCACCGGGGGGGAGAAAGTCATCGCAGGTCTCTCCGGCCCCTCGCCCTGCCTCGGCCGTCGGGCCCGGAGTGTCCGGGACATCCCGCCCGCGGCGGTGGTGACGGTGATGGTCGAGTCGGGTCTGGGCGCTGTCGGGAATGCTACCGGCGCCCATTGTAGGCGTGATTCCCCGGATTACTGACCGGTACCCGGCAACCGGCCTCCACGCAAGGTGCGTGGAGGCCGGCCGTGCTGGATCCGTGCTGCTCAGCACGCCATTCTCAGTGCGGGATGATCACCGTCACAGAGGTCCTCGGGTGGGCGAGGTTCCAGGCTCGCGCGGTGGCGCGCAGGGCGTCCACCCGGGCAGCGGCGGCGTTGGCGATGGCCGCCCGGGCCGAGGGGTTGTCGGTGCGCGCGATCTGCGCGGCGGCCTGGGACTCGATGGCGGTGACCTGCTGGGCCACGCGAGCAGGGGAGTACAGCGAGCTGTACACCGCCTTGAAGAACACCGAGGCGGCCTTACCGGCGTGCTTGCCCCGCAGGGTGCAGAAGCCGGAGTTCACCGCCATCCCGCTCGGGCAGGTGTCCCGCACGGCGGTGAGTCCCCAAGCGCGCAGGAGCGGCGCCCACCGCGCGTGGGCCGCGAGCATCGACTGGGGCACGAGGTACCCGGCGGTGTTCTGGCAGGTCCCGGTCCTCGTCGAGGGGGTGCAGGGGCGGGCAGCCGTCGACCGCGAGGCGATGGTGCCCTTGGGGTGCGGCACGGCGAGCGCCGGGTTGACGGCGGGCTTGGGCTTCTTCTTGATGACGTGCTTCTTCTTGACGACCTTCTTCTTCGCGACCTTTTTCTTGACGACCTTTTTCTTGGCGGCAGCCTTTTTCTTGGCCTTCTTCTTCGTCTTTTTCTTGGCCTTCTTCTTCGCGGTCGTGACCGTCGTGGTCTTCGCTGCCACCTGCACGGTGGAGTGCGAGGCGGGGCCGGCCAGGGCCTCGGCTCCGGTGCTGGCGAATGCGGCGGCCGCGACGGCCAGCACCATGCCGAGCACCATGAACCATCGAATGCGGGTCATCCTGGGCGCAGCCATGCGCATCTCCTCCATGAGAACGGGTGGGCGGCGGCTCTCCTGCCTCTCCTGTCGTCCACAGGCGGCGAGAGCTGATCCAGGAACAGGCAACCTCACCCGCTCAGCCGTGCTGCTCCGCCGAGAGGAAGGCGGAGCGTGGGGCCGGACCGCCCGGGGGGCTGCCGAGGGGCCCCGGACGCCGGGAAGGTCGCCCGGTCGGAGTACCGGAACCGTCAGGCGTGGGTGCCCTCGGTGACCGTGGCCTCCGCTTCCGGGTCATGGGAGATCCGCGTGCGCAGCCCGCGGTCGGCGAGATCCGCCGCCACGTAGGGCGCCTGGTCCCGACTCGTCTCGATCAGCAGCGTGCCGTGCGGGGCGAGCCAGTCGGACACCTGGGCGAGGATGCGCCGCACCACCTCGAGACCGTCGGGGCCGCCGTCGAGAGCCAGGGGGGCCTCGTGCAACCGGGCCTCGCGCGGTAGCAACGCCAGCTCACGGGTGGGCACGTAGGGCGCATTGGCCAGGATCAGGTCCGTCCGGCCCCGCAGGTTCTCGGGCAGCGGGTCGAACAGGTCGCCCAGGTAGGCATGACCCCCGACCTCTGCCAGGTTGTCGCGGGCGCAGCGCACCGCCGCCGGGTCGAGGTCCACCGCATGGATCCGTGCGTCGGGCCGGGCCGTGGCCACGGCCAGGGCGAGCGCCCCCGTGCCGCAGCACAGGTCGAGCACGATCGGTCCGGGACCCCCCACCGGTCGGCGCCGGATCGCCCAGTTCCGGATCGCCCAGTTCTGGCTCCTCCTGGTCGGGAGAGTGCGCCCGGGAGCCGTGGACCTGCCGTCCAACCAGGCCAGAGCCTGGTCCACGAGGAACTCCGAGCGCCACCGAGGGACGAACACCCCGGGGGTCGTGCGTACGCGCAGTCCGTGGAACTCGGCCCAGCCCAGCACATGTTCCAGGGGTTCGCCCTGGAGCCGACGCCGCACGAGGTGCTCCCGTGCGTCGGGTGGAAGGGCGACCTGCAGGAGCAGCCTGGCCTCGTCCTCCGCGCGCACGCATCCTGCGGCACGCAGGCGTGCGGTGAGTTCGGTCGCCTCGACGGTGTCCACCTCCTCGCCGTCGCGCAGGCTCTCCAGGGTGACACCGCAGGCTCCGGGGCGACACCGGTGGACGGCTCCTCGGCGCCGTGGGTCCGCGACCGGGGCGTCCGTGGGTCCGTGTCGGGGACGACTGCGGGCCCTCGACGGGGACGACTGCGGGTCCTCGACGGGGACGACTGCGGGTCCTCGACGAGAGGTGCCGGCGGGGTTGTGACAACATGCGGGGTACGTGCCGATCCCCCGTGTGGGCACGTGATCGAGGCCCCGGGCGCCCCCCGTCGCTCGGGGCCTCTCACTTGGCTCGGGTCCGTCAGCGCCGCCCGGTGCCGATGCGCGGCTGGTCCTCAGCAGACGTACGACCACTTCTCAGTAGACGTACGGCCACCCGGCCGAGTCGTAGCCGATCAGGTTGATCCCCAGGAGCGGGTTCCCGTTGTCCGCGTAGTAGTGATAGACGAGGACATCCGAGTCGCTGTCCGCGAGGACGCTCTGCCCGCCCGGCCCGTGGACGCTGCCGTGTCCCGCGAGCACCTGGGTGCCGCCGCCCGACGTCAGCGCCGTGCCGTTGCGGTCCGTGTAGGGGCCGGTGGCGGAGGTGGAGCGACCCACCATGATCCGGTAGGTGCTGGATGCGCCCTGGCAGCACAGATCCCAGGACGTGTAGAGGTAGTAGTAGCCGCCGTGGTGGAAGACGAAACCGGCTTCGATCGCGCCGCCGGCGGTCGACCTGGCGGCCACGGACCGCACAGTCGTGTCGGACGTCGAGCGCAGGCCCGTGTTCGGGTCGAGTGCCACCGTCTTGATCCCGGACCAGAAGGAGCCCAGGGTGAGCCACCAGCGGCCCGCGTCGTCCACGACGAGGTTGGGGTCGATCGCGTTGTAGTTGTCGGAGCTCTTGGTGGAGATCACCAGCCCTTGGTTCGACCAGGAGCCGGAGGCGGCGGTGCTGCTGGTGGCAAGGAAGATCGCCGAGGTGTTCGAGCCAAACGACGACGCCGCGTAGTACAGGTAGTACTTACCGTTGTGGTATGAGATGTCCGGCGCCCACAGGCTTGCGCTCCCGCCGGTGTACGCGGTGGTCCAGGACGCGCCGGACGGCCAGACCGTGCCCGCGCCGCGCCAGGCGGTCCGGTCGGTGGACGTCGTGATGGGCAGGCCGTTGCCCGTGCCGATCATGACGTACGTGCCGCTCGGGGTCTTCACGATGCCCGGGTCGTGCACGCCCGTGGAGCCGGTGACCACCCCGGGGCCGGGGTAGCTCGCGGGCGGGGTTCCCGCGGTGGTCGTGCTGGTGCGCGTGGTCGTGGTCGTGGAGCGCGTGGTCGTGCTGGCGCGGGTGGCCGTGGTCGTGGTCGTGGAGCGTGTGGTCGTGCCGGTCGTGCTCGTGGTGGCCGGCGGGGTGGTGGTGCCGGTCGCGCCGGAGCAGGCCGTGCCGTCGAGGGCGAAGCTGCCGGGGGTCCCGGGCGTTCCGGCGGCGGCCCCCTGGAAGCCGAAGGAGACGCTCGCGCCGGTGCCGAGGCTCCCGTTCCAGCTCGCGGAGGCCGCCGTCACGGCGGAGCCGGACTGGGTGACGGTGGCGTTCCAGGCGGAGGTGACCGTCTCCCCGTTCGTGAAGGTCCAGCCCAGGTTCCAGGACGTGCGGGCGTCACCGAGGTTGGTCAGGTTCACCGAGGCGACGAAGCCGCCGGACCACTGCGAGGTCACCGAGTAGTCCACGCGGCACGCGACGGCCGCGACCGCGGAGCCGGGGGTCACGGCCACCGCGGACGCCGCCAGGACGAGCGGGACGGCCAGTGCGGTGGTGAGGCCCGGGGCAGGCCGCCAGGGCCGCGTGACCGGAGGGCGCAGGACGGACCGCCGGGGACATGCGGCTGGTGAGCGGCGGGAGAACGGTCGGCGGGGGTGGAGCATGTCGGGTCTCCGATCCTCGGAGTGAGCGTGTGGGACGGGGGCGACGCTGCTGCCGGGCGCCGGAGCTTCTCCGTCGGAGACGGTGACGGATGTCCGGCGATAACGGCAAGAGGGATCTCAATTCAGTAACGAGATCGCCCGGCCCCGCCGTCCGGAGCACGGTTCTGCTCGGACCCCGGCGTCCAGCGCCCGGATCCGCTCGGCCTCAGCCGTCCAGCGCCTCGACGTGCACGAGGGTCACGGTCTCGGGGCGGGCGTTGGGCACGGGCACCCCGATCGTGGCCAGGGCAGCGCCCGAGACGCTCTCACCGCCGGCCGGCCCGAGGTCCAGCTGTCCCGCGAGACCGTCGACCCGGGGGGCGAGCAGCGGGGCGGGACCGGCCCAACGCAGGCGGTACCGGCAGGTCGGGTCGAGGCCGGGCACACGCAGCGGGCAGGGCAGCAGTCGCGCGGACTCGTCCAGTTGCACGCGCGCCATCAGGGCGGACCGGCGGTCCGGGGCGACCACGCCGTGGGTCCACAGGGCGGGGTCGGGCTCGTCCAGGCGCACCACACGTCCGCTGTGGAGGAGGTCCCGGTGACGCTTGTACAGGGCGATCCAGTCCGCGAGCTGAGCGCGCTCGGCAGCGGTGGCCTCGGTGAGGTCCCACTCGATGCCGAAGTGGCCGAACAGCGCGGTCGCGGCCCGGAAGTCGAGCGGCAGCACCCGGCCGGTCTGGTGCGACCGGTTCGCCGACACGTGTGCGCCGAGGTACTCGGGCGCGACCAGCTGCGTGGTCCAGCGCTGGATCGGTTGTCGGGCCAGGGCGTCCGTCATGTCCGAGGTCCACACCCGCTGGCAGCGACTCAGCAGGTCCAGGTCGATCCGGCCCCCACCGCTCGCGCAGCCCTCCCACTCGACCGCGGGGTGCCGGCGCCGCAGCTCGTCCCAGAGGGTGAGGAATCCCTGCGTGTGCCGGTGCACCGCGGGCGCGCCCCCGTGGACCGCGCTGCCGGCCTCGACCAGGGCTCGGTTGTGGTCCCACTTCACGTACCCGATCTCGTACTCGGACAGGATCGTGTCGATCCGGGCCAGGAGGTAGTCGACGACCTCCGGGCGGGACAGGTCCAGCACGAGCTGGTTGCGCTGCAGCCGGGGGAGCCTCCCGTCCGCCGAGAGCACCCAGTCCGGGTGGGCCCGGAACAGGTCGGAGTCGGGGTTGACCATCTCCGGCTCGAACCAGAGCCCGAAGACCAGCCCGTGCCGGCGTACCTCGTCCACGAGCGGGGCCAGCCCCCGCGGCCAGACCTGTTCGTCCACGAACCAGTCGCCGAGCCCGGCGTCGTCGTCCCGCCGGTGCCGGAACCAGCCGTCGTCCAGCACGAAGCGCTCGGCACCGACCTCGGCGGCCAGCGCGACGAGTTCGGTGAGACGGGTGAGGTCGTGGTCGAAGTAGACCGCCTCCCAGACGTTCAGGTTCACGGGGCGGGGGGAACGTGGATGCGCGGGCAGGGACCGCTGGTACCGGTGCGCCGACGCGGCCAGGGAGTCCAGCCCGTCGGGCGCGGTGAGGACGTGCACCCACGGCGTGCGGTACGCCTCACCGGGCGCCAGCACCAGCTCGCCCGGCAGCAACAGTTCGCCGCCGAGGACGGTCGTGGGCTCGGTGGCCAGGCGTTCCACCCGGACCACCGCGTTGCCGCTCCAGGCCACGTGCACGCCGAGCACCGCGCCCGTCCCGAAGCCGAAACCCGGAGTGCCCAGGACGCTGAGCAGCGGCCCGTCGTGCCCGGAACGTCCGCCCCGCATCTCCCGCACCCAGGTGCCGTCGGTGAGGGGACGGCGCTGCGGCACCCGCTCCCGGGCCCAGCGCCCGGTGAAGTCCAGCACCTCGGTGTGGTCCGTGGGTACGGGGAGGGCGACCTCCAGCCGGTCCACCAGGTAGGGCTCGGTGCCGGTGTTCGTCAGCTCGTGCCGTACCCGCAGGGAACCGCCGGGCAACGCCTGCGCCCTGGTGCACAGGGCCAGGCCCGAGGCCGGGTCGGTGGCGAGGATCTCGAGTTCCTCGTCGTCCGCAGACACCTGCCGGGTGCGGAAGAACGGGGTCCAGTCGCGGCCCGCGGGCACCTGCGCTGCGTCGCCCGGCCCGTGACCGGCCAGTCGGTGACCGGCCAGGCCGGGGCTGCCGGTGTCCCCGCGGCGGTGCTCCGGCAACAACGCACGCTGCCGGTTCGCCCGGGCCGCGGTGGCGAGCGCCGGGAGATCCGCGGGATCCACCGGGCCGACGTGCAGCGCCAGGGGCAGGCCGCCGTCCGGGTCCGGCAGGAGCACGAGCCGGGTGGTCCCCGGGGTGCCCGGCCGGGGGAACACCAGAGGCAGGTTGGCATCGGGCGGCGTGTTCATGGGTCCTCCGCGGAGATGGGTCCGGTGACGTGGCCCGCGCTCGCGGATGCTCTGAGTGCACTTCCTCACGGACCAAGGTTCAAGTGTGCCCTCCACGATGTCGATGAAGGGGAGACGAGACGTACACGCCGAATCGGACGGATCGGGATGGGACTCAGCGACAGCTTCCAGCGACCCGTGGCGATCATCATCACGGGCATGAACGAGTACCACTCAGGGATACTGGCCGGTGCTCGGGCTGTCTTCGATCGCTGCGACGTCCCGTTCATGGTGGTCGCCAACGAGCCTTATGCGGCGAACAACTCGGAACTCACCCTCGCCCTCATCGAGAAGCGTGCCCTGCGCGGCGTGCTGCTGCTGCCGACGATCTCGCCCGAACGCGGGCAGGAGCTCCACGACGCCATCGAGCAGTCCGGGCTCCCGACGGTGTACGTCGGCCGGGAGACCCCGGGCCGGCCCAGCGTCTGCGGCGAGAACGAGACCGGCATGCGGACGTTGATGGAGCACCTGCTGGACGAGCGTGGGGTGCGCTCCCCAGTGCTCATCCGGGGGCTGCTCCACCAGCGGGACTCGGTGATCAGGGAGGAGATCTTCCGGCGGGAGCTCGCCCTGCGTGGCATCCCGATCGACGAGCAGCTGATGCTCACCGGGAACTTCAAGCAGGACCAGTCCTACCAGGCGCTGCACGATCTGCTGCACGTGCGCCGGGACCTCGACGCGGTCGTGGCGCTGAACGACGAGTCCGCCCTGGGGGCGATGGGGGCGCTGAGCGACCTGGGCATCCGGGTGCCCCAGGACGTGCTGGTGAGCGGATTCGACAACAGCCTCGCGGCATCCTGGACCTGGCCCGGCCTGACCACGGTCGACCAGGGGATCCAGGACCAGGGAACCCTGGCGGCCGAGATGCTCCTGACGCTGCTGGAGGGCCGGGAGCCGGAGGTGCTCGCCGTGGTTCCCTCGCAGCTGATCACCCGGGCCTCCACGGCCCCGCGGGGTCAGCACCCGATGAGCGCCACCCCCGCCGAGAACGGCTCGTTGATCCTGCCGGGGTCCCGCCTCGTCGACGGCACGTGGGTCGTCGACGTGGACAACGTGATCGGGGAGTTCGAGTGGGCCCTGACCGCGGCGCAGAGCGCACGGACTCGTCTGGTCACCCAGAACTCGATGATGGGCATGAGCCGGACGATGATCCAGTGCCGGTCCGTCCAGGACGTCGTCACCTCGCTGAGTTCCCGTCTGGACCACCTCGGCATCCGCCGGTGCTACTTCGTGCTGGAACGGCGGGAGACCGGAATGGCCCCGGACCGGCCGCTGGAGGAACTCGAGCTGATCCTGAGCTACCGCGACGGCGAGGTCCTGCCCTCGCCGGAGGCGATCTTCTCCTACGAGACCCTCCTCCCGGGGGACCTGCGGGAGGAGCTGCGGACCGGGCCGCTGTTCCTGCAGCCGCTCGGCGTGGCCAGCGGGGTCTTCGGGTACCTGTTGTTCGAGGCCGAGCGGGAGTCCGAGGCGCTCAGCGAGCTGCTGCGGGTCGACCTGAGCCGGGCCCTGGACACGGTCTTCCACGCCCTCGAGATGGAGGCGCACGCGCAGTCCCTGGAACGGCTGGTCGCCCAGCGCACCAGCGAGCTCGAGCAGGCCAACCAGGAACTGCGGCTCCTGGCGATGAGCGACGGGCTCACCAAGATCATGAACCGGGCGGCCTTCGACCTGCACCTGCAGCGTCAGGGCCTGCTCGTCGAGAAGGAGGGCATCTGCTTCGCGCTCCTCATGCTCGACGTCGACTTCTTCAAGGCCTACAACGACCGTTACGGCCACGTCCAGGGGGACGTCGCCCTGCAGACGGTCGCGTCCTGCCTGAGCCGCGCCGCGCGCGAGGAACGGGACATCGCCTGCCGGTACGGCGGCGAGGAGTTCGCCCTCATCCTGCCCGACACCGGTCTGGAGGGCGCGCTCGCCGTCGTCGCGCGGTTCCGCACCCTGCTCTGTCAGGCGGAGGTGCTGCACGAGGGCTCGACCGTGGACGCGTTGCTCACCGCGAGCATCGGCATCGCGGTCGCGCGCCCCGACATGGACCGGCCGGCCGCGGAGGTGCTCGGAGCGGCCGACCGGGCGCTGTACCTGGCCAAGACCGGGGGCCGCAACCGCTGGGTGGTCGACGAGGGAGCCTTGACCGCCGACTGAGTTCGGCTGGCGAGTGAGTTCGGAGCCGGTCGGGTGTCCCGTGGTGCACGGGTGCACGTCCGTCAGTGCGCCCTGATCGGGAGCCTGTCCGCGATTGCCGAGACGTCCCGCAGGGTTCCGTCCGCCACCGCCATCACGAGTTCGTACGCCGCCTCGTGGCCCAGCTCCGGGCCGTGGCCGTTCAGGTCCAGGAACACGGTCGTGAGCAGCCAGGCGAGTCGCTTGTTCCCGTCCAGCAGGCAGTGATTGCCGGCAACCGAATGGAGCAGAGCCGCCGCCTTGGTCTGCGGTGCGGGGTAGGCGTCGATCCCCATGACGGTCATCCTGGGTCGGGCGACGGCTGATCCCAGGAGCCCGGCGTCGCGGATCACGAAGCCTTCCCCCTGGCAGACGGCGACCGCGAGCTCGAAGTCGACGTAGGTGCACTCGCTCACGACTCGCCCAGGCGGGTCAGCACCGGACCCCAGGCCTCCTTCATGCGGGCGTAGCTGTCCATTCCCCGTCGCAGGTAGCCCAGGCGGGCGGCCTCGGCGAGGATGGCCTGCCGAATCGCCTCCTGCTTGGAGACGCCCTTCGCGGCCGCAATCGTGGCCAGCGCCTCGTCCAGCTCGGCATCGGTGCGCAACGTCAGCGACATGATCGCCCCCCTCGACAAGTGGTATTAGCATGATACCAGTTGGGGGCGACGCCTTCCCGCCACCTGCGGTCCCGCCTCAACTCACTCCTCGGTGGCCCTCACCCCGAGGCCCACCGGGCAGCTCACGCCCGTTCCGTGGTCGGGGCAGTAGCCGTGCGGGACC
The DNA here is from genome assembly GCA_964583765.1 of uncultured Kineosporiaceae bacterium. Lineage (GTDB taxonomy): Bacteria > Actinomycetota > Actinomycetes > Actinomycetales > Kineosporiaceae > CAZOWW01. Next base: position 46,145 of record CAZOWW010000016.1, read on the forward strand.
TTGTGGAGGTACTGCTGGTGGTACTCCTCGGCGAGGAAGAACGGTTCGGCGTCGTCCGTGGGGCGGCCCTCGGTGGTGATGTCGCCGAAGCCCCGCGCGTGCAGTTCGCCCTGGTAGGCCGCGCGCGTGGCCCGGTAGGCCTGCTCCTGGTCGGCCGTCGTCCAGAAGACCGCGGACCGGTACTGCGTGCCGTGGTCGTTGCCCTGCCGGAAGCCCTGGGTGGGGTCGTGCGACTCCCAGAACACGCGCAGCAGGGAGGCGGCATCGGTCACCTGCGGGTCGTAGACCACGCGCACGGTCTCGGCATGGCCGGTGAGCCCGGTGCAGACCTCCTCGTAGGTGGGGTTCGGGGTGAACCCGCCCTGGTAGCCCACGGCGGTCGTGACGACGCCGGGAAGGGTCCAGAAGGCACGTTCGGCACCCCAGAAGCAGCCGAGCGCGAGGTACAGCACGGCGCTGCCCTTGGGCCAGGGGCCTTCCAGGGGCGTGCCGAGGACGGCGTGCCGCTCGGGCGCGGTGTGGATCGGGTGGGCCCGACCGGGTAGGGCCTGGGTGGGGTCGACCATCGAGGCCGAGAGTCGTCGCAGGTACATGGTCACTCCTCGGGGACACGACCGAGGTGCTCTCGGAGGCCGGCCAGAGGCTCTCCCGTGCGGTCCGTGGTGAACTCCGGACGCCCCGAGGCACTGTGCGGCGGTACGCCGTCCCCCGGCACAACACGGACAGCCCCGTCGGCGTTCCCGGGCAGGTGGCGCAGTCCGCCAGCACGACCGGCGCGATCACCTCCCGTGCGGACCGGATCCTTCGCCCGGGAGACCGGTCACTCGCCCGACCAGTCCACGGCCCGGTCGATCGCCGCGGCGAGGGTCTCCTCGGGAGTGCGTGCCGTGCTGGTCGTCCCCGGTACCGAGTGCATCTCGAAGTGCTGGTAGTCGGTACCCCGGGACCAACTCCCGCCCCACTGCCAGCCCAGGTGGGTGAAGGTCGTCGTCTGGGTCGCGCGGGGGTAGAAGAGCGTCGAGAAGCCGGTGGGGCGGTTCCGCAGGTACCAGGCGTCCGGCCGGGGGCCCTTCCTCGAGGAGTAGGGGTTCTCCCAGGTGTTGATGTCGATCGCCATGCCGGTGGCATGCGGGGAGAGCACGTGCCACGCCTCCTTGCCCACCACGTACCGGCAGTTGAACGCCGAGGTGTTGTCCGCCGCCATCTGGGCGTAGTCGTTGGCCCCGACGTGATTGGGCGAGTGGCCGAACCAGTCCGGAAGCACCATGAGCCGGATCGGGAAGCGCCGGTCGTACAGCGCGGAGAACGCCGTGACGACTCGGGTCGCCACCGCGGCGCGCACCACCAGTTGTCCCCGGTAGCGGTAGCCGTCGAAGCCCCAGTAGTTCACCGTGACGTAGCGCAGGGTGCTGCGGGGCAGACACCCCGGATGCCAGGAGTACCCCCGCATGCGACTCCAGATGGCGTCCGACACGGGTTGCACGGTGGCGGCCGCGCCGGCGCCGCGGGGAGGCAACCCGTCCGGATGCGGTGCGGTGGGTGAGGGACCCCCTGCGGGCAGGACGACCTCCGCGGCGAGGGGGCGGGCCCAGCCGACCACGGTGACGGCGCGGCTCGCCGCCAGGAGGGCCGTGCCCGTGAACCGCGCTCGCACGGTGATCGACCGCCAGACGGTCACCGGCGTCCGGAACGTCCCGTTGCGATCGGCGCTGCCGGAGCCGAGCAGTTGCCAGTGGCCGTCGGTCCCGAGCCGGTCGATGGTCAGCACGGCGCCCGCGAAGAGCCCGTTCGTGGGCGAGGTCGTGGTCGTGCTGGTGGGTGAGGTGGTGCTCGGAGGTGAGGTCGTGGTCGCGCTGGTGGGTGAGGTGGTGCCCGAGGTCGGGGTCGTGGTGGTCGTGGCGGTGGCCGACAGCGTTGCCTGCGGGTGCCCGCCGAGCCCAGGGCTGCCGTGCACCAGGATGCGCACCGTGACCGTGCTCGGGCGCTCGGAGGTGAGGTCGGTCGGGAAGGCCACGGTCAGGGACGTCGCGATGCCCCTGCCGGCAGCCGTCAGCCGACTGTCGCCGGTCGCGGAGGAAGCCCCCGGTAGCCCTCCGGACACGACCGCGGCCAGGATCGCCAGAGCACCGAGCAACTGGGCGGGCCGGCCGGGCCGAGCAGGCGGGCGTGCCACGGGGAAGTCCACTCTCACCGGATTGCGCACGAAGAGTATTCAATCAGTTACGGATTGTCCTTCGTGGGGGGATCCCGTGAGATCGGGCAAGCGCTTCGGATATACCGGACATCCGCCGTGTGCTGCCCCCATGCGACTCCGTGGACGGGCACCATGGTCCCAGACGTGAGCGGAGGAGGCGGTCCCGAGGTGCCCGAGATGTCAGGGCCGGCCGGTGAGCTGGTGCAGCGGTCCGTGCGCGTTCGCGGAGTCGTACCGGGCGGAGAGTTCCGGCCCTTGGTGTATGCGCTCGCCGGGGAGTTCGGCCTGTCCGGAACGGTCAGGGACGACGAGAACGGCGTGGTCGCGGAGATCCAGGGCCAGGCCCGGGACGTCGACGACTTCTGTCGTCGTCTGGCGGCGGACACCGCCAGGTCCCTCACCCGGCACGAGGTGAGCTGGCAGGAGGCGCCGCCCGGCCCCGTCCCCGACGGGTCCGCCGCCGGCGACGGCCTCGTACCCGGGACGGCCGCGGTCAACGGTCTCGTCCCCGGGGCCGACGAGCACGGGCTGGCCCTCGTCCCCACGGATGTGGCGACCTGCCCGGCCTGCCTGGCCGAGCTCCGGGACCCCGCCTCGCGCCGGCACCGCTACCCGTTCGTGAGCTGCACCGCCTGCGGTCCTCGCTACACGATTGTCACCGAGCTGCCCTACTCCCGCACGGGCACCACCATGACGGCGTTCGAGCCCTGCGCGGACTGCCGGGCCGAGGCCGAGGACCCCGAAGGCCGTCGCTACCGGTCGCAGGCCGTCTCCTGCCCCGCGTGCGGGCCGACCCTGGAGTTCGTGGAGGCCGGCCGGGCGGGCGCCCGGGCCCCGGTCGAAGGGGAGGAAGCCCTGGTCCGGGCCCGCGGCATGGTGCGCGGCGGGGCGATCCTGGCGGTCAAGGGGCTGGGTGGGTACCACCTGGTCTGCGACGCGACCAACTCCGCGGCGGTACGTCGTCTGCGTGAACGCCGGGCCGGCGGAGATCGACCGTTCGCGGTGCTCGTGGCCGACCTGGACACCGCCCGGGCGTTGGCCGAGATGGACGAGGCCGAGGCATGGGCGGTGAGCTCGGGACGCCGACCGATCGTGCTGGTGCGCCGGCGGACGAGGCTCGCCGATTCCGCGCCACGGCTCGCGGCGGAGGTCTCGCCCGGGATCTCGGACCTGGGGATCGCTCTGCCCTCCACCGCGCTGCAGCATCTGCTCCTGGGGCTGCCCGGCGACCCGCCGGGACCGGCGGCGCTGATCCTGACCAGTGGCAACCGAAGCGGCGAGCCGGTGGTCACCGACGACGAGGCCGCGGTGGAGCGGCTGACGGGTGTGGCCGATGCCTGGCTGCGGCACAACCGGCCCATCCGTCTGGCCTGCGACGACAGCGTGGTGCGGATCGTCGAGGGCGAGGAGATCGTCCTGCGCCGGTCCCGTGGCTATGCGCCGACCCCGGTGCCCCTCCCGGTCCCGGTGCGTCCGGTGCTCGCGGTCGGCGGTGACGTGAAGAACGCCTTCGGGCTGGCGTGCGGGCGCTACGCCTGGCTCTCGCCCCACGTCGGCGACATGGACCACGGTGCCGTGCAGCGGACCTTCGAGAGCGCCGTCGAACATCTCAGCGGGCTCGTGGCCGTGAGGCCGGAGAGCCTGGTCGCAGACCGTCATCCGGGGTACCGGAGCGCGCAGTGGGCGGTGCGCGAGGTGGTCAAGCGGCTGTCCTCGGGTGGCACGAGGCTGCCGCTCGCGCGGGTCCAGCACCATCACGCCCACATCGCGGCCGTGATGGCCGAACACCGGCTGAACGGCCGGCACCCGGTGATCGGATTCGCCTTCGACGGTGCGGGTTACGGGGAGGACGGGGCGATCTGGGGCGGGGAGGTGCTGCTGGCCGACTACGACGGGTTCCACCGGTTCGCGCACCTCGGCTACGTGCCGATGCCCGGCACGGACTCCGTGGGGGTGCGGCCCTACCGGATGGCCTTGACCCATCTCGCCGAGGCAGGACTGCCGTGGGACGCGCGGCTGGCACCGGTCACGTTCTGCCCCCGCCAGGAGGCCGAGATCCTCGCCGAGCAGCTGGAGAACGGCCTGCTCGCCACCCGGACCTCCAGCATCGGCCGGCTCTTCGACGCCGTCGCGTCCTTGACCGGGGTGTGCCAGGTCTCCGGCTACGAGGCGCAGGCGCCCATGGAGCTCGAGGCACTCGCCCGCATCGGAATGGGCGAGAACCAGGGCTTCTACGACCTCCCGCTGGTGCCGGGTCAGGCCGGGCAGCCGCGGGTGTGGGACGTCGGGCAGTTGATCGGGGCGGTCGCGGACGACGTCGTCGCCGGGATCGCGCCGATGATCATCGCGGTGCGGTTCCACCGCACCCTGGCCCGGGCCGTGGTCGCCGCGGCCGAGGTGGCCCGGCAGGAGACCCGTGTGCACACGGTGGTGCTCGCCGGCGGCGTGTTCGCCAACCAGTTGCTGCTCTCCCTGGCCCGCACGGGGCTCCGGGCCGCGGGGTTCGAGGTCCTGATCGCCCGGCGGGTGCCCTCGAACGACGGAGGACTGGCGCTCGGACAGATCGTGGTGGGGGCCCGGGCCTCGGGCGGGACGACGGAGTCGGACGGCACGCCCACGCCCGGCTGACGGGTACCCACCCCCTCGCAGGACCGACGGACGCCCAGGACCGACGGGGCGGTCACCGGTCGACTCCGGAGCGTCACTCTGTTCACGCTCCGTCCACATTGCGCGCGTCCGTAATGTAGCGCGCGTAGCGTGACGGCATGACGAACGCGAACGGCGCGCCCCCGCATCGGGAGCCGCCTCGCCCGGGAGGATCCGGGCGCGAGCGGGCCACCTCGCCCGACTGGTCCACGTCCGGATTCGCCACCCGCGCCGTCCACGTCGGGTCCGAGCCCGACCCGGCGACCGGTGCGGTGGTCACGCCCCTCTACCAGGTGAGTACCTTCAAGCAGGACGGTGTGGGTGGCCTGCGCACGGGGCTCGGCGTGGGGTACGAGTACTCACGTTCGGGCAACCCCACGCGGGCCGCCCTGGAGACCTGCCTCTCGGCGCTGGAGTCTCCCGATGACGCCGCACACGGCTACGCGTTCCCCTCGGGACTGTCCGCGGAGGACACCCTGCTGCGGGCGGCGCTCGGTCCCGGCGACCACGTCCTGGTGCCCGGTGATGCCTACGGCGGGAGTTACCGCCTGATCGCCCGCGTGTGCGGCGCCTGGGGCGTCAGCCACACCTCGGTGCCGTTGGGTGACCCGGACGCGGTCCGGGCGGCGATCCGCCCCGGCAGCACCCGCCTCATCTGGGCCGAGACCCCGACCAACCCGATGCTCGGGGTGTGCGACCTGGAGGTCCTCGCCCGGATCGCCCATGACGCGGGTGCGCTGCTGGTCGTCGACAACACCTTCGCGACGCCCTACCTGCAGCAACCGCTGCGGCACGGCGCCGACGTCGTCGTCCACTCCACGACGAAGTACTGCGGGGGACACTCGGACGTGGTCGGCGGGGCCTTGGTGGTGCGGGACGGGGCGCGGGTGCCCTGGCGGGAGGGCAGCGTCGGCCTGTGCGGTGACCTCGTCGAGCGGATCACCTTCCACCAGAACGCGATCGGCGCGGTCGCCGGGCCGATGGACGCCTGGCTGGTACAGCGTGGACTCAAGACGCTCGCCGTCCGGATGGACCGCCACTGCGACAACGCCGAGCGGGTGGCCGAGTTCCTGCTGTCCCATCCCCGCGTGGCCGAGGTGATCTATCCCGGCCTTCCGGACCACCCCGGCCACGCCGTGGCCCGCCGCCAGATGCACCGGTTCGGCGGCATGGTGTCCTTCCGACTGCGGGACGGCGAGGAGGGGGCGCTCGCGGTCTGCAAACGGACCGTGGTGTTCACCCTCGCCGAGTCCCTGGGCGGGGTCGAGTCGTTGATCGAGCACCCCGGCCGGATGACGCACGCCTCGGTGGCCGGTTCGGCACTCCAGGTGCCCGGGGACGTGGTGCGGTTGTCGGTCGGTCTGGAGGACGTCGCGGACCTGATCGCGGACCTGGACCTGGCACTGTCCTGATTCAGGCACTGTCTTGATTCAGGCACCGTCCTGATCCGGGGCGCTCGCCCCGATCGAACAGGCAGGCCCCGAACAGGCGGGGCCCGAACGGACGAGGAGGGTGCGCCTCAGGGCCGCACCCTCCTCGTTCCGGCTGGTGGCGTGCCGCCTCAGGCGGCGGTGCAGGTGAGCGCCGGGACGCCGTTGCTTCCGGTCCAGTTGGCGATGAACCCGAACGTGGTGCTGGCGCTCGCGGCGAGTGCGCCGTTCCAGGCCGCGTTGGTGGCGGTCACGGAGGACCCGCTGCTGGTCACGGTCGCGCTCCAGGACTGTGTGATCGTCTGGCCGTTCGGGAAGGTCCAGGTCACCTTCCACGAGGTGATCGGGGAACTCCCGGCGGTCACGGTCACCGTGCCTTGGAAGCCCCCGGTCCACTGGCTGGCCACGGCGTACGCGGCCGTACAGGTTCTGCCCGCCCCGCCCGTCGTGGTCGTCGTGGTGGCCGGGCGGCTCGTGGTGGTCGTGGTCGTCGCCCGGGTCGTGGTCGTCGTGGTGACCGGCCGCGTGGTCGTGGTGGTGGTCGTGCTGCTCGTCGCCCGGGTCGTCGTGGTGGTCGTGCTGCTCGTCGCCCGGGTCGTGGTGGTGGCGGTCGTGGTGCCCTGGCCGGCCGGGCCGATGGCGGCGGAGAGTGCCGGGTACCACTTGTTGGCCATGATCGTGATGCCGGTCGGGTCGTTCGGGTGGACGCCGTCGCCGGTGTCGGCGGCCGGGTCCCAGCCGGTCCACTGGTCCACCACGGTGATGGGCGACTGGGTGGTGGTCAGCCCCGCGGCCCAGCCGGGGATGGCGTTGTTGAGGTCGATCGTGCGCTGCGGGCAGGCCGGGCAGGAACCGTCGCTCGGTGCAACCGGGATGATCTGCGCCACCAGGATCTTCATGTTCGCGTTGTTCGCGCGCATCTGGTTCACCAGCGTGGTGAACGCGGCGAGGATGTCGGCGGTGGGCTTGTTGCTCCACACGTCGTTGGTGCCGAAGTGCATCATCACGATGTCGGGGTTGGCCGTCGAGAGGGCGCCGACCAGGTACCCGCTGCTCGCCGTGGTGGTGGCCAGCGCGCCGCCACGCCCTTCGCTGTCCCCGTCGTAGGGCACCGAACAGCCCTGGGGCGGCTGGGAGCCGACGAAGTCGATGTTGGTGTAGCCGTTGGTCTGCAGCTTCTGCCACAGCAGGGCGCGCCAGCAACCGGGGGATCCGGTGATCGAGTCACCGAGAGGCATGATCTTTACCGGCGCGGTCTGCGCCGAGGAGGAGACGCTGGGGACGAGGAACCCGAGCGTCATCAGCGCGGTGGTGAGGGCCACCGCGAGTTTGCGCCTGCTCATGGAGTGAACTCCCTTGACATGGAGCCGTATGCGCCGCCTGCGGGCGCACACGGTAGCGCTGCCGTCCGGGGTCGGGAAGGCGCGTTCCGTCCGGTCGTGAGGGGCGGTTCCAGCCACGGGGGAGTCGCCCGGTCAAGGGTGAGCAAGGGGGCGGGAGCGAACGCGATGGGGGTCGGGAACGCATGGGTAGGGGGGCGACCCGGGCCGCCGGTGAGGTCGTGGACGAACCGTCCGGGCAGGTCGGAGAGCTGCCCGAGGACCGGGCCGTCCGGTTGGACTGCCCGGTCCTCGGTGCTGCGTCAACTCCTGGTGAGACGGTGGCGGGACGGTGGTCTCTCCCGTCCGTCCTGTCGGTACCGCCCTTCGGGTGCTCCAGCCCTACGGACGCTCCAGCTCTTCGGGCGTTCGGCGTCCGCTCAGCTGACGAACGGCTTGGCCTCCAGGACCTTGACCGCGATGGTGCGGCCGTTGGGTGCCGTGTAGCTGCTCTTGTCCCCGACCCGGCGGCCCAGGATCGCGGCGCCGAGCGGACTCTTCTCGCTGTAGACGTCCAGGTCGGTGTCCCCGGCGACCTCGCGGTTGCCCAGCAGGAAGACCAGTGCCTCACCGGCGACCTCGGCCGTGACGACCATGCCCGGCGCGACGCTGCCGTCGGAGGTCACGGGAGCCTCGCCGACGTGGGCGCTCTCCAGCAGGGCACGGAGCTGGCGTATCCGCGCCTCCTGCTTGCCCTGTTCCTCCTTGGCCGCGTGATAGCCGCCGTTCTCCTTCAGGTCGCCCTCCTCGCGGGCGGCCTCGATCTTCTTGGCGATCTCCGTGCGACCCTCGCCCGAGAGGTACTCCAGCTCGGCCTTGAGCCGGTCGTAGGCGTCCTGCGTCAGCCACGTGACGTTCGCGCTGTTCTCGGCCACGGTCACTCCGATCTGTTGCCATGGGTCGTCTGCCACCGTGATCGGTTACCCCTGGTGGGGACGTCGATCCCCGGTCCCACTGCCGTGGGTCCGCCGATCAGGTGGGGAAAGGTGCGGAGAATAAAGGTTCAGACTACCAAGGACAGCGCCGCAAGAGCATCAGCGAAATCACTGTCGCGTTCTGTGCTCACCGCGGGTCGGTACACGTTTTCACCATCGCGGTGACCGCGAGTTGGCTGGTGGGGATGGCCACGGTGCGGCGGACATGCCCGGCGGAGACCGGCCCGATCGGCACGTCGAGGATTCCCACCTCGCCGAATCCCTGGTCGAGTGCCCGGACGGTGCACACCGTTCGGGTGCCGCGGGGCAGGCTCACGTCCAGGATCACGCGAGTGCGTCCGGGGCCGTCCACGACGTAGCCCACGGTAAGCCAATGAACCCGGGGTGTAGTCGAGGTGCTGGTGGCCCAGGCCGCCCAACCCACCCCGGCGAGGATGGCCAGGGTCGCTGCCGTGGTCTGCCGCCGTCGACGGGTGCCGATCGGCCGCCCGTAGCGCCGGGCGAGGAGTTCCGTCGTGGCTCCGTCCACCCTGGCTCCCTCCGGAGGACCCCCGGCGTCCGCCGAGGGGCGGGAACGGTCCGGTACCGGTCGCCGACGTCGTCCCGAACCGCGCGCGGCGAGGCACGTCCCGATGAGCCCGCGAGCCACGTCCCGAGCAGTGCACGACCGTCGCTCGGCGAACCGGCCGACACCGCCGCGCGCGGGGCGTCGGGCTCGGCGATGATTGTCTCTCGGAAGCCGATGAGGCGAAACCTGACGGTGCGGGAGGACGAGCGGTGGGGTTACGGCTGAGGCTCTTGGCGGTCCACGCCCACCCGGACGACGAGTCGAGCAAGGGCGCGGCGACCATGGCCCGGTACGTGGACGAGGGCGCCGAGGTACTGGTCGTCTCGTGCACCGGTGGTGAACGCGGGGACGTGCTCAATCCCCGGATGCGGGACGATCCGCGTCTGGCCGGGGGCATCGCCCCGCTGCGGCGGGCGGAGATGGCCGAGGCGGTGCGGGTCCTGGGCGTCCAGCACGAGTGGCTGGGCTTCCTGGACTCGGGTCTGCCCGAGGGAGATCCGCTGCCACCCCTGCCGCCCGGGTGTTTCGCGCTGACCCCGTTGGCCGAGGCGACCGCGCCGCTGGTTACGCTGGTGCGGTCCTTCCGTCCGCATGTGATCACCACGTACGACGAGAACGGCGGTTACCCGCATCCGGACCACGTGATGTGCCACCGGGTCTCCATGGAGGCGTTCGAGGCCGCCGGCGACCCCGAACGCTATCCGGGTACCGGCACGCCGTGGGCGCCGGCGAAGCTGTACTACGACCGCGGCTTCACGCGCTCACGCATGCGGGCGCTCCACGACGCGATCGTGGCCTCGGGCCGTCCCTCGCCGTTCAACGAGTGGGTCGCACGGATCGAGGAGTGGCCCGAAATGTCGATCACCACCCGGGTGGACTGCGGGGAGTACTTCGACGTCCGGGAACAGGCCCTTCGGGCCCATGCGACGCAGATCGACCCGGAGGGCCCCTTCTTCGCCCTCTCCGCGGTCGAGCAGGCCCGGATCTGGCCCACCGAGGAGTGGTACCTGGCGCGCACGCGGGTGCCCACGCAGGTGCCGGAGGACGACCTGTTCGCCGGGTTGCGTGGGGGGAGCGCGGACGGCGTGGACTGCGCCGAGTACGACGGACGGTTGCGTCCGGACATTCCGGTGGGTGAGTGATGGCGGCGCCGCCGGACCCGGCGCAGGTCGGACCCGGCTTTCTCGGTTTCGTGGTCCTGTTCCTGCTCGCCCTGGTCTGTGTCCTGCTGTTCCGCAGCATGGTGGCGCACGTTCGCCGGGTGAACTACGGGCCCGGTCCGGACGGCGACGACGCCCGCCACCCCGAACCCGGCCCACCGGAGGAGGGGCCGGACCGGTAGCGGGCACCCGGTTCGGATCAGCTCCTGAGCAGGCTCGTCTCCGGGTCCGGCTCAGGACTGGGTCAGGCCTGGGTCAGGCCCTTCGTGCGGGTCGTGACATCGCGCACCGCCTCGCGGATCCGGTCCGAACCGCCGCTCGTGCGTTCGGCGTCCTCGACGATCACGCTGGTGGACTGGGCGATCTCGCTGGCCACCGCGGACTGTTCCTCGATCGCGGCGGCCACGGTGTCCTGGGCCTCGCGGATCCGCTCGACCAGCTTCTCGATCTCGCTCAGCGCGTTCACCCCGGCGTCGGCGGCCCGCTGGATCGCCTCGATCCGGGACTCGATGTCGGTGATCGAGGCGGAGGTCGTGCCCGCCAACTGCTTGACCTCGTCCGCGACCACCGCGAAGCCCTTGCCCGCCTCACCGGCGCGCGCCGCCTCGATCGTGGCGTTGAGGGCGAGCATCTTGGTCTGCTCGGCGACCCCGGTGATCAGACGCAGGAAGTCCCCGATCTCGGCGGAGGACCGCTGCAGGTCACGCAGGGTCTGCACCCCGGCCGTGGTCGCCTCGACAGCGTGACGCACCTGGACGGTGGCCTCGGTGGAGGAGCGGGCGATCTCCGACACGGAGGCGCGCAGTTCCTCGGTGGCTGCGGCCACGGACGAGGCCCGTGCGGTGGACGACTCGGTGCCCTCGCTGATCGCGTCCGCGACCTCCGAGAGCTTGGACATCGCGTTCTCGAACTCTCGGTAGTCCGCCGTCCGCCGGCTGATGTCCTCCCAGTTCACGACGTAGCCGAGACGCTGGCGCCGGCTGTCGGTGATCGCGTTGATCCTGGTGCGGATGGTGGCGGTGCCGAACGAGAAGTCCGCCGCCCGGGGCAGGGCCGAAGGGTCGGCCAGGATCCGGTCGATCCGGCTCGAGTCGCGGTGGAACCGGTGGATCGATCCGCCGAGCATCTCGTCGACGCCCATCCGGAAGGTGGCCCGGATGACCGGTTCGAGGGTCCGCAGGGTGTCCCTCGAACGCCGGTTCATCCAGATCATGCGCAGCGACGTGTCGGCGACGAAGACGTTGGTGTCCAGGCTGTCGAGCAGCGCGAAGAGAGGGTTCTCGCCGTCCCGAAGAGCCTCGGCGAGGTCCAGGTGCATGCCGGAGCCGGGGCGGGACGAACGGCTCAGGACGGACATACCCATGGCCAGCTCCTCTGACGGGGCCGGGTGGCCCGTGGCGGCTAGGTCCGGCCGCGCCGACGCCGATGACTTGTCACTTGTCGACGCCCCGGACGACGGACCTTAGCCATGGCTCGGCGGCTTTCACCCGAGCTGCCCAGTGCGTCAGGATGCCCTCGTGGACGGGGGTTGCAGGACCACAGGACGACCGGTGATCGTGGTCGGCCTGAACGGGGTGGGTCTGCGCACGGTCGAGCAACTCCACCTGGCCGGCGTGCCCGTGGTCGTCGTGGACGAGGCACCCGATCCGGGGCTGGCCGCCACCGTCACCGGATGGGGTGTGCAGCTGGTGACGGCGTCGCCGGCCGACCCGGAGACCCTGCGCCGGGCAGGCATCGACACCGCCCAGGCCGTGGTCTGCGTCGCCGGGGACGACCTGGCCACCCTGGAGGTCGCCCTGACCGCCCGGACCCGGTGTCCCGAACTTCCCGTGGTCGCGCGGCTGCGCAATCCGGCCGTGGGCAGGGCCGTGGCAGCGGTGCGCGTGGCGGTGCTGGACGTCGCGGGACTGTCCGCACCGGCCGTGGTCGACGCGTGCCTCCAGGCCGACGGGCAGGTGCTCGAACTGGACGGCGAGCGGTACCTCACGGCGTCGGTTCCGGTGGAGGTGGGCGGCACACTGCGCGAGCTCTTCGGCGACCTCGTGCCGGTGGCGGTCACCCGCGCCGCGGAGCCCGGCGTCCTGCCCTGCCCGGGAAGGGACCTGTGGGTCGGTCCCGGCGATCTGGTCACCCTGTTCGGCACCCCGGAGCAACTGGCCGCGAGGGATGTCCCGGTCCGGGACTCCGCGTCCTGCGTGGACGCGGTGCCGCAGTCGTGGCCACGCGTGCGGCACGGTGCCCGGCACCTGCTGGGCGCGGTCGTCCGGGCCACCGACCAGCGTCTGCGGGTGGCTCTGGCAGCGCTCGGGGTGCTCGTGGCGATCTCCACCACGGTGTTGCGGCTGGGCTACCGGGACGGCTCCGGCCGGGGCATGAGCGTCCTGGACGCCGTCTACTTCACGGTCGAGACGATCGGCACCATCGGGTACGGCGACTTCTCCTTCCGGGAACAGCCGGCCTGGCTGCGGCTGTTCGCGGTGGGCCTGATGGTCCTCGGCATGGTGCTCACCCCGGTGTTCTTCGCCCTGCTCACCAACCTGTTGGTGAGCAGGCGGATCGCGGACTCGCTGGGGCGCAGCCGGGTGACCGGCCTGGACGGGCACGTGATCGTCGTCGGCCTCGGCTCGATCGGACTGCGGGTGGTGGAGCGATTGCGGGACGCCGGCTGCGAGGTCGTCGCGGTCGATCCCGACGAGGGCAACCGATACCTCGCCCAGGTGCGCCGGCTCGGGGTGAGCGTGGTGGCGGGCGATGCCACCCTGCCCGAGACCCTGGCCGCCGCCAATCTCGCCCGGGCCAGGGCGGTGGCGGTGCTGACCAGCGACGACCTGACGAATCTCGAGGTGGCTCTGGCCTGTCGTGACCAGCTGGGGGCCGGCCGGGACGAGCGGGGAGCCGGTCGGGACGAGCGGGAGTCCCGTGGTGTCCTGGGGTCGGGGGACGCTCGGCCGGGGAACGAGGACGCTCGGATGAGGACCGAGGACGGCCGGCTGAGGTCCGGGGACGACCGGTCGGGGGACGTCCGCGCCCGGGTGCCCGTGGTGCTCCGGGTCTTTGACCGTCGTCTGGCGTCCACCGTGCAGCGCAACTTCGGCTTCCGGCACGTGCGGTCCACGGCAGCGCTCGCGGCACCGTGGTTCGTCGGCGCGGCCCTGGGCCTCGACGTGCTGAGCACCTTCTACGTGGGCGATCTCCCGCTGCTGGTCGGGCGGCTGGTCGTGAGCAGCGGGGACCGGCTGGACGGCGTCGCGCTCGTGGACCTC
>CAZOWW010000017.1:0-53331 GCA_964583765.1 uncultured Kineosporiaceae bacterium
CTAGACAAGATCAACTCGAAAGATCTTCTTTACACCACTTCCAGGGACTTGACCCCTGACTATCGGTACGGACGCAAGACCGCACTCCGTCATGATCGTTACGTTGGTCGACGTCATCTCTGCACCTCGCGTGCTCACCGGCCCAGGTAGCGTGCTCAGGCTGGGTACCTGCTGGATGAGGAGTCGTTGGTGGAAGGCAGGACCGGGGCCGGAGCCCAGGTGGGGTGGGGGGATCCACAGGGGTCCCGGGCGCATCGGCCCCGGTCCTGCCGGTTTGTGGGTTACAGCCGGACGGTGCGTACTGGGCGCGCTTGGCCTGCCCTGGTCCGTGCCGTTGGGGTGGGCGAGGCGCATCACCGCGTCGGAGGGGAAGTGCCGCTGTCTGGAAACGGTCGCCTGGTGATCAACCAGCGTCGCTGACTCAACTGCTCGGGATGTGGCTCACAGCGCCGACCCGATCGGATACGCGGCGCCGGAGGAACGCTTCGGCAGGGCCTCCGGACTGCGGCTCATGGCAGGACGGGCATGCACGCCTGGTTCCTGCGCTGTCCCGCCGAGACCGCATCCGTCGCCTGCGCCTATCGAATGGAGCATCACGTCATCGAGGATGGCAATGCGCGCGTTGGGCGTGAACCCGGTGGATGCGGACAGGGGTGGCCGTCCGCATCCCCGCTGACCAGCGACACAGGCCTGCCGTCCGGTGTCCGGGTACTGTCCGGGTGGTCACGGCTGTCGTTACCCGTACCAGATCTGATCGCCGTGAAGGTGATGGACCAGGTGTCCGCGATCATGGGTTCGCTCTGGAGGTCTTGGTGTTGGCTTGCGGCCACGACGTCGCGTTCGCCATGAAGGTGCCTTGGGCGTTCGGGGTGGACGCGTGATCCGGTCGGTGGTCTTCGACATCGGGGAGACATTGCTGGACGACACGCGGGAGTGGGCTCGTTGGGCGCAGTGGCTCGGCGTGCCCGCGCACACGTTCTCCGCGTTGATGGGCGCCGTCGTGTGCAGGGGTGGCCAGCTCGTGGAAACCTTCGCCCTGCTACGTCCCGGGTTCGACCTGGCCTACGAGCGCGGGCTTCGGGAAGCGGCCGGAGTCGGGGAGCTAATCGAGGAACGGGACCTGTACCCGGATGTGCGCGCAAGCCTGGGCGCCTTGCGTGCGGCAGGGTTGTGGGTCGGGGTAGCGGGCAATCAGACGGCGCGTGCGGGAGCGCTGGTGCGCGAGCTGGACCTACCGGTCGATGCGGTGGCCACTTCCGGGGAGTGGGGGGTGTCCAAGCCCGATTCGCAATTCTTCGCGCGCGTTGTGGACTGGGCGCCGGGCCGCCCGGAGGAGATCCTCTACGTAGGGGATCACCGAGACCATGACATCGTTCCGGCGAGCGCCGTGGGCCTACGGGCTGCGTTGATCCGTCGGGGCCCGTGGGGGCACCTGTGGGCTGACGATCCGCTGGTGACAGGCCACGCGGAGTGGGTTATCGACTCTCTGGAGGAGCTTCCAGCTCTCCTGCACGGGTGATCCGCGAGATGGGCGCTGCGGGCAGACTCACGGGCGGCGTGCTGGATGGATACCGTCAGTGGTGCCGTTCTCGGCGTAGATCGGCACACCGGTTGTCACCGCTGTCACCGCGAGGTGGAGACGGCGTGCCAGGCGGTCGGGGGTCAGCGAAGCGAGGGCTTCGGGCGGCCAGAAGCGGGCCTCGGCGATCTCCACGCCATCCGGGACCGGCTGGGGATCTTCCTTCGTGAGGGTGCCGCCGTCGAAGACGAACAAGAGCTTGTCCCCTTCGGCGGGGTGGGGCGCCCAGTCGGCCACGAGCAGGGCGCCGGCCGACAGATCCAGTCCCAGTTCCTCGTGTGCTTCACGGGTGCAGGCTTCGGTGGGGGTTTCGCCGGGCTCCACATACCCTCCGGGGATGTCCCACCCGTCCTTGTAGGTGGGCCTGACCATCAGGACATGGTCGTGGCCATCGCGGATGAGCAGGCCGGCGGCGACTCGCGGTTGGGCCATGGGTGGGGTGGGGTCGGGCACGGTCAACGGTGGGCTCCCTGCAGTCGGTCCAGGCGGCGGGCCAGGTCAGAGGCGGCGTCGCGTGCGGGTCCTGGCCGCCGGGCCCAGGCACCCAAAAGCTCATGAGTCAAGTAGTGGTGACGCACGTGGGCGGGTGCCAAGCGCGCGGCGGTGTGCACGAGGTGCACTCCGTCGAGGTCGTTGCCGATCAAGGTGAGTACGCGTGCTTGTTCCAGGGTGTGGCGGACCCGTCGTTCGATGGGCAATGGACTCGTGTCGATCTGATGCACATAGGCGGTGGCCGCATCTAGATCGTCGAGCTCGACCGCCACGGATAGCTCGTGGACGGCGAGGTTGGTCGGTCCGAACGCTGTCCAGGCATGGTTCGCATCGTGGCCGAGACGTTCGGCGAGACCCTGAGCCCAACGCAGGGAGGTCCACGCCTGGGGTGCGTCGCCTCCGCGGGCCGCGGCCATGGCCCCGACCAGGTGAAGGCTGCCCAGCAGGCAGCATCCGACCGGATCGCCGTCCAGGACTGGCGAGAAGCGGTCGACCGTGCGCGAGACCAGATCGGCGGCTGCGACATGGTTGCCGCCGGCCAGCTGAACGTGCGCGAGGCCGCGCAGCAGGGACGCAAGCACCTGGGGATCTTCGGACCCCTGGGCCGCCAGGAGTCCTCGATCAGCACAGACCCACGCGAGATCACGGCCACCGAGTTTCGTGGCTATCGCGGCGGCCAGGTGATAGGTCCAGGCCAGGATCCGGGCGGCCTCGCGGTGCCCCGCGGGAGCATCAGCCAGGCGCAGATCAGTGTGGGCCTGGATCAGCACGGCCGGGACTTTGCTTGCGACCTCGTCGAACCGTGATGCTTGATACTCCCTCCACAGTGCGGCGACGTCCTCAAGCGAAAGCATCTGCCCGGCCATGGTCGGTGCGCGCCCGGCGGGTTCAGCACTGTCCAACGGGAACGGGCCACCCAGCACGACCGCTCTCAACCCTGCCAGGGCCGCCACACCTGCGGGACGACAGCCGGCCGCCACCGCGTCTCCGGTAGCACGGGTCCGCGAGCCATGATCCCCACACGCCTGACCGGCCCGGGACACCTCACCTCGGGCCCCCAGCGCCTTGTCCAGCGCCTCGACCAGGTCAGGGAGCGCTCGCCGCTGCGCCTTCTCTATCTTCCCGAGGAGGTCGCCGCTGACGTGAACCACCTGCCCGAGCTGGGCCAAGGACAATGCCCGACGAGTGCGCCAGGCCCGCACGGTGGCGCCGAAGAACGCCTGCGGAGATGACTGGGGATCCAGCGGTCGTGGCTGCTGGGCCATCAGCTGCTCCGCGGCGCTGCGGGGGGGCGAGCCGCTGATCCTGCGCGGTCGGTGAGCATCTGATAGTCGGGTAGGTCACCGATCGGGTCGGGTTCAGGCGTCAGCCACACCCCGGTCGCCTGCGCGACCTGTTCCTGGACCTGGGCGGTCGCTGCGATGAACGCAGCCGTGGTCGCACCGTCCTCCGCGACGAGGGTGAAGTGCCGGGGCGACACCCGAACACCCGGGATGAGGTGTTGGCCCAGGCGAAGGCCAGCCTCACGCATCAGCCAGCTGGCGCTGACTCGGATCGACCCATCGGGAAAATCGTGTACTGGAGCGCCCCGGCCGCGCAGGACGCCGGCATGAGTCCGGTCCACTGTCGGGCTGAGGAACACGCTTCCCACCGTCCGCAGTGCCAGGGGGCCGGCACCTGACCACAACATCCCTTTCTCGGCGCGGACGCTGCGGACTGCCGCCATGACCTCGCCGATCGGGTGGCGTGTTCCCAGCCGAGCGTCCAGGACCTCCGCGACCTGCCGGTAGGTAAGGGGCTGGCTGAGCGAGTCGCGGATCAGCCGGAATGTCACGTCCAGGATCAGCCATCGACGGGAGCGCTTGAATCGGCTCGTGCGATGCCCCAGGCGGCACTCGCGCGCGTCCATGCGCACAACCCGGCGGGATTCCCAGTCCCAGGCCCTCGCGCTGACAAGGACATCGGCAGTCTCCTGTCCGTAGGCCCCCACGTTCTGCACCGGCATTGCCCCGACCGTGCCCGGAATGCCGGTCATCAACTCCATCCCCGCCAGTCCCTCGCCGGTCAGCTCCTCCAGCAAGTCCCCCCAGGGATGGCCCGCCTCGGCCGTGACCAGCACCTGGCCCTCGCCGTTCCCGGGGCGATAGGTCACACCTCGGGAACGGACAAGGACTACGGGATCGGTGACTCCGGCGTCGGCAACCAGCACGTTGCTGCCGCCGCCCAACACCACCGGGTGCGCAGGACAACCCGCGGCCCCAATGTGCACGATGTCGTCCAAGTCGCCGATCTGTGTCGGGTCCTTCAGCTCGAACACCGTCGAGGCCGGACCGCCCAGCTGGAGTGTGGTCCACGGCGCCATCACCTCGTTCTGACGCACGAGCGGTCCCGGGCCGGCCTCGGGGCGGTGATCTGCGCTCATCCGGCTCGCCCTTCACGCCGCCAGCAGGCAGCGAATCCGATCCGCCGCCGTTCTGGCGGGAACGCAGGACGTGCGTTCCAGACGGGACCCCAACGATGACAGCCGCTGCCGCAGGCGATGGGAGGGACTCGACGCGGCGAGGTCCACTGCAGCATCGACATGCGTCGCTGCGGCGGAGATCTCCCCATCGAGCAGGTACGCCTCGGCCAGAGACGTCAGGTGCAGGGCCCGGTTGCGGGGCTGGGCGTCGGCGAACAGACGCAAGCCGGTGGTCAGCCCCGCGATCGCCGCCTGCGGGCGGCCCAGCTCCAACAGGGCCCGGCCCGCGTCGGCAGCCAGGACCGCCGAGCTGACCCAGTACACCCAGCCAGGATCCTCATCCGTGCCCCCTTCCATGAATGACTGGGCATCGTCCAGACATCTGCGGCACTCACGCTCCTGACCGAGTTGGGCGCGGGCTCGAGCCTGGCGAGTAGCCAGCAGTGCCTGGAACGCGCCTCCTGGCAGCCCTCGGGCAGCCCCACAGGCCAGAACAGCAAGGTCGAGAGCATGACGAGGATGTCCCTGCCACAGGGCCTGGTAGCTCAGGCACGAGACGATGGTCGCGCCGAGGCGGACATCGCCGGCGACGACGGCGGCGTCCAGGCCGACCAGCCACAACGTCTGGGCCTGCTCGTGCGCACCCGCGTCGCAAGCGAGCCAGCCACCCAGTTGGGACAGCTGCGCCACGCACCCGTTCAGGGACACCTCACGCGGATCATTGGAGTGCCGGAGATGTTCGTCCACCATGCGCTGAACCCACTGCAGGTCGTTGATGGCCCAGTCGAGAACGTCCATACCGCCGACGTCGTCCAGGTGGCGGAGTTGTTGAATCCGTTCCTGAACCATCTGCACCGGCAGGTTCGTGCTCGAGACCGGCGGGGTCACCTTCGAGGAGGACTCGCCCATTGAGCGCAGGGAATGTGCGGCGGCAAAGCCCCAGTTCCTTGCTGCCGCCCACACGTCAGCGGGAGCCAAGGACCTCGAACGAGCACGCTGCCCCGCCTGCGCCAACGGCCGCCCTCGGGTGACCTCGGCGTCGGTCGGCCGGGACGCTCCAACGTGGCCATCCAGGCGCTCCGCGGCGGACAGGAGATCCCCGTTGGCGGAAAGGACCATGTCAAGGGAGGCAACGAGATCTGGGAGCGCTCGCCGCTGCGCCTTCTCGATCTTGCCGAGGAGGTCGCCGCTGACGTGAACAAGCTGTCCGAGCTGGGCCAGGGACAGTCCTCGGCGAGCACGCCAAGATCGCAGTACGGCCCCGAAGTGGGATTGCGGGGACGCCAACGGGTCCAGTTCCCGTGGGTGCTGTCCCATTGCCCACCCCCCTCCCGCCCGACTGATGGCGCCCGAACCCACCAGACCATGACGATACCGGCGAGAACATCTGATGCCCGGGCACCGAACGCTCCACGTGGGCTCGTGCATGCGGACAGTGCAGGTGTCCGCATGCACGAGCCCGACGCTCAGGTCACGGGCTGGCTGTTCGGCCCCACCTCGCCATGACTGCCAGCGGGGGAACGTCGGCGCTCAGGCGTTCACCCCACAAGCACGGTCTCCGGGAACGTGGTCGGTTGGGAAGCCGTTACCAGGCACGTCCACGGCGCGGCGGGCGGGGCGTGGGTCTTGTGGTCCGCACGACCTGGCGTCGGTGTTCACGGTGAAGAGGTTCCCCGTCTTCCCCCTGGAAACGAGTGTCCGTGTAGCCCGCCTCGTCCAGCCAGGTTCGGAGTTCCGGCGGGCAGAACAGGCGGCTGGCAAACGTCGCAGTTCCGGTGAGATGACCGGCTCGCAGGTAGGTGCGCCGGTTCTCGGTCCGCCCGGTCAGAAGATCGAATCGATTCTCGTCGATGAAGAAGTCCTCTCCTCTGCGGGTCATGAGGGTGTCCTGCCAGTGACGCAATACCCAGTCCCGGTTGTGCTGGTCCAGCAGCAGGACTCCGCCAGGCCGGAGACGATCACGGATCCGACGCAGGAGATCGCGGTTCACCAGGTCGTCGAAGTACCCGAAGGTGTTCGACCACAGCAGGACCGCATCCCACCCGCCCCTGGCATCACGCGGCGGGTCCGGCAGGTGCCCACGCATGTCTGCGACCTCGAAGGTCGCCGGCAGTTCTGCGTCGCGGGCCCGGCTGACCGCGGCGCGGATGTAGGCGGGATTGGTGTCGGTGCCGTGCACCTGATGGCCGCGACGGGCCAGTTCCAAGCTGATCCGGCCTGTGCCGCAGCCCAGGTCCAGGATCCTCAGCTCCGGGGTGTCTTGCGACAGCAGAGAACAGATCAGTCTCGTCTCGGCTGTTGTCCGCTCGGGCGGGAGCTGAACCTCGACGAAGTAGGTGTAGTCGTCGGTGAAGAAGGCCTCGGTGTCGAAGCCGGCTGTCACGGTGACCTCTCAGGTGATGGTGCGAATGGCGCTCTCGTCGGCGCCGCTCGTGGTGACGTCCACGACGACGAACTCGTTGAGGCCCTCCTGCCGCAGGACCTCCAACTGGCGGGCAAGTCGCTTGGCGGCGCGGACCAGGCGGACCTCCCGACCGGTGGCGATGTAGGCGTCCTGCAGGAGCAGGAGTTGCGCGGGCGGGATGTCCGCAGAGTGGATGAGGGCCGTGCGAGAGCGTTCGCGGGGCTGTTGGGCCTGGATGAGATCCACGATCCGTTCGAAGCCGATGGAGAACCCGCAGGCGGGTACGTCCTGATCGGCGAATCGGCCGATCATCCCGTCGTAACGGCCGCCTCCTGCGATGGAACTGCTGCTGCCGGGGTGCTCGATCTCGAAGATGGGCCCGGTGTAGTAGCCCATGCCCCGAACCAGAGTCGCGTCCAGGCGCACGCTGCCGGGACCGGCCACCGCGGTCACCGCATCAGCGATCGCAGTGATGTCCTCCACCGGGCCGTCGGGCACGATCCCGGGCTCCTTCAGGCGCTCCAGGAGCGCCTCGACGGTCGTGCGCGAGTGCCCCGCGGCGTCTAGTTCCCGCTCCACCCCGTCCAGCCCGAT
Organism: uncultured Kineosporiaceae bacterium; assembly: GCA_964583765.1. Classification (GTDB taxonomy): domain Bacteria; phylum Actinomycetota; class Actinomycetes; order Actinomycetales; family Kineosporiaceae; genus CAZOWW01. The sequence continues at coordinate 7,531 of CAZOWW010000017.1, forward strand.
CTTGTCGAGCTTGTCGACCGTGATGAGCACCCGTGGGTGGGTGTCGACGGGGAACCCGCAGGCACCCAGCATCGCGACCAGCGCCCGGCGGTCGTTCAGGCGCACGGTGCATCCCCGCAGACCCAGCGCGTTCAGGGTGCGCAGAGTTGCCGTGATGAGTTCCATCTCCGCTAGCACGCTCGACTCGCCGATCACGTCCAGGTCGCACTGGGTGAACTGCCGGAACCGGCCCTTCTGGGGACGTTCGGCGCGCCAGACGGATCCGATCTGGATGCTGCGGAAGACCGCGGGGAGCTTGGCCCTGTTGGTGGCGTAGAACCGGGCCAGGGGAACTGTGAGGTCGAACCGCAGTCCCAGGTCCGCGAGCTCGGACAGGTCGGTCACGTCCTCCAGATTGCGGCGCAGAATCCTGAAGATCAGCTTCTCGTTCTCGCCGCCGTCGCTGGAGGTCAGCCGGGACAGGTCCTCCACGACCGGGGTCTCGATCTCCTGGTACCCGTACTGCGCGTACTGTTCGCGGATCATGGCCAAGGTGCGCTCACGCATCTGCTTGGCCTGCGGGAGGAAGTCCCTCATGCCGCGGGGCGGGTTCACCACGGAGCTCATCGTCACGTCCTCGTTACGTCGGCCGACACACGCTGCGTCCGGCGGTCCTCGCGCAGGGCAACAACATTGTCCAGGTACTCCGTCACCGCCTGCGTCACGGACCCTGCCGAGGGTCCGCGCACCCGCCGCACCTCCCCAGTGACGGACAGATCGAAGGCGCATGCCAAGGTTCGTTGCCCTGCCGAATCGAGGATCCCGTCCAAGGCGGCCTGGAGCCTCTCCAACCCGAAGGCGAACCCCGTGCACGGCACCTGAGCCGGACCGCCCGGGGCGACGAAGTGCCCCATCAGCCGGTCGTACCGGCCTCCGCCACCCACCTCGACCGCTCTGCCGGCCGGCCCGATCAGGTCGATCTCGAAGGTCAGGCCCGTGTAGTACTCGTGGGACCGGACCACGCAGAAGTCCACCTCACAGGTCAGCCCCCGCCTGGCAAGCGCCTCAGTGACATCGCGCACTGCCGAGATCTCGTCAGGAGCGATCTCCGCGAACATCTCCAGGTCGGTCATGGTGACCGAACCGGCCGGTCGGTCCACGATGTACTCCCACTGACACAGTTGCTCCGCAGTGACACGCTCACCCAGGAAGTCCATGGTTGCCTCACGGGTGGCCTGAGCTCGCTCGAGTCCCTTTCCGGCACGGCACTCGGCGAGAGTGTCCAGCCATTCCTTGAGCTGTACACGCGCCCGCAACGTCAACCCGCACCGTTCGGCCAAGGCAAGGAAGAGCTTGTTGCTGCTGATCCGGAACACGATCTCCAGGTTGTCGCCGGCGACCTGGCGGATCATCTCGTGCGCGAGCACCAACGGCTCCACATCAGCTACCGGCCCCCGGCCGCCGAGGATCTCCACCCCGAACTGCGCGAACTGGCGTCCCTTGGTCCCGGTCAAGGAACCCGTCAGCTCGTTCCGGAAGCAGCTCTGCTCGTAGTAGATCTTCAGAGGGAGCCGGCTGTCGGCGCCAGCGCTGCCCAACTGTGCGCCCAGCCACCGAGTGATCGACAGGGTCCCTTCGGGCACGAGCACCGCTCGGGTGATCCCCGGGGCCTCGGTGTATGCCCGCTCGTAATCCTCCACATCGAAGAAGAAGCAGCCCTTCCGGTTCCACTCCGGCCATGGCGACATCCCCACGATTTCTTCAGAGTAGGCCTCCGCGCGCTCCACCAAGGACACGCTCACCGGCTCGTACCCGAAGGACTCCGCCACGCCGGTCAGACTCTGCACCAGATACCTGCGCCGACGCAATTCAACCCCGAATAAGTCGCGCATTCCCGTGATCGGATCCATCACCACTCCTCAGGCAGGAAATTCCCGCACCACCGGCGGGGCCCTTCGAGCCTGGCCCTCTCGCTGGGCGCCCCCAAGGCCTTCGAAGCGGACACCGCACCTGTCCGCATCCGAGGGTGTGGGCAGCACCAGGATCCCCGCCGATCTTTGTCGAATGGTCACGCGGCGTCACCTTCCCTTGGTCTGCCGGATCCTGACGCGGCAGGGTTCACCGAAGTTGGGCACGCGGCCGCGCCTCGCGTACCCGACCGGGGGTCGTGGCCTATCCAGGGCCGCATTCCCGGACGCGCCTGGACACGGGGCACGGGCGCGGCACCTATCGAGCCCTCGGCCGATGCCCCGCAAGCGGTTATCCACAGATTGGGGTCTATCTCTCGCGCAACTCCCACTTCTGCGGCATAGTCCTTTGTCCACATCGGGGCGAAAGGACGCGCGTCGACGACCGCTCTGGGGGCTGGGCGATGATCCTGGGAGTACCCATACCCGTACAACGTGAACTCACGCGTGACGCCAGGCGGCGACCACTCGTGATGGTCGCCGGACTCACGTGGACCGTGCTCACAGCCATCACCGTGGGGAGTTGTTCGGCGAACGACCCGGGAAGTCATGTTGGCTCATCCAGGAGGGCCACGACCTCGGTAGTCACGGCCTCGACATCGTTGTCGACCGCATCCGCGACGGACCCATCCGCCAAGGCGGCACGAGCTGCCTTGGCGGCATATCGCGGATTCCGAGCAGCTCAGGTCAAAGCTGAAGCCAGCGGGATCATGGAGGGAAGCGGTCTCCAGAACTACGCCTTCGACAATGCTGAGGCCTACGTCGGGGGAGCAATCCTTCTGTTCCGTCACGAAGGCGTTGTGATGCGCGGAAGACCTGTTCTCCATCCGCACGTGGAAGATGTCAATCTGACTTCGAGTCCGTCGACAGTAAGTATCCAGGATTGTTTCGACACCTCGGCATGGGAGGCGGTCTTCGCGGACTCCGGCAAGTCGGCGGTCGCTCCCAACCAAGCCCGTCGTATCGTCGTCGACGCCCTGGTGGAGGTACACGGGGGGCGCTGGAAGGTTCGCAACATCACGAACCATCGGGACCGGACATGCTGAGGTTGGTCTTCGTCCCCCTTGCCGGCCTGTTGCTGTTGACGGGTGCCCCCGGTGGGACGACCGACGCTTCCGCCGCCCGAGGGAACGTCGTCTGCCCGCCCGTCACGGAGTACTGCATCGTCGGCGCCGAGTCCCAGGGAACTCCGTCGGTCACTCACCGACCTACCCACACCTCAGTAGCGCCCCGGACGCCACGCTGTCGCATCCCAGCGAACGTCCTGGACGCGGGGACACCGGAACCGTGTACGAGTGAGTTCGGGGTGTGGAACAACGCCGATGGCTGCTACTACCAGTTGGCCACCCCTCAGCCGCCGGCCTCGGATCCGGCGTGGGAGGGCCATTACCCGGCCGGGGCGATCTACCACCTCACTTGTTTTGGGTACATCGGCACCGGTGGCGGGGACGGGTGGTTCGCCACACCCCCGGCTGGCTTGGCCGGACCGGCAGTGTCTGCGGCGGTGTTGGCGCAAAGGGCGGTGAGTCTGTTGGCGTTGCGGGGGCCGGCGATCGGGATAGCCCCGTCCCTGGGCCGACCGGGGTTGGTGGGGTTGCCGGTGTGGTTGTGGACGGGCGTCTCCGCGCACACCTGGGGTCCGGTCTCGGCGACCGCGACGGTGCCGGGGCTGTCGGTGACGGCCTCGGCCCGGGCGCAGCGGATCACCTGGTCGATGGGCGATGGGCACACGGTGACGTGCAGGAGCCCGGGGACCCCGTACCGGGTGTCGCTGGGTGGCAGGCGGTCTCCGGACTGCGGCTATGTCTATGAGCAGCCCTCGGCCGTGGTGCCGGGTGGGAAGTACCGGGTGGTGGCCACGACGACGTGGCAGGTGCGCTGGGCCGGCGGCGGGCAGGCCGGGGTCATCACGGTAACGCGGGCCTCGGCCACGACGGTGCAGATCAACGAACTCCAGGTACTGATCTCCTGACCGTCGCGTGGGAGCGGCAGCCGGGCCGCGCCTCGAGCGCCGGCCATGGCGGGACCGGAGAGGCGCGAGGACGCTCACGCTGAGGAGGTCCCGGGCGTCGTGCTCGTGGCCGAGCCGGCCGTCTCGGTCCGCGGGGTCGTTGCGGTTCCACAACTTGATCTCTGGTTCGCGGGTGAGCAGGTCCTCCCGCTGCCAGGGGGTTCGGCACAGCTACAGGGTGTTGGGGGTGCAGGTGATGGCACGTAGTCCGAGCGGTTCGGTGACGCGGACCTGGTCCTCGGGGCCGGCGCCCGGGGACGTGCCGCCGGTGGGGATGCCGGTGGCGGCCCGGGTGGATCTGCCGCGGGGGCGGCGCCGCCCGGTGTTGTGGGTCGTGGGCGTGGTGCTGCTGGCCGCGGGGGCGTTGAGCGTGGTGTGGCTGGTCCAGGCCAACGACCACAAGGTCGCGGTGTTGGTCGCTGCGAGGGACATCCCCGCGGGCACGGTGCTGGCTGATGGGGACCTGGGGGTGGTGCGGGTCTCGGTGGGGCCGGGGGTGGCCACGATCCCCGCCGCAGAGCGGGGCGAGCTGGTGGGGCGCGTGCCGATCGGGGCGCTGCCGGCCGGAACGGTGCTGGCCGAGCGGTTGTTCACGCAGAACGGTCCGCCTGGTGCCGGGCGGGTGCTGGTGCCGGTGGCGCTTCCCCTGGCGCGGATGCCCCTGGACCCGCTGTACGCGGGGGATCGGGTGCTGGTCGTGGACACCCCGGCCACGGACGCCGACCCGCCGACCACGCTGCCGGACAGCATCCCGGCCCGGATCGAACGGGTCGGGACCCCGGACGTGAACGGGGTCGTGGTCCTGGACGTGAGCGTGGCCACCGGGGACGGGCCCGCGTTGGCGGCGCGCTCGGCGACCGGGCGCATCGCCCTGGTCGTCCAGCCGCGGATCCGGGCGGCGGGGTGAGGCGGGGGTGACGGTCATCGGGTTCACCTGTGCGAAGGGTTCTCCGGGGGTCACGACCACCGCGCTGGCGCTGGCGTGGGCCTGGCCCCGCGTGCACCCCGGACACCGTGTCCTGGTGATCGATGCCGACCCGGCCGGGGCGGGTACGACGTTCGGGTTCCTGCGCGGGCAGGTGCCCGGGCGGTGCGGGGTGCTGGACTGGGCCGCCGGGCTGCGCGCACCCGCACGGGCCGGGGGCCACGGGCCGGGGTTGGATGCGCGGCGATGGTTGTGGGAGCACCTGGTCGCCTTCGATCAGGACGCCACCCGGTTGCTGCTGCCCGGTGCGGGCGATGCGGCGCAGGCCCAGGCGGTGGCCCAGGGATGGGATGTCCTGGCCCAGGTAGTCCGCGGGATCACGAAGGCGGGCGAGGCCGAGGGGTCCGGGGACCCGGTGGATGTGTTGATCGACCTGGGCCGGGCCGGAACCGTGGGCGAGCGTCAGGACCTGTGGCGGGCGTGCGGGGTGCTGGTGGTGGTGACGCGATCGAGTCTGGCCCAGGCAGCCGCGGCGGCGGCCCTGGTCGACCACCTGCACCGGCAGTTCCCTGACGGGCCCGCGGTGCGGGTCGTGCTGGTCGGGCAGGGAGCCCCCTACCGGGCGAGTGAGATCGCCATGGCCGTCCACGTACCGGTGGCCGGGGTGCTTGCGATGGATCGGGCCAGCGCGGCGGTGTTCTCCGACGGCGCCCCGACGCGTCGGGGCTTGGAGACCTCGCCCCTGCTGCGCTCGGCCCACACCCTCGCGAGCGCCCTGAGCACCGACGAGCGCTCAAGGACACCAGCGAGCGCGAGGGCACGCGCCAACCCGGGTGAGGCCCACCCAGGCGCGGACACGGCACCGAGCGTGCCCGGCGCCAGCGTGAAGGACGCGCCCGGGGCGGGAAGGTCCCCGTGGCTGGCCTCGGTGGAGCCCCCGGGCCGGAACGGGACCGGTGGATCACATGCCTGAACCCCACGCCCTGCCCACCACCACGGCCCGCACAGCCCCACCTGCATCGCACGGCCTGGACCACGACCTCGTGCGCGAGTTGCGTCACCAGGTGGCCGAGCGTCTGGCCGCCCACCTGCAGGCGCATCCCACCTCGGATCCGGGGGCGCGGCGGGAGTTGTGCCGGGCGCTGCTGGCCGAGGCACTCGCGCAGCGGGCCAGGGAGCGTGCGCGGGCGGGCCTGGCGGCCTGGGATGTGGAGACGGAGTTCGCCCTGGCCGAGGCGGTGATGGCCGCGGTGTTTGGGCTGGGGCGCCTGCAGCCGTTGGTGGATGATCCGGGGATCGAGAACATCGAGGTCAACGGCTGTGACCAGGTCTGGCTGTCGTATGCAGACGGGCGGACCGAGCCCGGGCCGGCGGTCGCGGACTCGGATCTGGAGTTGATCGAGCACCTGCAGCGCCTGGCGGCGCGGGCCTCGACGTCGGAGCGGACGTTCTCCACCGCCCACCCGCGGTTGCACCTGCGGTTGGACGACGGGTCGCGCCTGGCGGCGATGGCCTGGACGACCCCACGCCCGCAGGTGGTGATCCGCCGGCACCGGGTCCGGGACGTGGACCTGGACGACCTGATCGGCCTGGGCACCCTGGACCCCGTCCTCGCCGCGTTCCTGCGCGCGAGCCTGGGGGCGGGCAAGAACATCGTGGTCTCCGGGTTGCAGAACGCCGGGAAGACCACCCTGATCCGGGCGTTGGCGAACGAGTTCCATCCCGCGGAGCGGTTCGCGACCATCGAGCGGGAGTACGAACTGCACTTGCACGAGCTGCCCGAACGCCATGCCCGGGTGGTCGCGATGGAGGCCCGGGAGGGCTCGGCCGAGACCGACGCCGCGGGCCGGCGTGCCGGGGAGGTCACCCTCGCCGAGCTGGTCGTGGACGCGTTGCGGTTGAACCTGCGTCGGATCATCGTGGGTGAGGTCCGTGGCGGTGAGGTCCTGCCCATGTTGGAGGCCATGGCCACCGGCGACGGGAGCTTGTGCACGATCCACGCCCGCACCGCGACCCGGGTCATCGACCGGATCGTGACCTTGTGCATGGCCGCCGGCGTGGGCATCAGCGAGGCCTTCGCCTACCGGCTGATCGCCGGGTCCGTGGATTTGGTGGTGCACCTGCACCTGCTGGACGAGACCCACCTGCCTGGCGGGCGGCGCCACCGGTACGTCTCCCACGTGCTGGAGATCGGCCCCGTCTCTGAGAGCTCGCGGCCGAGCCTGACCACCGTGTTCGCCCCCGGACCCGACGGACGCGCGGTCCCGGCCCACCGCCCCACCTGCCTGGACGACCTGATCCGCGCCGGCCTCGACCCCAGCCTGTTGGATCAGCGGGGCGGGCTGTGGCCCCGTCCCCTGCACCGCGCCACCGTCCAGGGGGCCTGGCGATGACAGGGCTGCTTGCCGCGTGGGCGGGCACGGCGATCGTCGCCGGCCTGGGGTGCATCCTCGCCGGCACCCGGCGGGTCCCGCCCCGCACCGGCCCAGGACCCTGGGAGCGGATCCGGACCTGGCTCTCGCCCTCCCTCACCACTGCTCGCCGGATCCAGGCTCGCGGTGCTGGGCTGGACGGTGTGCCCGCATCGAGGCGCCCCGACCTGCTGCCCGCCGCGGGTCGGGTGGGGTGGTCGTTCGTGTGGGTGCGGTGGCGCTGGCCCCTGGCCGTCGCCCTCGGGGTGGTGGCATGGGTGGTCACGTCCTGGCCGGTCACCGCCCTGATCACGGTCCTGGTGGTGGTCGGGGTCCCGGTGCTGCTGTCCACCCCCACGCTCGCCGCGTCTGGGATCGACCGGATCGAGGCCGTGGAGGAATGGACCCGGCGCCTGGCTGACGTCCTGATCACCGGGGTCGGGCTGGAACAGGCCATCACCGCCACCGCCGGCACCTGCCCTGCCCGCCTGCAGCAGCAGGTCGGGGCCCTGGTGGCCAGGTTGCAGGCCCGGTGGGACCTGGAGACGGCGCTGCGGGCCTTCGCCGACGACCTGGGCGACGCCACCGCGGACCTGGTGGTGGCCACCCTCATCCTGGGCGCACGGCGTCGTGGCCCGGGCCTGGCCCGGGTGCTGGCCGCGGTCGCGGACTCGGTGGCCGCCGAGGTCGCCATGCGCCGCAACGTGGAGGCCGAACGCGCCCGACCCCGGGCCACCGCCCGCGCCGTCACCCTCATCACGCTGGCCGTGGTCACGTTCGGGGCACTGAACACCACCTACACCCGCCCCTACGGCACGCCCCTGGGCCAGGTCGTCCTCGCGGTGATCACCGCCGGGTTCGCGGGTGCCCTGTGGTGGATGCGAGCGATGACTCTGCCCCACGGCGAAGCCCGCGTGCTGGACGAACGATCGCGACCGACCACCGGCGAACCCGGCCCGGTGCGCGGTCGCGTGCGTGGGGAGGTGGACCGGGCATGACGCTCGACATCGCGGCCCTCGCGGCAGGAGCGGCGATCGGCGGCGGGCTCGCGCTGGTCGTGGCCGGGTGCTTCCCGCAGGTCCCGGACCTGGCCCAGACCCTGGCCCGCGCCCGCGACGACACCCCGACCCACACGCTCACCGCCCGCGCCGATCCACCTCACTCCGGTCGAGGGCTGGAATGGATCTGGCGGTTCCTGCCCGCCCGGGTGGCCGAGACCCTCGCCGGGGGCCGGTATGCGGCGGAGCTGGAGCTGACCGGGCAGACCCGCGCGGGATTCGCGGCCACCCGGCTGGCCTGCGTGGGCCTCGGGCTGGTGTTCCCGCCGCTCCTGGTCGCGGCCATGGGCGCGCTCGGGCTGGTCCTGCCGTGGAGCGTGCCGATCGCGGGGTCGCTGGTGCTGGCCGGGGTGCTGTACATCGTCCCGGAGATCGACCTGCGCCGCCGCGCGAATGCCGCGCGACACCAGCTGCGCCTGGCGACCTGCGCCTACACCGAACTGGTCGCACTCGAACGCGCCGGCGACGCCGGAGTCACCGAAGCACTCGAACGCGCCGCGACCATCAGCACCACGGCGGAGTTCACCCGCATCCACGACGCCCTGACCCGTGCCGACCTGGCCGGGCACCCACCCTGGCACGGCCTTTCCGACCTGGCTGAGCGCTTGGGTGTGCCCGAACTCGGGGACCTCGCGGACATCATGGCCACCTCCGGACGTGACGGGGCCGCCGTGTACTCGACCCTGCGGGCCCGCGCCGCGGCGCTGCGCACCCATCTGTTGACCAACGCCGCGGCCGCGGCCAACGCCACGAGCGAGCACCTCATCGTGCCCGTGGCCCTGCTGGGCATCGCGTTCATGGCCCTGGTCGGGTACCCCGCCTTCGCCCGGATCCTCGGGCCATGAACAGAAGTACGCGAGCTCACGGATCCCGAAGGCTCCTCGGGATCGGTAAACCTGCGTCCCGGACCCGAAGACGATCATCCCGCTCGGTGGCTCTCCCGGGTCGTTCCCCGCCACAACCGCCCGGCAGTCCGCCAGGGCAGTCCCCGCTCAACGTCGTTCGCCCAGCTCAGGAGACACCCACGCCTCAGGAGACCCAATGATCCAATACCTGCTCGTCGCTGCCCGGATCCACACCCACCAGCTGAGCACCAGCTTCCGCCGGCGCCACGACCGCCCCGAAACACTGGAGCCCGATGCGGGGGTCTCGACCCTCGAACTGGTCATCATCGCGCTGGGACTGATGGCGATCGCCGCGCTGCTGGTCGCCGGCCTGACCGCGGCCGTCCGTTCCCGCATCGCCCAACTGGGATGACCACGCCGCCACCCGCCCCTACCGGCAGCCGTCCCCGCGAACCTCGACGCCGCGCCTGCCCCACGCCTGTCGACGGTGCTGTCCGCCGGCACCGGCGGGCCGGTGAACCTTCTGGGGAGCGGGGGTCGGTGACCCTGGAACTGGCGGTCCTGGGGCCGGTGCTGCTGCTGGTCATCTTCGCCGTGGTCCAGGCGGCCCTGTACTTCCACGCCCGGTCCCTGGCCCTGGCCGCAGCCACCGAGGGCGCCAATGCGGCCCGCGCCCACGGCGCCACTCCCGGGGCCGGGACCGCCCGGGCCCACGACTTCCTGGACCGCGCCGCCCGCGGCACCCTCACCCAGATCACGGTCACCGAGAGGGACCCGGGCCCCGAACGGGTCCGCGTCCACGTCACCGGAACCGTCCTGTCGGTCCTGCCCCTGCTGCCCGACCTGCACGTGGACCAGGCCGCCCAGGTCGACCGGGAACACCTCACGACCCCCACCGCCCGGCCATGACCACCCCGACAGCACCGCCACCCCACGCGGCGCCTGCCCCGGTCTCGGCCCGAGCATCGGTCCCGATCCACGAACTGGGGGGACCGCGATCGCGTACCCGCCTTCGAGGCATGCGGCATCGGTGCGGCCTGGCGAGGTCATTGCGTGGGCGGGCCAGTCCCGGTGATGACCGAGGCAGCATGACCCTGGAGCTGGCGGTCCTGGCCCCGGCGCTGCTCGTGCTCGTCTCGCTGGTCATCCTCGCCGGGCGCCTGGAGGTCGCCTCCGGCGTGGTGGAACAGGCCGCCGCAGCGGCCGCCCGCTCGGCGTCCCTGGCCCGCGACCCCGCCACCGCCCAACAGGACGCCACAGCGGTGGCCCGCACCGAACTGGCCGCCAGGGGCCTGCGCTGCACCGGCGTGCGGGTGGACCTGGACCTGCACGGGTTCGCGGTCCCGGTCGGACAACCCGCCCAGGTGGCCGCGCGGGTGACCTGCACCCTGTCGCTGTCCGGACTCGGGCCGGTCCCCGGGCTGCCCGGCACCAAGACCCTCACTGCCCGCGCCGTGAGCGTGCTGGACGAATACCGCGCAAGGACCGATCCATGACCACCCCCCGAACCGGCACCTGCATGGCCGATCCGCCGGGGCACGAGGACCTGGAGTGCCCGCGTTCTTCGGGCAGGTCGTTGCCCCATCGGCAGCCCGATCCTGTCCGCGATGCGGGGTCGGTGACCCTGTTCCTGGTCATCTCCGTGCTCGGGCTGCTGGTCCTGGTGGGCCTGGTCGTGGACGGCGGCGCGAAGATCCGGGCGATCCAGCGCGCCGATGCCCTGGCCGGTGAGGCCGCCCGCGCGGCCGGGCAGGCCATCAACACCCCCGCCGCGATCACCGGCCAAGCCCGCACCGTCGACCGCCACGCGGCCCTGGCCGCCGCCCAGACCTTCCTACGCACCAACCACGTCACCGGCACAGCCACCGTGGTCAACGGCGGGGCCAGCGTGCAGGTCCAGGTCCGCATCAGCACGCCCACCGTGTTCCTCGGCCTGATCGGCATCAACCACACCACGGTGACCGGCCAGGCCACCGCCGACCTGATCACCACCAGCAACACCCAGGCCGCAGGTCTGGGCGTCTACCCCGTCTTGGCGGGGATGAGGAGGACATCGTGAGCCCCTCCACGCACCGCCCACTCCCGCGGACCCAGCCTGGCCAACGCACCGGCGGCGATGTCGCCGCCGGCCTGGGGGCCCTGCTGGTCCTGGTCGCAATCGTGGCCGGCCTGCCCGTCCTGCTCTCGATCGTGGCCCCCGCCCACCTACCCACCCACGCCCCCACCTGGGGACAGATCCACGACGCGCTCCTGCGCCCGGACGACGGCAGCCTGTTCCTGGGCTCCCTCAAGGTGGTCGCCTGGACCGGATGGGCCTGGCTCGTCCTGGCCGTGGCTGTGGAGACCCTCGCCGCGCTGCGGGGCCTGCCCGCACCCCGCCACCCCAGCCTGGGCCTGGCCCAACCCGCAGCCGCCTCCCTGATCGCCACGATCACCGTCCTGCTGTCCGCCCCGACTGGGCAGACCGGCACCACCGCCCCGGCGCGGGCGGTAGCCACCGTTCTGCACGAGATCCCCACCGCCTTCACCACCGACCCCGCCGGGCACCACGGCACCCTGACCCGACCAGCACCCCCGAGCCCCGCGCCGACCAGCCACCCGACCACCACAGCTGCCTCCGCGACGTCCCGAGCCCATGCCGGCGAGGGCGGGTTGGAGGTCACGGTCCATCGGGGCGAGACCCTGTGGTCCCTGGCCGAGAAGCACCTGGGGGACGGGACCCGGTTCCGCGAGATCGCCCACGCCAACTACGGGCGCCCCCAACCCGACGGACGCACCCTGACCGAGACCCACTGGATCCGCCCCGGCTGGACCCTGCGCATCCCCGGCGCCACCCAACCAGCCGCCCAGGAGTCCTCCGAGGGCTCTTCCCCCGGACCAGGGCAGGTGAACTCAGTCCACGACCCCGACACGACGACCTACGTGGTCCGGCCCGGGGACACCCTGTGGGACATCGCCCAGACCCACCTGGGCGACGGGACCCGCTACCCCCAGATCGCCCAGGACAGCCGCGACATCACCCAACCCGACGGCGCCCACCTGCAGGACCCCGACCTCATCCGCCCCGGCTGGGAACTACGCCTACCCCACGAACAAGACCATCCGGCAGCAGGCCAGGATCCCGCCACGGCGCCCCCGAAGGCCGCCGCTTCCGCCCCGTCCACCGCGCCCGGCAGCCAGCGCTGGCAGCTGGCGATCCCCGATCCCGTCCCTTCCGCCACGTCCCCCGCTGCGGGCCACGCCTCCGTCCCGGAGCCCTCGGCTGCTGGGCGGGCCGCACCGGTGATCCCCGCCCACCCCGGAGTCCCGATCGTCGGAGTGAAGCCACCCGCGGCCATTTCGTGGCCGGCCTCCGTGCCGACAGGCAGAGCCGGCTCGGGCGTCGGAGCACGGGAGAGCGTCTCGCCACAGATCCCAGGTGACCAGGACGGCTCCCCGCACACAGATAGTGACGGCGAGCAGGGTGTGCGGGTGCCTGGTGGCTGGATGGACTACCCCATGGCCGCGGCCCTGGCCATCCTGGCCGCCAGGGTGTGGCTCTGGCGGCGTCACCGCCACGCCTACACCCCCGAGGATCTGCTCACCCGCCCGGGAGAGGGCGATGAGGACCTGGTCGAGCTCCCGACGGTGATCACCCGGTCCCGGGCCGTGGTCCGCGCGCACGCCCCCGCCCTGCTGGACCCGCCCGACCCCGGGCCCACCGTCGCGGAGTACCTGGCCGCTCGGCGCGCCCACAGCGCTGGCTCCCGGCAGGAGCGCACCGGCGCCATCCCCGGGTTGGTGTTGCCGCCGGTCGGGCCTGATGCCCTGGACCTGACCGGCCTTGCTGCTCAGGACCGTGGCGGGATCACCCTGGGTGGGCCAGGCGCCCTTGATGCCGCGCGTGCCCTGCTCGTGGCCGCCGTGGCCTCCGGTGGGGTCCACGACCCGTTCGCGGGGACTCAGGTGGTCATCCCCGCGGACCTGGCCTCCCGGCTCCTGGCGCCCCCGGCCCTTGCCACAGGTGACCTTGCATCCGGATCCGGGCCCGGCCGCGAGGCCCACGAGCCTGCCCCCTCGGGCGAGGAGGTGCCCGAAGTGCTGGGGGGCGTCGAACGCGCCCAGGTGGTCGCCGATCTGCCCGCGGGCTTGGCCCACGTCGAACGGGAACTGGTCGAGCGGCGCCGGACCCTGGCCGCGTACCAGGTGCGCGACCGCGTAGAACTGCACGAGACGGATCCGCTCGCCGAGCCGATGCCGCTGCTGATCCTGCTCACCGACACGCCCGCACCGGACCTGTGCGAGCGGTTGGCCGCCCTGAGCGGGCCCGGCGCCCCGGCCGGGATCAGCATCGTCGTCCTGGGCGACCAGGCATGGCACCCGGGAACCAGCGTGGACGTCCAGGCCGACGGGCACCTGACCCGGCACGAACCGTCCGAGGATCCCAGCGGCGCGAACGGGAACGGTGCCGGGTCTCGGGTGGCGGTCCTGAACATCGACGCCGCGTGGCAGGCCCTTGCCGCGCTGCGCGAGGCTCGCACCGGCGTGCGCACACCCGAGCCCGAGAACGTCCCGAGGAACCCGGACCCCGGCTCGCACGGGGCCGGGGTCATCGCCGCGATGAACGGAACCGCCGCGCAGTTGGTGCCTTCGGCGCCTGCGGAGCCCTTGGCGTCCGTCCCCGGGCCGAGCGCCGTGGAGCCCTCGGCTGCGGGTGAAGACCCCGGTGCGGGCCCGGTGCCCGATCAGCGGGTGCGGGTCCGTGTGCTGGGCTCCCCGGTCATCTGGGATCGGGACGGTGCCCCGGTCACCCACATGCGCAGCCGCGCGATCGAGATCATGGTCCTGCTCTCGGTCCGCCGCGCGGGCTCCGTGTTGAACAACATCATGGATGCCCTGTGGCCCGCCGCGACCATGACCCAGGCCTCCCAGTGCCTGTCCACCGAGACCGCCCGACTCCGCAAGGCCATCCGCCAGGTCGCCGGTGACCCCGAGATCCAGCCGGTGGTCAACACCGGCAGTCACTACCACCTGAACCCCGAGGTGGTCCGCGTGGACCTGTGGGACTTCACCGACGCCCTGCGCCGCGCCGAGGCCGAACAGATCGCAGGGCCTGGCCTCAGCGACCCGGCTGGGCGGCGGGCCCGGCGGATCGCCGCGCTGCGCGAGGCCCTGGAGATCGCTGACGGGCAGTGCCTGGCCGACGGAACGAAGTACGAGTGGATCGCCGGGCCCCGCGAACGCGTCCGGCGACTGCTGCTGCGCACCCACGTGACCCTGGTCGATCTGCTCACCGAAGCGGGCGAGCACGCTGAGGCCGCCCAGGTGGTTCTGGCCGCGGTCGACCTCGACCCGGCCAACGAAGAGATCACCCGTACGGCGATGAGCGCCCTGGCAGCGGCGGGCCGGGGCGCCGAGATCCCGGCCCAGCTACGCCGTCTGCGCACCGTGCTGGAGGACCTGGACCTGGAACCCTCGCCGGAGACCACCGCACTGGCCCAACGGCTGGACCCTGGACCACCTTCCCCACACGGGGACCGGATGTAGGAGGGCCGTGTGCCTCGTCCACTGGCCACAGTCCGGGTGGCCCGGGCTGCCTCGACATAGACCCGACGGGACAGCGGATGTTCGGGCCCCCCGGGGAGCGACCTCGCGATCCGGGTCACCCGATCAACCGCGTTGTCGTGGACGCCAGTTGCGGTCGGCGGCGTGCGCGGACCGTTCCCGGCTGGGCCGGCCGTGCGGGCCAGGGATGTGGGGAAGGTCCACCGGGCGAGCACGCGGGCTGCTGTGAGGCAGACTCGTTCCCAGTCCACAGGGAGGCCCTGTCGTGCCGATGCCGCCGTTCCTGGCCGACCTGCGCGGGCGGGTCGGCCACGCCGAACTGCTCCTGCCCACCGTCTGCGCGTTGGTGTTCGACTCCTCCGGGCGGCTGCTGCTGGGACGACGAGCCGACACCGGGACGTGGGCGCTCGTCGGCGGCTTGGTGGAGCCGGGCGAACAGGTCGCCGACGCCGTGGTCCGGGAGGTCCACTAAGAAACCTCCCTGCTCGTGCGCCCGGACAGGATCACCGGCGTCTACACCGACGCCGGCATCCGCTACCCCAACGGGGACCGTGTCTGCTACGTCGTCACCGTCTTCCGCTGCACCCCCCTGCGTGGCACGCCACGGGTCAACGACGACGAGTCCCTCGCCGTCGCCTACTTCCCGCTGGACGACCTTCCGCCGCTGGTACCCGTGCACCGACAGCGCGTCCAGGACGCCACGGCAGGGCGAAGCGAAGCCGTGTTCACCCCGCCCCGGATCCTGCCCCCAGCGCCCGAGGCACACCTCCGCGACCTCCAGGACCCTGGGGCCTGACGATCCGCTTCCCGGGCGCGGTGCGGGCCTTCCTGGCCGCACACGCGCACACGTGCGTACGCGAGCCTGGGCACCCGGGACCATGGTCACGTACCACCAGAGGCCGCCTACCTGAGCGTTCACCTGGTTGGCGGCCCCGTCGGGGCGGGTGAACAAGCCGTTCAGGCGCTGGTGTCCACTGCCCCGCCCAGTCCGAACAGGGCGGCTTCGGCGCTCTGGCTCGTGCTGGTCGTGGGCGTCGTGGTGGCCTGGCTTTCGTGGTGTCGGTGGTGGTGGGACCTCTCGACATGATCGGCGATCTTGTTGGCGATGTCGTCGAGGCTCGGACCAGTGGTCGAAGCCGTGCCGGTCGTCGAGGTCGTACCGCCGGAGGCGCTGGCGGCCGTGGTGGATCCGTCGGTGGTGCCGGCGGAGGACAGCGCGGACTTGATGGTGGCGACCAGGTCGTCGCGGGAGAGCCCCTTCGCCTTGGCCACGTCGGCCAGGCTCTTGCCGGAGTCGAGTTGGCTCTTGAGGTCCTGGCTGGACATGCCCAGCTTGTCGGCGACCGCGGACAGAACCTTGGCCGGCATCCCGTGCCGGTGGTGGTTGCTCGTCCCCTCCACCCCGGTACTGGAGGACGTGCCGAACGGGTTGGAATTGATCGATGCCACGCTCATGGGAGACCTCGCTGGATGACGGAATCACAGGAATCACACAGGGCGCAGGATCCGCCCGGTGTGATTCGTCGGCGCGTCGGTGCCATCGATGAGCGATTCCACATGATTCCCAGGTTGTTCGCAGGCGGAACCGTCGTGAACGGATGATCTGCGTCGGTTCTTGCCACGGGGCGAGGGGCGGTTTCCGTGGCTGCCTTTCTGTGGAATCCCTGTGGGAGTCGAATCCTTGGGCCGCGGAGGTGGGAAGAAGCGGCTCGGGCGGCCTGCGTCGTCGTGGCCGTGCCACGCCCGGATCCGGCAGGGGCGGGGGTTGTGTCGGCCGGCTGCCTGGGACAGGGCGCTCGCCCTGGAGTCGTTGCGGGCCGGTGCTGGCCGCACGCCGGCTGGGAGCCGCGTCCGGTCCGTGCGTCAGGGCGTGGCCTGGCCTGCGGTGGTGCGTCGGTGGGCTGTTGCCCCTGCCTCCAGCAGGGCGTGCCACACGTCGCCGGGGGTATGCCCTGCCCGTTCACGCGAGACCACCCGGTCAGCGTTCGGTAACGCTATCGGCGCGCCCTGGAATCAACCCGGGATTGGAGGTGAACTCCTGGGAATCTTGGAGACCCGACGGGGGGCGGAAGCGTCCTGCCCACCCTCTCTTCGGCCCGGTTCGAGAGCTCACAATCAAGGGAACCGCTGGGGGTGTGAACAGCGACGGCCTCGTGCATCAATGTGATCCACGGCAGCGGGCGACATCCGGCGGTCGCGTCCGCGCCGAGGTCCGAGGCGGACCGGTGGGCCATGAGACACATCACCTGCGCATCGCCGCGGAACCAGGCTCACGCGCTGTCCGCGGTGAACGGGTCAGGCGAGCACGGCCGGGGTGCGTGGGGCAGGGTCGCGGCGGTCTCGTAGGTCTGGCGGATCAGGTGGGCGAGGTGATTGCCGGCGTCGGTGGGGTCCCAACGTTCCACGGTGATCTGAACGGCCAGCAGGAACACCCCGGCGATCACGCGGGGATACAGGTCCTCGGGAGCGCAACCCGTGCGCTGGCAGGTCCAGGCGATGATCTCGGGTTCGTAGACCCCGGTCGAGTTCGTCCACCGTCGATGCAGGGACGGTCCCGAGCGCGCCAAGTGCACGATAGAAGAGATCTCGGCCAGGTTGTCGAGCAGATACTGGATGTGGGCCTGGCCCAGGGCCTGCAACAGAGGCAGGGTGTCGGGTTGGGCGTCCAGGGCGGCCCTCAGTCGCGCGGCCCGTGTCCTGGGGAAGTCGTCCATGGGTAGATCTGCAGGATCCTCGAGGGGCATGGGTGTCTCCGGGAACTCCTGAGGGCGGACGACGGTAGGCGGGGGTGCTGCCTCGTGTCTGCCATGTTTCCCGGTGAAGGCCACGAAGCCCCGGACGTCGGGTGGGGTCCGCGTGGCGGGCCGGTCTTCCAGCAGGACCGCGTGGGACCTCGGGTGGGCTCGCGGGCAAGGTGCCGGGGCGGGTCGGAAAGCCGCGGACCGGGGCCCCGCCGGGGGCGGTTGGGGCGTCGTGGGGCGCCGCGAAGCGCCCTGGAAGCAGGTGTTCCTCGATTGAGGCAACTTCACTGGGCGTTCGGGTGGCCGGCGCTGCGGGTCCAGTTCGGGGCGCCAGGCGCAGGGGGCTGGTTCTTCGAGGGGTTCCTGCCCCGGGGTGCGGGATGTCCGGTGCCCGTGCTGTGAGGGAGCCCCTGGAAGAAGGTGGCGCCCTGGCCACGGGGAATGAGCCAGGGCGCCTGACGCGGTCGGCGACGGGGGATGCCAACGCGCGCGTCGTGGGCGTCATGGTGGCATCGACAAGGTTGTTCATGCACGTCGGGGGCCACGTGAGCTGGAACACCCGGACTGTCGTGCCGGGGTCGGCATCGGCTGGGGGGAAGCGCAGACGGGGCCGGATGAGGGCGTCGCAGCTGCCCCGCAAGTGCGACCGCCGGGGCAGCCACAGGAACGTTGAGTCACCTGCGCGGTGCCTGCATGCCGGGTCCTCAGATGATCCGGCGTATGGTGGCGATCTGCCCTGCCCAGTCCTGGATCCGGGTCAGGCGCACGGCGCTGCCCGTGTGGGGCGCCTGGATCAGGAGCCCGTCGCCGATGGCCATCCCGACGTGTCGAGGGGAATCCAGGGTGCCCTCAGCTCCGGGAATGAAGATCAGGTCGCCGGGGCGCAGGTCCACCACTCCGGGTACCGGGCGGCCCGCGTGGACCTGCTCGGCGGTGGTGCGCGGCAGGGCCACTCCGGCGCCCCGATAGGCCGCCTGGACCAGCGACGAGCAGTCACACTCGCGTCGCTGATCGCCCGAGCGGGCCGCAGTGCAGTCCCCGCCCCAGGAGTACGGGGTACCCAACTGTGCCAGCGCCCACCGCACCGCGGTGAACACCCGCGGGGGCGTGCTCGGCGGCAACGTGAAGTCGGCCGGCAGTGCCATCGCGCGGTCTGCCTCGGGGGGTCCGTCCCCGCCGTTGCCGCACACCCCATCGCTCACGAACTGCTGAAGATCTTGCGGGATTGCTCGTGAGATCCCCGAGCCCACGGCCATGCTCAGGAGGGCCTCGGCGGCCGTCTCGTGCCCGGCGTAGGCCTGCGGCAGGGCGCTGTGTTGGACTGCCTGGGCTGCCGCGGCCAGGGACAGCGTCTGCCAGCCCGGGATGTTGATCAGGCCTGGTTGTCCGCCCCGCCCGCCGGTCAGGAACAGCTGAGTGGCCGCGGCGGGGTCCATCCGGGCGGCGGCGGGTCCCCAGGGTGCGCGTTGCTGGAACAGGCCGCGGGAGTCCGGTCCGGCGGTGTCCCCGTGGTCGAGGTTCCGTAGCCCCGATTCGGTGATCGCGACGTCGATGGCGATGACCGCGGCGCGTGGGGGTAGGCCCAGGTGCGCGGTGACCGTGGCGATGGTCGTGGCATTGGCCAGCTGCTCGGTGTCGAACCCGGCCGCGCCCATCGTGTCCGGGGTGGCCGTACCGGCAGTGCAGGCCAGCGGGGCGGAGATGCCGGTCAGGACGGCGGTGCCGGTGACCAGGGCGAGGACCGTGGCCAGCACAACAGCGGCGATGCCGCCCAGGCCTGACTCTTTCACCGCGTCCACCCTCTGGGGCTGCTCCGGGGAGCGTGGGTGGGCCGGGTTGGACGGGGAACGTGAAGGAGAAAGGGCTTCATGCAGTGCCTCCAAACGCAGAAAGGGGACGCGGTGTGCGTCCCTGATGGGGATCTGGTGCGGGAACAGGCCAGGACGCGCGAGGTCCGGCGGGGGCCGGGAGGGCGGCGGGAGATCGATGCGGACGCGAGGGCGGGGTGGTGTCCGGGTGACCAGGGATGAGGTGGTCACCCGGACACCGGGCGGCGGGGTTCCCCGCTGGGGCGTGTGGTTCGGGTCTCCCAGACGGGGGTGTGGCCGCGGGTCCCGGTCGGGTGGCCTGTCAGTTCACTGGTCCGAGTCGTGGTCCTCGGGTCCTCGGGGTCCCACAGGAGCCCGTCGTGCAGGTACACGGCGGTGCAGTCCTCGACCCGCCGTCCGGGGTGGTCGGTCTCGCGTTGGTCGATCTGGATCGTCCAACCGCTCGGGCGGACGCTGCTGGCGTGGACGTGGACGTGGACCAGGACCGATCCGATCCCGGCGGTGGCGATCACGGTTCCGTCGCCGGGGTGCACGTAGGCCACCGCTCCACCGTCACCGTCGGGGTCCGTGACCGTGGCGGGGTCTAGGCCTCGGGCATGGTCGTAGATGTCGGGTTGGTGCAGTCGGGCGCCGGCGACGAAGGCGGTGACCTGCCCGGAGGTCGCGTGGGGGTAAGCGGTGGCCAGGTCGGCGCCCTCCCGCAGCCAGAAGTAACTCACGGCGACCCGGGGTCCCGGCAGTCCTCGGGCAGCGCGTCGCGGGCGCGGGTTCCCGCGGCCAGCCCGGCGTACCACGGGTGCGCGCGTCCGGGCAGCGGGAGGGAGTCCGTCGTGGCGGGGTCCGTCGCGGCGGCATCGCTCTTCCCGGGGTCGGCGGCGCTGGTGTGGGGATCGTTGGTGGTCACGGGGTCTCTCCTTCTTATAGGGGCCGGGGCAGAGGCACGGACAGCGTCGGGGTCGTGCCCCGGGCGTGGTCAGGTGCCCGGAGTGCTCAGGGGCCTGCCGTTGGAGTCCGAGGGCTCGTCGCCCGGGCCGGTCAGTGCACCGGTGGCCAGGCGCACCGCGGGCGGGATGGGGTGGTCCAGGAACCCGGCGGCCCCGGCGCGGCGGATGAACTCGATCTGGCGCAGGCTGATCCCGTGGGTTTGGGCGAGCCCGGCGAGGGTGGTGCGGTCACCGGGTGCGACCCGGAGCGCGGCCCAGGTGGTGCGCCACCGCTGGTAGGGCCCGTCCTGGACGGGGATGCGCCGCATGAGGTCGACCGGCAGATCCCTGACCCGCGGATCCGCCCGGCCGCGGGTGGGCGGGGTGGGGTCGGTGCCCTGGGCACGGTCGGCGACCGTGGTCGGGGTGTCGGCGGGGCCGGTGACCGGGGCGTGGTGGTGGCGCAGGGCGGTGGCGATGCGCAGGTTCCCGTCCGGGCACAGCCGGTGGTACGTGGTGATCGCGTCGGTGACGGTGTCGATGTCCAGCAGCAGGGCGGTGCGCCAGGCGCCGTAGGTGTCGCGGAAGGACCCCAGGGCCGGGATCCACCGCCGCCACCCGAACACGGGCAGTCTGCGGTGACGGCGTCCGTGGTCGCGTTGGGCCCAGCGACGAAACCGCCCCAGGACGGTCTCCAACAGCGCGGGCCCGGCCAGGGACATGGCCGGGAAGAACCACACCGCGTCCGGCGCGGCGGTCGGGCTGGTCGAGTGCCGCCAGTTCGCGAACGCGGAGCCGCCGGCGAAGCACCAGACGAGCGCTGCGAACGCCCCGGGCGGTTCGCCGCGCCCGGCGCAGTAGACGGTGAGCAGGACACAGACCCCGGCGGCCGCGTCCAGGGCGCAGAACACCAGGACTGGCCAGGGCCGGTGCAGGCCCAGGCCGGTGGGGGCACCGGCCCAGCCGATGAGGTCCTGGGAACTCAACGCGATCGGCGTGCAGATCACGATCGTGACGCCCATGGCGACCAGGACCAACAGGAACGCCATCCCTGCGCGGGCCGCATTTGAGGCCGTGTCCGTTCCGGGCGCGGGCACGGGTGCCGGTCCTGGGGCGGCTGGTGGTCCCGGGGCGATGGGCCGGGTCGCCTGGGCCCGCGTCCCGGAGGTGGCGTGAACTCGCGCGGTCGGGGTGGTGGCCTGCGCTGCGGGGGCTCCGGTCAGGGCGGTGGTCGGGTCGGATCCGGGGCCGCCGGGTGCCTGGGGGTCGGGGACCTGGGGCGGGTCGGGGGCGGGCAGTTCCAGTCGTGTGGTCACGGAAGGTTCTCCGTTCGTGATCGATGACGGGCCCGGGGCCGGGCGCAGGTGAAGGGCGCCCTGCCACGCATGGGGGTGTGCGGCGGGGCGCCCTTCGGGGGTGGTCGTCAGGTGCCGGGCGGGGGCGGGTCGTCGTGGCCACCGCTGCGGGGCCGCGGGGGTGGTGCGCTCCAGCGGCGTGGGTTCCCGGGGCCCGGGTGCGGGAGGGGTGCGGTGGTCACGTGGGCGGCCCGGCCGGTGGCCCGCGCGGTGTACAGGGCGGCGTCCGCGGCGCCCAGCAGGTCGAGGGCGTGCAGACGGGGGCCGGCCACGGCGGCTCCCGCGGTCGCGGTGGGGACCTGCCGGGACCCGTCGGGCAGGCGGATCGGGTGGGCCAGGTGTTCCAGGACGCTCTGGACGACGGCGAAGGGGTCGGTGGGTGGGTGCGGCCAGGTGAGGGCGAACTCGTCGCCGCCCAGACGGATCGCGGTCCCTGCCCCGTCCACGGCTTCGGTCAGGCGGGTGGCCACCACGCGCAGGACGTGGTCACCGGCCAGGTGCCCGTGGGTGTCGTTGATCTGTTTGAAGCCGTCCAGGTCGATCAGGGCCAGCACCGCGACGGTGCCGGTGTCGAGTTGGTCGGCCAGCACCGCGCGGTTGGGCAGCCCGGTCAGGACGTCGTGGCGGGCGGCGTGGCGACACCGGGCGAGCTCGTCGTGCAGGCCCTGGATCTGGGCCCGGTACCGCAGGACGAGGGCGTATCCGGCCACGGCAAGGACGGCGCCGCAGGCGATCAGGACGGCCGCGACGAGCCCGCGGGGTGCGGGGCCGGTGGCGGGTGGGGCGTGCGAGGAGATCATGGCTGGGGGTTCCTTCCACGAGGGGCGGGACCGTCAAGGGCTCCGCCGGGGGCCTCCGTTCAGGACCCGGCCGGGCCACGAGTGGTGTGCCCGCGCCGGGTCTTCCGCGAAGGGGTCAGGGGGTGTTGGCCGCCCACCGTGGGGGGATGGTGGCGGCCAGGACGCGCCGGACCAGGCGGGCGAGGTTGTTGGTGGGGTCGTCGGCGAGGGCGACCGAGGTGAGCAGGCGGGCGCGGGGTCCGTGGCCGAGGTCCCAGGCCAGGAACGCGGCGGCGGCCAGCGGCTGGGCCCGCCATCCGGCCGGTGCTCGGGAGGCTGTGGCAGCCAGCAGCCCTGTGGTGGTCTGGACGTGGTCGGGGTCCGGGCGCCGGGCCAGCACGTCCCGGGCGATGGCCTCGGGGGCCTCGATCGCGGTGGCGGGGTCCAGGCCGGGCGCCATGGCTATGGCCATGACCGCGTCGCGGTGACGGGTGCGGTTGATCCCGGCAACGGCCCGGGCCCAGTCCGTCCGGTCGGGGTGGGCGATCCAGGTGGCCCAGTCGCCCAGCCAGGCGTGAGGATCGCCCGGGTCGGTCACGGCCAGGGTCCCGGCGTCCAGGACGTCGCGGGGCTGGGTGTCGGCGATGAGGTCTTCCAGGGTCGGCGCGCACGTGGCGCCGTCGGCGACCTCGGTGGCGGCCACGAGGGTGTCGGTCAGGGCCTCGGCCACCGGGAGTCCTGCGGGTGGGCAGCAGTCGGGTCGGGTGCACCGCATGGACCGGTATCGGGTGGGGCCGACCCAGACCAGGTCCGCCACGCGCAGGTGGCATTCGCTCAGGGCCGTCCCGGCGGCCTCGATCCAGCGCTGGTCCACGTCGTCCAGGGGCGGGTCGGTAGGGGTGAACAGCAGGGCGATCACGTCGCTGGCCTGTTCGCGGCGCAGGAACGGGATCGTGGCCCCCAGGACCGGGAGCAGCTGGTTGCGTCCGCGCAGGTCGGCGCGCATCGCCGCACAGGTGTGGTCGGGGCGTACCCCGACCAGGACCAGGGAGTCGGTGGGCCGGTAGCCCAGGCTGTAGCAGGCCAGGGCCAGGACCTCCGCCGGGACACCGCTGGTGATCCGCACCTGCTTGGCGCTCATGCCTGCTCACCGCCCGGGTGCCCGGTGGTGCCGGGACGGGTGACCGGTGGGAGCTGGAGCACCGTGGGCCGGATCTGCCCGAGCGGGACGGCCCCGGGCACCAGGGCCCCGGGCGGAGCGATGGCCGGCTCGCGGGCGGGGATCACGCTGTACTGGTCCGGGTTCTCCAGGGCCCGCCACCCCGTGCCGGTGCAGGCCAACAAGTGGAACGCCTCGTCGGGCCCTTCGATGATCAACAGGTCTCCGGCGCACAGTGAGCGGACCTGCCACCGGGCGTGCATCTCGATGAGCGAGGCCGAGCCGTGGCCGTTGCACCCGGCGAACACCTCGTCGGCGGCCTCGGGCATGTTCGCGGCTTCCAGGGTCAAGGACCCGATGCGCCGCAGGGTGTCCCCGGGCGCCAGGCGGTCCTGCCCGGTGCGGGCGAGGATGGCCAGGCGACCGTCCTCACGTGTGATGTTGTGCAGGACAGTGACGGTGAACAACACGACAGCTACTCCTTGCTCTATAGGCGATGACGAACGCCCCGGCCCGGAACGGGCAGGGGCGTGGAAGAAGACGACGACGCAGGGGCGTGCGGCCTCGGGGCCGCGGGCTCGTGGGCGTCGGGGACCGGGGGCGCGTGGCCGGCCCGGTGCGCCGGTGGTGGTCTCAGCCGTGGTGCCGGACGACGTCCACGGGAGCCAGGGTGTGGATGGTCACGGCGTTCATGGCGGCGTGGGTGGCGGCGGCCGGACTCGGGTAGGTGCGGACCTGGCCGTGGGCGTCGAAGACCGCGGTGGTCAGGCCGGTGCGCTGGTCGTGGACGGTCCAGGTGCCGGGGTGGGGTTCGGGCAGCAGTCGCACTCCGAGGTCCTGGGACGGGGCGGGTGCGGTGACCTCGACGGCGTACAGGACCCGGGGCAGTTGCTGGATCGCCCGGGCGGCCCATCCGGGCGGGAGCACCCCGGTGATCTCGGGCAGGGATTCCCACACGGTGCGCCGGGATGCCTCGATCGCGATCGAGGCCAGCAGCTCGTGACGGCGCCGGTGCCGCTGACCCGCGAGCATCCGCGGGCCGGCTGTCGGGTCGGTGATGTCCTGGGCCCAGCCGGTGAAGGTCGCCGCGTGGGTGTGCCACCAGGAGGGTTCGAGGAACTCCACCAGGCGCCGGTCCCGGGTACGGGCCGGGTGGGCGGCCAGGTCACCGGCCAGGACCTGGCAGCAGCGGGCGGCGGCCCGGTACAGGCCCAGGCGCCCCATGATCGGTGAGGTCACGGCCCCCAGCAGCCGGTGGTCGCGGGCCCCGGTGACGGTGATGCCCAGACGCAGCCCGTCACCACTCGGGCCGGCCGGGGACTGGTCCACCTCGGACGAGCCCGCGCCGGCCAAGCAGCCGGTGCCGGTTGAGACGGTGCCGGTGCTCCTGGACCAGGGCAGTGGCCCCTCGGGTGGCCTGAGCCGGTAGGTGTAGGTCACTCCTGCGGTCCGGGTGGCCGGGTGGCCGGTGGGCAGGCGGACAGGTCGGTCTCGGGCAGGGCCCCGGGGTGGGCGGTGGTGTAGGCGCGGTAGGCGCCGACGTCCAGCACCCCGTGGAGGTCGTCGCTGTGGTGGACCAGGTCCGCCAGGTGGGGGATCACGAACAACGGGTCCCCGCACAGGGCGTAGAAGCACGCCGGAGGGGTCTCGGTGTCCAGGATCAGCAGGGCACGGGTGGCAGGGGACATGGTGGGGGTTTCCCTTCGAACGAGCACGCGCGCACAGCACACAGCCGGTGGGCCGGGGCCGCGGGGGCCCGGCGGGGGTGGAGCCGGGTCGGCGCCCCAGGCCATGGGGGCGCCGACCCGACATGCGAACGGCACCCGCCCAAGGGCTGGGTGCCGTGAAGGAAGGACCGGCGCCGGCCGGGGGGACTCCCGCGGGCGCCGGGTGGTGGGCGTTAGGCGGCCAGGGCCAGGGCCTTGGTCAGGCAGGCGGTGACCTCGGTGGTCTCCCGAGCGGTCACCCCAGTGATCGTGTTCAGCATGTTCCGTTCGTTGCGGCTCATCCCGCGGGCGCTCTGTTCGTGGTGGGACCAGGTGTTCACGGCCTGGATGACCCCGAATGCGGTGTGCGCCCAGGGCGTCACCCGCACGTCGTGGGTCCACAGCCGCTGCAGGGCGTCCTGCTTGGCCACCGCGCTGGTCAGGGACCGGCCGCTCTTGCGGGCCCCGTCGTCCTCGACCAGGGGGACGTAGTCGTCCAGGAACACCCGCCACGCGGCCTGCGGGACGGGGATCTGGCACAGGTGGGCCAGGGTGGCGGTGAAGTCGGAGGCAGTCGCGGTGATCACGTTGAGGGCGTCGCGGGCCGCACGGAGCTGGAATCCGGAGTGGCGGGTGTGCTTGACCTTGTAGATCTGCCCGCGTTCGGTCAGCGCCGCATCCATCGTGTTATCGCAGATCACGATCCCGATCACTCGCTTCCAGAACGTGGCGATCGACCCGTCAAAGCTCGTGCCCCCCAACAGGCGGGGCCGGAACTCCACGCCCTGCGGGGTGGACACCGAGGTCGGCATCTCCACCTGGACCCAGGCCACCGCCCCGCCACGCAACAGGCCCGCGGAGGAGATCACGAGGTCGTCGTCCAGGATCGCCGCGACCGTGGCCAGCAGCCACTGCTCGTACTGGTGCGGGGTGTACCCCGATTTGAACAGGCCGAGGACGGCGTCGGTGTCGGATCGGACGATGGCCTGCCGGTCGGCCTGGATCGCCCAGCGGATCGGGCGCCCCTGTTCGTCGACGTCCGTTGCCGTCTGCGGGGTCGCCGGGAGTCGGACGGCGACCGGGCGAGGGACGGCCTGCCAGTGGAACAGGCGCCGGCGCACGTCCTCGATCGGGACCGGGCCGGGGTAGTGGTTCGACTCGACTCCCTGCAACCTCGGGTCGTAGTGCCAGGCGTGTCCGGTGGTGGTCGTGAAGCCTTTCAGGACGTTGGTGTTGAGGTCTTCCAGGGACTCCCGCGACATGGCGAGATCACCTCCAGGGCGTGGATGGACATGACGAAGGGGCCCCCACCCGGGCGGGCGGAGGCCGACAGAAGAGATCAAGACGCGAGGGTCAGGAACCGGGTCCGGGACGGCGAGCTGCCGATCCGAGAACCAGGGGCGGGCGGTGAGGGGCTCGGTTCGTGCCCGTCCAGCGAGCAGCCGGCTGTTGATGGGCAGCCCGTCCGATGACATGACAGTGGTGGCGCACAGGGACCCGACGGGGCGAACGACACGGATCAGCGGCCCGTGTTCACAAGGCGCGGCCCTGCCGGTATTCGGGTGGTGCGTCGTGTCGTCGAGATGAACCACCCGGCGATGGTCCGCATGAGCCGTGGAGCCGTGGGCCCGCGACGCGTCGAGGGCTACGGTGGGTGGGGCCCGCAGAAGCCGCACGATCACGGTTGTGATCACCGGAGGCGGGCCGTCGGGGGAGTACCCACGAGAGATGGCGACGCGAGGTCGACGGAGTGGGAGGCCGCGAACGCGACGGGGGTCCCCGTGCGGGCCGACAAAGGTGGCCTGGGGCCTGGGCGAGGACCGGCATGGCGACGCGGATGCGCACGCGTGGTGAGCGCAGGGAAGTCGAATGGTTGGAGAAAGGGCTGGGTGGTGAAGGAGCTGTGGTGCGGATGGGCGGGTGGCGCCTGGGTGGTGGTCCGCGCCGACCGGCCGACGGCGGGTGGGCAGGGTGCGGATCGTTCACGCGGGTACCGGACGGGCCCGGGGTGCTGCTGGTGGGTTCTTCGAGGGAAGGCCTCCACCGTAGCGGGTGTACCCAACCAGGCCACGGGCATCGGCCCGCGACCGCACTAACGTACCCAACCGGGGTGTGACCTGCGGTTCCTCTGCTTGGCTGGGGCTGGTTGGGTGCCAGGAGATGACATGGTCGCGGACGCCGGTTGGGTGGGTGTCCTTCTCCCACGGCGCCCGGGAATCTGGTTGGGTAGCGCGCCGTGCTGGTTGGGTAACCCGCGGCGGCCTGATCGGGACGCGGGTGTGCCGGGATGGTCGTCGCGCTGGTGGAGCGCCCATTGCCCGTCCTGCCACAGCAGATGCAGAGGGTCCTCGTCAGGGGTGGGCGGGGACCGGGCGTCGTCTCAGCCCCGGGCGCAGCAGGTGAGGGCTGCACGGTCGCGCGGTGGTGGTGCAGGTTCTGCTCCCGGACAGGGCTGGGCCGGTGGATAAGTACCTGCCCGGCCGGTCCGTCGTCAGCGTGCAGACGCCGGCGGGAGACGATCTTCGATCCCGGAGGGGTGAGCGCCTCGCTTCCGGTGTCGTATTCGAGCAGCCAGGCAATCTGACGCTCGTCCTCGGACCAGACTCCGTGGGCGTCAAGGCTCACCCGCCGGCCC
This sequence comes from uncultured Kineosporiaceae bacterium, assembly GCA_964583765.1. Lineage (GTDB taxonomy): Bacteria > Actinomycetota > Actinomycetes > Actinomycetales > Kineosporiaceae > CAZOWW01. The sequence continues at coordinate 35,398 of CAZOWW010000017.1, forward strand.
AGGACGGCGGGATCCGTGCCGAGGGCCACCAGCGGGCCAGGCGGGACCGGGGGGTGGGGACGCGCGCGGTTGTCACCGCCTGTTGCCGAACGTCGACTGTACGCACGACGTCGTCGTCCTGTTCGCGGACAGGGCCGCTGTCATGGTCGTGGTCTCCCCGACCGTCCGGGAGGCGCCGGGAACGGGGCCCTTCCTTCTCGCGCCGGGTATCCATGATTCTCAGGTCGTTCCCATTTAATCCCAGGTTGATTACAGGAAGTGCGAATAGCGTTACTGAACGCTGGCCCCGGTGGTCTCGCTTGAACGGGCAGGGCACACCCCCGGCGATGTGTTGCGCGCCCTGCGGGAAAGCGGGGGGACAGCGCACCGACGCGCCACCGGAGGCCAGACCACCCCCAGCAGCGTGGGCGATCGATCTACTGAGGTCGCTCCTGTGGCGTGCCCGGCCATCCGACCGGGCGCCCTGGTGGAGTCCTCGGCGCGCTCCTGCCGGCTCATGGAGTCTCGTCCTTCGTCGGCACCTCCACCCCTGGCACGCTCTCGGCGACGACGGCCCGGGCCGTCGGGTGGGTCTGGGGATCCTGCGTGCCTCCCAGGCCCCAGGCAGCCAAGTACCACCGCGCCTGGGCCAAGACCTGCTCTTGCCTGCCCGGATCGCCCGAGATCATGTCCTGTGCCCGGTGGGCCAGGTCCACACTCGCCTGGGCCAGCACCTGCTCAGACACCTCTCCGAGACCTTGCCCGAGGACCTGCTCGACCTCGCAGGCCACCCCCAGCGCCCGCAAGCGCTGCGGATCGGCTCCCAGCGCGCGCACCAACTGGCACACCGCATTCACCCAGACCGCGTCCACCCGTTCGAATACCTGGCCGGCCAGGACCACTTGGGCGCACAACCGGCCGTCCCGCACGTCCTTGACCACGTCCACCGCGCTCGTGGCCAGCACCCGGGCGGTAAACAGATCCTGTTCCATCAATCCCACGACTCGACCGTCCCGGCTCCAGGGCCTACACGGGAGGACTCACGCCTCGCGCGCTCGCGTCCGGCCGGCGGGTAACCCACGGCCCCGCGGGCCGGACGCTGTACTGGCCAGCTCTCGAATCAACTCAGCGCCGGGCAGGTGCCGGGTCCCGGTGAGGGCCTCCGGCACGCTGCGGGTCCGGCGGATGCTCACCCCTGGGGGCCGGTTCCGGTTCCTCCCGGCCGGTCCAGGGCAGCGCGCGCGGCGAGGGTTCAGGCCTGGGTGTCCAGGGTGTTGAGCAGGCTGCTGGTGCCCGTCTCGTCCGTCGAGGTGCCCGAGTTGCTGGAGGAGCTGTTCGACGTGATGAGGCCCAGCAGTGCGGCATCGACGGAGTCGGTGGCGCTGCCGGTCGAGGATCCCCCGCTGTGATGGTGATGGTGGTGATGACCGCTGGTGCTGCTGACACCGCTGGTGCTGTTCGTGCTGGCGGACGCGGGGCCGTTGCCCGTCATGTTGGCGATCTGGTTGGCCATCTGGGTCAGGAAGTCGCTGCTGGTGCCCGAGGTGGACGAGGTCGAGGTGGTGGACGAGGTGGACCCACCCATGCCGGCCGACTGCAGGGCCGAGACGATCGTGGAGGTCAGCGTGCTGGCGGAGACTCCCTTGGTCTGCGCGACCTGGGACATGCTCTGCCCACCGGACAGGGCACTCTGCAGCTGGCTCACGCTCATCCCCAAGGCACCCGCGACCGCGGACTGCACGCTGTCGCGAACCTTCTGAGGGTCCTGCCCCCCGGGTCCGAAGCCCCCCGGGCCCTGGACACCGGAATCGCCGGGGCCGTTGCCCGTCATGCTGACGATCCGGTTGGCCATCTGGGTCAGCCGATCGCTGCTGGTCCCCGAACTGGAGGTGGACCCGCCTACGCCGGCCGACTGCAGGGCCGAGACGACCGTGGAGGTCAGCGTGCTGGCGGACATCCCCTTGGCCTGCGCGACCTGGGACATGCTCTGCCCGCCGGACAGGGCACTCTGCAGCTGGCTCACGCTCATCCCCAAGGCGCCCGCGACCGCGGACTGCACACTGTCCCGGACCTTGTGACCGTGCTGACGCCCCTGGCCCCAGTTCTGGACCGCGTAACTACTGCTCGAACCGATCGAGTTGATACTCACCGAGATCTCCTGACACGAGACGGACGATCCACTCACCCATCGGTGACCCGTCCACCCGGCTGAGCCTGTCTGGGCGAACCCACAGGTATTCACCGGGCAACGTGGAGCCAGCCCGGCCCGACGGCCCCTGTGGCGGTGGACCGCGGCGTGCTGTCGCCGGGCAGCGAGCTCCCCGCGATCACGCCCGTGCGGATCATGGGTCCGGGTCGCGGTGCCAGCCCCCGGCCTGTGCGGAGGCCGCGTCCCCACCGTCGGCACCCCGGTGGGCCCCGAGGGCCGCTTCCCCAGGATGCTGCAGGTGCAGGGGGTCCTCGTGGGGGGTGGGTGGGCCGGGGTGATACGGCCCGGGCCGCCCGGGCGCGCAGGGCAGGTCTATCATGCGCCGTGGGGGGTCGGGGTCACCGACCAGGCGCCAGAGGGGCGCGGCCGGCCCGATCTGCTGGTGGCGCTCACGGGTGGTGGTGGCCACCACCACCTCAGCCCCCAGACCGATCCCCCGGCCGAGCCCTGTGCCCGGGGACGCGGGGGATCCCCAGGGCGCTGCTGCGGCGAGGTGCCGGTGCAGGTTCTGCTCCCGGACCGGGCCGGGCAGGTGGAACAGGACCGGCCACGCGGGGCCGCCGTCGGTGCGCAGACGCCGATAAGCGACGATCTTCGCGGCCAGGTGAGCGAGCGCCTCGCTGCCCGTGTCGTATTCCAGGAGCCAGGCCACCTGCCGGTCGCCCTCGGACCAGATGCCGTGGGCGTCGGGACACACCCGCCGGCCCAAGGCGGCGGAGATCCGCGCCGAGGCCCACCAGCGGGCCAGGTGGGTGTCGGGGTGGGTGCGGGTGTGGGCGAGCAGATCCACGAACACCTGGTTGACGCCCAGGGTGTGCCCCAGGTGGGTGCTCGCGGCGATGGCGTCCTGGCGTTCACGCACGGCGTGGGCCGTGGGAGGTCGTTGGGCGTCGGAGAGAGCCACGTATCGGGCCCCCAGGACACCCAGGATCCAGCAGGTGTGTCCGCGAGGCTCGGGCAGGGTGTCGATGACGGACCGGGGCGGAGTGAAACGGTCCAGGACGCCCCACCGGCGCAGGCGGGCGAGCCGGTTCGCGGCGGTGCCCGGCGCGGTGAACAACACCTGGGTGATCTGGGCGTGGGTCAGGACCTTGTGCTCGGCCAGCAAACGGGCAAGGACCAGGTCCCGGGCGGTCAGGCGGGCGGTGAGGTCCAGCAGGGACGGGTGGGTCCGCGGTGAACGCCCGGACCGGATCGTCCCCGTCGAGGAACCCGGGCCCGGTGACCGGCTGGTGGTTTCCCCCGATCGGGAGGTACCCCTTTCAGGGGTATTTCGGGGCGGCCCACCGGGGCTCCTCGTCCCGCTCATGAGGGCCCGACCTGCGGGAATGACCGGACCGGGACGCCGGTGCGCCGCCGGGGCCTCCCACAGGGACTCGCACGGCCGGTTCCATGACCGTTCCCATAGGGGTTCCCACGGGGGCTGCGATGGCACCACCCGCGGCTCGCGGTCCGCTCAGGAAGACTCATGACGGTTCCGCGCCATCTGGTCAGGACCCTGGAGCCTTGTCGGGTCGGGCAGCGGTGAGGGTGGGTTGGTGCGCATGGTGAACGCCGCGGTCTCGCGGTTGGCGATGACCAGGCGGGTCGCGGCCACGTAGGCGTCCAGGCTGGCGAGGTCGTGTTCGTCCAGGTGGGGGCCGGTGTGCTTGGCCAGGTGGACGGCGTCCTCGGGTGAACACGTGAAGTAGATCTTGTTGCGGGCGTTCGCGGACAGGGCGAGCTGGGTCTCGCGCGGGAGTTGGGTGAGGTTCTGGTGGGCCAGGACCAGGCCCAGGTGGTAGCCGCGGGCCTCGGCGAGCATGTCGGTGACCGACCCCGCCAGGTTCAGGACGTTGTGCGCTTCGTCGATCACCACGGTCGCATCGCGTCGAGCGGCTTCGGGTAGGTGGGCGCGGGCGGTGGCGGCCTGCCAGATCGCGGCGAACACGAAGGAGCCCAGGAGTTTGGCGGTCTCCTCCCCCAACTGCCCCTTCGGGAGCCGGGCGATGAGGATCCCGCCGTCCAGGACGTGGTTCATGTCGAACGAGGACCTCGGGACCCCGATGGTGGCGCGCACGAAGTCGCGCAGCAGGAACGAGCGCAACCGGGCCAGGACGGGGGCGATGACCTGGGCGCGCAGGGCCGCGGGGGCGGTGTCGTACCACTCCCAGAACCCTCGCAGGCCGGCCGGGTCGTCCAGGTCGACGGTGAACGGGGCCCGGAACTGCTTGTCGTTCAACAGCGGTGGGATCAGCGCCAGGGTCGGGTTGGGGTGGCGCATGACGGTCAGGCATGCCACCCGCAGCACGTCGTCGATCCTTGGTCCCCAATGCTTCGCGAAGATCTTCGAGAAGATCGAGATGACGTTGTCCACGACCAGATCCGCGTCCGGGCCGACCAGCGGGTTGAACGTCGCCCCACCGGGGGTGTCCGGGTCGATCAACACCAGGCGACGCCGTGCCCGCTCGTCGAGGTGAGCCAGGACGAAGGTGGCCAGGTCGCCCTTGGGGTCGATCAACGCCAGGCCGCGGCCGGCGCGGATGTCCGCCAGGATCAGGTGTGCCAGCAGGGTGGACTTGCCGGACCCGGTCGAGCCCAGCACGTGCAGGTGGGAGCGGGCATCGGCCACCGGCAGGGCGACCGCGTGGCCACCGGCCTCGGCCCGGCCCAGCACCTTCATGCCCCGACCACCGGCAGGGACGGCGATCGGGGCGGGTACGGCCTTGGCGCGGGCCCGGTCCAGACCCGGCACCGCCAGGTCCGTCGGCAGGGTTGCCAGGGCGGCGAGCTCGCCGAGGGAGACCAGGAACCCGCGGCGCAGGCGCCGCGCGGCCAGCACCTGGGCGGGCTGGTGCAGGTGGATCCGGCGCAGGTGGTTCGCGCCGGCATGGACGCCGAAGGAGGACGCCAGGCCGTGCGCCAGGACGGTGGCGCGTCGCCTGGCGACCTGCGTGGTCTCGCGACGGGAGACCAGTCCCTGGGTTCTCCGGGCCTCGGAGCGGCCCGCTCGATCCTCGTCGCAGCCGGTGGTCGAGGCGGGGACGGGGCGGATCGCAGTGGTGCGCCCGGTACTGCGGGCACTCCGGTCGCCGCTGGCGCTTCCGGCAACAGTGGAGGGGCCGTGTACGGGGCTGGGGGTGCGGGGGGTGACGGTCGCGGCGTAGCGGATGGCGATCTCGACGTGAGGGCCGGTGAGCTTGTCGATGCCGGCGCGCACCTGCCGGTCGCGGACGGGGTCCAGGCGCGTGGCCCGCGCACCGGCGTGGGGACCGGCGGTGCGGGGGGTGAGCAGGTCGGTGATCGCGCCCAGGGCCCCGCGGACCCAGGTCAGGGGATCTGCCAGGCCACCGGCGGGCCCGGCGTGGGCGGGTGCGGTGGCTGCCCGTCCGGCTTCGGCCCGTGCCCGGGCCAGGCGCCGGGGTGAGGTGGGGCGGGCCAGGATCTGCACGCAGGAGGTCTCGTTCCCGTGCAGGCCGGCGGCCATCGTCATCAACGCGCGGGTGGGGTCGGTTTCGTGGCGTTCGGCCAGCGGGTACCAGGTGGGGCGCGCGGCGATCAGCGCCCCGCTCTCGGTCGCCGCCCCCGACTCGTGTGCGTCCAGTGGGATGGGGGCTGGGGCCTGTGTGGCTGGGGCCAGGGTGGTGGTGGCTCCGGGCCAGGCGGCCCGCGCGGCGGCGGCGATGGTGGAGGCGGACACGGTGCCGGGCACCCACACGCTGATGGTCGCCTGGCGTCCGGTCCACCGGTACTCGAACACCACATGGGGGGTGCCGAACAGGGCTCTCTGCCAGGGGGCCGGGGTCAGGATCCGGGTCACGGTGGCCCACCACGTCGACGCCCCGGTGGCCTCGACCTCGGGTGGGGGCAGGATCTGCACCAGGTGGGCGTGGCGGGCCAGGCGGGCATGGCGCCACCGCCGGACCCCGGCGCCTGCGGCGACGGCGAGCCCGGCGCCCAGGCACAGGCCGGCGACGACCAGGTCGGGGTGAGCGGTCAGCCAGGAGACCAGGTGGGCGGGGCCGGCCGGGATCTCCGGTGCCGGCGACCTGGGGACGCTCATGCGGGCCACCCACCCTCGTCGAGGGTGTCCCGTGTGCCTTGTCCGCCGGGTTCCGGCGCGAGCGCGGCACGGTCCTCGAGGAGTGCGTGTTCGGCGGGGGAGGCCACGACCTCGAATGCGATCTTGTGGGTGCCGGTCAGGAGCAGGGCGGTGCCCTGCGGGGCGACGGTGAGCATCTGGGCCTCGGCTCGCGTCAGGGCGAACGCGGCGGTGACCTCCTCGATCGCCTGGGGTGCTTGGCGCATGAGGATCTGCGTGGCGGCGTTCGCGATGACCGCCTGCCCCAGCTCGGAGCCGAGGACGTCGGCGGCGTCCTGGGTGATCACCGCGAGACCTGCGCGGCGCTTGCGGGAGGCCTTGGCCATCTTGTACAGGAACCGGGCTCCGGCGTCCTCGCGCAGCAGCGTCCAGGCTTCGTCGACCACCACCAGACGCCGCGGCACGGACCCCCCAAGGGTGGGGGTGTCGACGTCGCGCCAGATGGCGTCCAGGGCCAGGAGCATCCCGGCGGCCCGGAGTTCGTCGGGCAGGCGGCGCAGGGACCAGGTGACCAGGCGACCGGTGGGCCGCCAGGTGGTGGGCCCGGCGAACAGGGACGAGTGGGTGCCGGTGGTCCACGGGGCCAGCCGGGCCGCCAACACGGGGCCCACAGGATTGTCCTGGGCGGCCAGCGCCTGTGCGAGGTCGCCGAGCAGGGGCGCGGGCCTGTCCCAGGTGGTCGGGTCGGGGGTGATGCCGGCGGCGGCATACGCGCAGGTGATTGCAGCGTCCAACGCCGCGCGTTCGTCCGGGGCAGGTGGCGCACCGAGGAGCACGGCGACGAGCGTGTGGACGAACATGGCCCGGCGGCGTAGTTCGTCGGGGCGGGTGTGTCCGGACGGGATGTCCAGGGGGTTGACGCACACTCCGGGGGCGCCCAGGGCGATGCGGACCCCGCCCACGGCCTGGGTCAGCCGGGCGTATTCGTCTTCGGGGTCGATGACTGCGACGTGGACGCCGTCGAACAGCGATCGGAGGATCTCGAGCTTGACCAGGTAGGACTTGCCGGCGCCGGAGCGGGCCAGGATCACGGAGTTGTGGTTGTCCTGGGCCCACCGGTCCCACCACAGGACACCGGTGTCGCTGAGGCCGTAGAGCACCCCGCCGGGGGCGGGTGCCTCCCCGGGCAGGGGTGCGGGCAGGTCACTGCTCGCCAGGGGGAACGCGACGGCCAGGGTGTCGGTGTCCACGACCCTGCTCATGCCGATCGCGTCGGTGCCCAGGGGCAGGCTGGTGGTCCAGCCGGGCAGGTGCCGCCAGGTCGCCGGCTGGACGTCCAGCAGCGCCCCGGCCGCGCACGCGCGCACCAGCGCGACGGCGTCGGCGAGCTCGGCCTGGGTGGGGGCGTGGACGGTGACGTACAGGCCCAGGCGGAACAGGCGGGCCTGCCCGCGGGCGAGGCATTCGGCCAGGTCCGCCGCGTCAGTGGCGGCGGCCTCGATCTGCGGGTCCTCCAGGCGCCCGTGGTCGGCTCCCAGACGCCGGGTGGACTCCAGTCGGGCGCGTTGACGGCGCAGTCCGGCAGCCGCGGCGGGTGCGGGCAGGGGGTTGATGTGCAGGGCCACGTCCACCCGGGCTGGGGCGGACAGGACGGGTTCGAGCCAGGCCGGGCCGACCTCGGCCGGGTACCCGGTGACCACCAGCGTCGCGACGTAGGCGTCGCCGACGCGCACGTGGTCCCGGCCGGTGTGCACGGCCGCGGGGCCGGTCACCGCCGCCAACCCCGCATCCGCGCCGGCGTCGCGGTGCCGCCGAACGAACCTGGTCCTGTGGCGGATCCCGGTGGTGCCGGGTTCGGACGCCGGGGTGGTCTCGGGCAGGGCCCGGGGCCAGGAGGCGTCGGTCGGGGCGTAGGGGTCGATGGCGCCGGTCAGGACCGCCAACGCGCATTGGCCGTCCAGCACCTGGGTGCGGGCGCCGAGCCCGGCCAGGGCCGCAGCAGTGTGCTCCCCGTGCCGCAGGACCGCCCGCACTCCCGTTGACGTTGCGGGACTCGTCGATGACGACCCTGTTCTGCCGGTCCGGGTGGTCGTCGCGGCGAGGGTGGTGTGAGTGATGGTGATGGTGCGGGCGAGAGGGGCCAGGTCGTCGTCGTCGGCCAGGGTGCGCAGGTACTCGGCGTGCTCGGTGCCGGCCTCGGCAAGGGCCGGGACGTCCAGATAGGCGCACCGCTGCGCGAGATGGTCGGCACGGCCGGTCAGATCCACGCGGGTGGTGGAGATGCGGATCTGGACCGGGGACGTCAGGGAGTTCAGCCACCGGGCGTAGGTGGCGATCAGCCCGGCCTGCTCACCCGGGGTGCGCAGGGCGATGTTGACGGTCTCGGCCGCGACCATCACCGCGCATACCCCGCCCAGTTCGATGACACCCTCGTCGCTGATCGCCCTGGCGGGCAGGCGCAGGACGCCGATCCGCGGCGAAGGCGTGCCCTGGGGCGCCCAGCCCGGGACCGTGCGGGCCACGGCCGGGCTCTGGTGGGCTGGGGTGGTGCGGTGGGTCCAGGCGGCGCGCAGCCAGGTCTCCAGGCTCACCCCGTCCCGGCGCCCCAGGACGATCAGGACCAGCACCACGGTGCCGGGCCCCAGGATCCCGGCCAGCACCGGTAACGGGACCGTGGATCCCAGTACTCGCCAGGCCAGGTAGTCCAGGGCGGCCGCCGCGGCCAGGTAGGCGACCTGCCGCGCGGTGAACGAGTAAAGCACCGTGTCGGGCGTCCCGACATCGGCGGGAATCCGGGCGCTGACCTCACCGTCCACGACGCACCCCCCGCCCACGCACCGGACCACCAGGAGGGGTCACACGCGGATCACTCGCCCGTGGGCCCGTGGGCACCCGGGAGATGGTCGGGGCTGGCCAGGGACCGGTGCCGGCTGGCGAGGCGGAGCTGGACCTGCCCGCGGGCAGGGTGACGGTGCGCGCCGGCGCACCTGGCCCGACGGGCGCTGAGCTGCGGGGAGCACGCACGGCGCCGCCCGTTCGCGCGGACCGGTTCCCGGCCGGGGTGACCGGGAACCCGGTGGGCCGGTCCGTCCCGGTGCCCTGGCCCGTGCGGGGAACGAGGGCCGACGGGGTGTGGGCGGGCCGGCCGGTACTGGAGCGGACCGAGCTCGGCACGACCGGGCCAGGGGTGCGGGAGGGCTCGGGCCACCCGGTGCCCGTGCGTGGGGCTGAGCTCGGGGTCGAGCTCCCCCGTCCACTGGTCCTGGCGCCGGGGCCGGTAGTGCCCGGCCGGCCGGCGCGGCCTGCGCCACCGGGCAGGGGGCGTGGCCCGTGCGGTCGGACCGGACCCCCGCGACCACCCGGCCCTGCCGCGCCTGGGGGCCGAACTGGCGGGCGTCGAGTGCCGGCGGCGAGTCCACGGACCCGCCCGACCAGGCTCCGGGTGAGGTACTGCAGGACCACGAACCGCAGGATCGACCCGAGCGCGGAGCGTTGCCGGGTGGTGCCGACCAGGTGGCGGCGGATCAGGCCGGGGATGCGGACGGTCATCCACAGCAGGCACACCGCGATCAGCAGGTTGAACGTGGCCGACGGATCGTGCGGGAATCCCAGTGCGGGCTGGTTCGCGTCCGGGTCCAACAAGATGCTCAGGCCCGTGTGCAGAGCCAGGGCCTGGGCGATCACCGTGGTCAGGCACCCGGCCAAGGACCGCCACCACAGGCGCGCGACGGGCTCGGTCCAGGGCAGACCGTGGCAGGCCAACGCCAGGGGCGCCACACCCGCCAGGATGATCAACGTGATGAGTCGGGTGATCCACAGGATGAGCAGGGAGGCGACCAGGACCGCCAGGACCAGCACGATCACCACGCTCAGGAACGCGGTGCCGTTGTCGGTCAGGGCCGCCGTGATGATCCGCAGGAGTTGGGTGAAGGAACCGTGGGCGGTGATGGTGTCCCCGGTCAAGGCCCGGGTCAGGGCATTCGCCAGGGTGATGGCCTCGCGGCACACGCTCACGGAGAAGTTCGCCGCGATGAATCCCAGGACCAGGCGCGGGGCCAGGTCGTTCAGCCCGTACCGGGCCTGGACGCTCTCGCGGGCCATGACCATCACCCCGGCGGCGATGATCGCCAGGACGTAGGCGATATCCACGATGGCCACCGACCGGGCGGTGATCACCTGGACCTGGGGCAGGGCGGTGACATCGGGGGTGGTCAACACTGTCGCGGCCAGCAGCCGCCACAGGGTGTTGATCGCCCCGGTCACGACGCCCGCCAGGGCGGAGATGATCCAGCCGAACATCCACTGGCCCATCGCTCATGCCCCCAGGATCTGGCGCAGGATGCTCAAGAACACCGGGGCGAGCATGGCCAGGGCGTAGCCCAGGGCCGCTGAGCGCAGGGCGCTCTTGGCGCGTTCGACCTCACTGGGGTCTCCGCCGGCCATCAGGTACCGGGCCCCGCCGACGGTCAGGAACAGTGTCGCGACCCCGGCCAGGATCCCCACCACCCAGGCGGTCAGGTTGCTGACCACCGTCGGCAGGTCGTTCACCGCGAGCATCCCAGGACCGGCCCCCAGCAGCCCCGGGGCGAACACCAGGGCGGGCAGGTGCCGGCCCCGACGTGGCGCGGAGGCCGAAGACGAGGTGGGACCCGTGGTCCCTCCGACTGGGTTCGAGGTCCGGCGTAGGGTCCGCGCCACCGGGGACACGAGGCTGCGGATGAACCTCTGGGCGGCGATGAGGCGGACGACGATGCGGCTCCACGCCGAGACGCGACCGGCACCCCGACGGGGCGAAGGGCCTTCGGGGCGACGCCGAGCACGAATACGGGTCCCGCGCCGGACAGGCCAGCAGCTGCCGCCCCGGTGCCGAGCCCGCTCACCGTGTCGATGGCGCGGCCCTGCACTCGGGGAGGGTGAGGCCGCCCCGGCGTGGTGGGGTTCGGTGCCCGTCCTGCCGGAGTTCCCGGCGCGGCTGCGGACACCGCAGAGCATCGAATTGGGTAACACGCTCTGCGGAGCCTGGGGGCCGAGGCTGCTGGTGCGCTCGCCGCCGTGGCGGCTGTCGGGGAGCGTGGCAGGGCCAGGGGAGTGGTGGTGGGTGGGGTTCATGGGTGATCACCTCCCGCCCCGCCCGCAGACCCGGTGAGGGTGGGGCGGGCGGGGCGTCGTGACGGATCGGTCACCATCCCCAAGGCCCTGGTTGGGTGCCCCACACGACACCCGGGCCGGCCGCGGTAACCCAACCGGACCCAACCAGGCGGCCCGGGGACCTCCGGTGGGGTCCTGGCCGCACCCCTGGGCAGGTTCCGCGACCGGGCGCTGTCCTCGCGTCGAGGCATCCGGTTCGGCCGACTCGGACTCCAGCGCCTGGCACGCCGCCAGGACCGGACGGACCTGCGCAAGCGTGGGGTCACCCTGGAGGTTGCGGGGCCGGCGGCGGATCACGTCGACTTCACCCGCGGCGATGGCCTTGGCCAGCCGGGCCTCGCACCTGGCTCGCCATGTCGAGGCGTAGGAGACGCTCACCTGCAGGTGTGCGGCGACCTCGGCCAGCGGCACGTCCTCCAGGCGCGTCGCCCCGATCAGCAGGTGCTCCTCCGGGCAGATCACCGCCGCGGCCTGCGCGCGGGCCAGGACCCAGTCCGGGTGGTCCCATGGGCGCGCCGGGGCCAGCGAGACCACCGGCAGGACCCGGATGACCTCGGTCTGCCCTGCCTCGGCCTCGCGCGCGGTGCGCGCCGCGCGGACACCAGCATCGATCAGACGCCCGCACACCCGCGGACCCTCCAGGTCCATCACGCGCAGCCGGTCCAAGAACCCCGTCAGTAGTTCGGCGTCCAGGTCACGGATCTCCCCGGGCCATCCGGGCCTCAACCGCGCCGCGGCCCGGCGCAGACCGGGCATCGCCACCCCCACGCATCCGATCACCCACGCCGGACCGTCCCGGCGCGCCCGGGTGACCAGGTGGCGCCAGGTGGCGTCCCGCAGCGAGCGCGGCACGCCGTCCGAGAGCAGATGAGCGCGCAGGTCCTCCAGCGACCAGGTCCGTTGCCCCAGACCGGGAACCTCCCCGCCGTCGATCACCAGGGAGGACGGGGACGCGGTCAACAGGGCGAATGCCCGTTCGGCCGTGGCCAGCGGGCCCGAGGTCCCGGTCGTGTCCGCGACGACGCGCGGGCGACCGAGCGGCGTGGTCGAGGGCGCCGCGCGGTCACGGCGCAAGGTTGTCGGACCCTGGACGGCGCTGGTGGCGGGGAACGGGGTGGACGGTGCGGGAGACGACATGGCGGGTGCCCTTCCGGTCGAGGAAACCCCGCTGCACCGCCGACGGCCTCAGGCCGACCAGGGCGGATGCGGGACGTACCGGAATGCACCCACAGCGACCCAACCAGTTGGGTACCCCACCGAACCCCACCAGAGAAGAATCTTCGGTAGGCCACCCAACCGGACGATCATGAACCCGGTTGGGTGGCGAACCGGTCCGGTTGCCCGATGTCCCGTTCCCGTGGGGTGAGAACCCCGCATCGGTGGGGTGGCGGTCCGCTGCGGTTGGGTAACGGGCTGTTCCGGTTGGGTATCGCCGTGCTGCCGCTTCCCGGGCGCCATCGATGCGGAAGCGCCGGGTTGGCGCCCCGTGACATCGTTGACGTCACGCGCCTGGGCCACGTGCGGACATGACGCCGCGACATCGCCCCCGCGCCCTCGTTGCCGAGGCCGGACGGAGTGTCTCGGCGGCGACGTGGCCCATCAGCGCCCGGGTGGGCGGAGCCGGTTGGGCGCGGGTTGGGCTGCCTGGCCCGGCCGGGTGTGCTCGATGGGCATCTGGTGGGGCCTTGGGAAGACATGAACACCCTCACCCCCGAACCGGACCCTGCCCACGGGCCGCCCCCGGTCCCTCCCGCCCTCAAGCCCTTCAGCGTCGAGCCCCTCGATGTCGAGCGCCTCGTCGCCACGGGCCTGCTTGACGCCGTCCCCGGACATCCCCCCGTTCCGATCACCGCCTGGCGCCTGACCGACCTCGGCCCCGCCGCAGGAGGCGAGGACGGGTCTGGTCCGGTCTCGGCGCATGCCCGACTGGCCCAGCTGCTCCTGGCGACCTTCACCCTCCGCGGCCAGCTGGTCGTGGATCTGGCCGGCGACGTTGTCCTGGCCGGAGTCGCGGGCGCAGGCGCCCGCCGCTACCACCACCTGCCCCCCGGCCGCCGGCGCACCGCCGTCCACCTGCACGGCGCCGCGCAACTCGTCTACGCCGACTGGCCCCCCACCACGGGCCCCCACGCCTGCCCCGGCCCGGGAAGCGCGACCATGGCCCCGGACGGCGACGACTCCCGCCCCGAGCCCGGTCCGCAGGCCGGTGACCTGCTGCGCCTGTGCTCCAACCTGCTCACCCGCCGGGGAACCACCGTCATCGCAGTGCGCCCGCAGGCAGATGTCGCGTACATGGACCAGGCCGCGCTACTGATCCCTGCCGCCCACGCCGCAGGCCTGGGCTACCTCCAGCACCTCCTCGCCATCACCACCCCCACGACCACCGCCAGCGCCACCGGCTCCAGGGACGGCGACGTTCACCGCGACGCGCATGTGCCGCTCACCTTCAGCGGCCTGGACCTGCTGGTCTTCGTCCTCAAGAGAGGGATCACCCGATGACCACCGCCATACCCTCGGCTCACCAGGCCACGGATCCGGCTGCTGTCCCCGTCTCCTCGCCTGCACCACGGCAGGGGAACGGACTGTCGGTGTGGCCGGTCGGCCAACGCTCCCCAGCTGCCCAACGCCGCGGCCGGTTCGTGCCCGGCTCCGCCGCGCACCCAGCGCGGATGTGGCCAGACCTCGCCCAGCGGATCATCACCGAGTACTCCAGGCCCGACGACCTCGTCCTGGACCCCCTGTGCGGGATCGGCACCACCCTTGTCGAAGCCGTGCACGCCGGACGCGACGCGATCGGCGTGGACTGCGAACACCGCTGGACCACCCTGGCCACCGCCAACGCGGCGCTGGCCCGTGTCCAGGGCGGCACCGGGCAGACGGTGGTCCACTGCGGCGACGCAACCACGCTCGGCGAGGTCCTGCCCGCGGTCCTGACCGGGCGCGTCGACCTCGTGGTGATGTCCCCGCCATACGGCAAGACCATGCACGGCCGCGTCGACCACCGCCACGGACCCCTGCGCCGCTTCCACGACACCTACACCCCCGACACCGTCCCTGCCGCCGCAGCGGTGGCAGCGGGCGACCCTGGTACTGGCGTCTCTTGCGAGGCCCGGACCAGGCCCGCCCCCGGGAGGCAGGTGAACCTGGGCCGCCGTAGCCGCCTCGGGCTGGCAGACGGGATCACTGCCGTCTTGGCCGGGTGCGTCCCGTTCCTGCGCCCGGGCGGCCTGGTCGTCGTCACCGCCCGGCCCTGGCGACGTGGCGCTTACCTCGTCGACCTGCCCGGTGCCGTCCACACCGCGGCCCTGGCCGCGGGACTGCGACCCGTCGAACGGTGCGTGGCCCTCCTTGCCGCCGTCCGCGACGAGCGCCTGGTCCCTCGGCATTCCTTCTTCCAGCTCGTGCACGTCCGCCGCGCCCGCGCCGCCGGCTTGCCCGTCCACCTGCCCGCGCACGAAGAGGTGCTGGTGTACCAGGCGGTCGGCGGGAGAGAACCACAGTGACCATTCCATCCGTACCGGACATGGGGGAGGAGGACCTGATGACCGTCCAGGAGGTCTGTGACTGGCTGAAGGTCACCCGGGACTGGCTGTACGACCAGGTCGAGGCCCGCCAGATCCCCCACATCCGCCTAGGCCGTCACATCCGGTTCCACCCGGCCCAGATGCGGGCCTACCTGCAGGAGCACACCGTGTCAAGCGACGGATCACGGGACGCCTTGGCTGCCTCGTGAGGCCAGCCCTCTCGCTGCCTGGGGCAGATGGGGTCTCGCACTGGAAGCCTCGAGACCTCGGGACTCGAAGTGAGAGACGTCGATTCCGCGGAACAGATCATCTGAACGAACTATTTTGGCTCTTCGCAGATGAGGGTGTACACGAGGTCGGAGGCCGCGTCTCCAGGAGCGATCGGGTGATGCAGTTGGTCGGGCTCAAAGAGCCCGGGGGCGGGCAATGTGCCCAGGGGCCGCGACGCCGACCCCCCGCACACGAAGTTCCGGACATGCGCTGCCCTGGGACCAGGTCCCCTTGGGGTGCGTGGACCAGGGCAAGGCCCATTGGCCGGGGCGTGCGGTCAGGGCTCTCGGCTGTCCTTGATCATAATGACGCCGTGCGCCGGGGCGTCGAACCCGGGCGGCCACCGCGTGCCGCCGTCGGCCTGCGCGCCGTCCAGCGCGGCATCGGTGAGTTCGGCGCCCCGAAGATCGGCTCCCTGCAGGGTCGCCCCCCTCAGGTCGGCATTGGTCAGCACTGCCGCGCGCAGATCGGCATGCGCCAGATCCGCCCTGGTCAGGGAGCTCTCCCAGATCCGGGCACCGCGTAAGTCGGCGTGGCCGAACAGGGCGCCGTCGAGGGTCAACTGCCACATACGGGCACGGCGAAGATCGGTGTGCGGAAGGCGGATTCGCTCCTGCGCGCCTTGGGAGGGGATCCGTCCGAGCACCGCGACCGCGGACTGTACGTCGTTGGCGCGGGTGGCGAGGGTGGGCAGGTCCGCGGGTTCCACGTCGTCCGGCTGGCCCGCCCGGGTGGGTGGCCACGGGGAGTGTCCCCGGACGAAGGCGGACAGAGTCGCGATGATCGCGTCGCGATCGGTGGGCGAGTTGTCCGCGATCCGGGCCAGAGCGAAGATGGCGCCGATCCGCACGTCGGTGTTGTCACTGCCCAACTGCTCGATCGCCCGCGTGAACCGTTCGGTCACTTGTCCGTCACGGGTTGCGCGCAGTTCGTCCTCGTTGATGCGGAGCCGACGCCACGTTGCGTAGGCGCCCACCGCGACGGCCAGCCCCCCGAACATCTGCAACACGAATGTCCGGGCGTCGTTGAGCGCTCTGAGGTCATCGGGCGTACTGATCGACCGTCCACGAAGATCGAATTGGACAAGTGCGGTGGGAAGCGCCGTCAAGGCTGCTGCCAGGACGAGGACGACGGCCACCGCGACGACGCCTCTGGAGATCGCAGGGCGGGGACGGCGCGCGGCATGGCGCCTTGTCTGTTCCACGAGGACATGATGACCGTTCTGGCCCGTCGCTGTTCAGCGGAGTGGAAGATCGGTCCATCCCGTTCGGTTGTCATCCCGTGACCATCGCCCGGGCCCGCCGTAATTGGTCATGGGCGGCGACCGCCGCCAATAAGCGTTTCGGCGCCGGCAGGTCCTTCTGGTACGTCCCGCGCAAATACTGTGCCGCGAGCGCTGCGTGCCACTGCCAGGCGTATTCCCGGCGATCCTGTGACAGCGTGGCTGGGAGGGCGAACCTTGCGAGATTGCGGGAGATCCAGTGCGCTCCGAAAGCGGCAATATCCGCGGCGCTGCCGGTGTCGGGTGTCGCGTCGTCAGCGTCCACGGCGGCCGTTTCGGCCCGGTCACGCCATGCTGGGAACTCGTCCCAGAACATGGAGTCCTCGGGTTTACCGGCGCAGCGAAGAATGAGGTCCACATGCAGCCGCGCGGGATCCGTGGCCCAGTGCGCGTGGCCGAACTCACTGGCGTCGATCAGGGTCGGAGTCGGAGTGTTCCCTCGGTAGACCAGAACGTTACCGCCGTGTAGGTCTCCGTGGCTGAGGCATCGCCAATTGCCCGGTGTGGACCTTCTCGGGGTCAATCCGCAAAGGATTCCTTCCTCACAGAAACTGATGAGCGTGCGCACGGCCTTCTGGCATTCGATCGCCCCACCAAAAGGCTTAATTCGGGATATTGCTGGAGCCAGGTAGTCCAGCGCGGCGACGACCAGGAGGCATCGGTATCCAGGGAACCTGAGACTTTCCAGCGCGAGATCTTCCGTGGGTTGCTGATTCGCGCTGTAGAGTTGTCCGAGGCCGTCGACCAAGAGCCCCGACAAGACCATCTCCACGCTTTCCTGACTCGGTGACCCGGCAATCCAGGTGCGGAAGTCGATGGCTTCTCCGACCAGGAGCGAGGCGATCGCCCACCAGCCGTTGACCGGCCCGACCGGTTCGGTGGTCTCGTGCCGGACGAAGAAGCGTTGGGACAGCAGCCTCGCCGCGTTGGCTCCTCTGATCGCTTCGCGCTGCAAGAGCGCCCTGTCGTGGCCCAGTTTGAGGACGTGGTGGACGACACCGACGCCGGGCAGTTCGGTCGATACCCGGCAGACCCGTGCGCCTGACGCGCCGCGGACCAGGTGCCCCACGCGGATCGCTCCGCGATGTCCCCAGTCCTCCAGGCCGAGAACGCGCCGGTACAACTCCGAGATCGTCGGGCTTCCGACCTCTTGCAGAAGAACTTCGACGCCGGGATGCCGCGCAGGATCCGGTGTGACAGGAAGGGTCCTCACCACCCCGGCCACGACCAGGGCGTCGCGGATGCCGCGAACAATGGCTCGGGGATTGTCCTCATCGGATTCTCTGCTGAACTGGTTGCGCAGGAGCGTGCGTGTCGCCCCGTAGCGCCGTGCCTCTGACATGAGATTGCGCCGGCTATCGTCCCCGGAGCTCACCGCGAGGATGTAGGTGTCCTTGCTGCGCTCCCGGGCGGACTCGATGATGTCGTAGCGGGCTTCATCCTTCTCCCCGGGCAGGTCCTCCCGGCGGTACAGGATGTCGGCGACGACCAGATGGAAAGC
>CAZOWW010000017.1:53341-59442 GCA_964583765.1 uncultured Kineosporiaceae bacterium
TCGACGCGCAAGCCGCGCGAATAAGGCAGCAGCTCGCCCGACGCATTGCCGCTCCTCGATCAGATGGATCGCGGCATTCGGTTTCGTCTCGATCGTCCACTGCACCTTCCAGCCGATCTTCCCGAACTCCAGATCTAGCCTCTCGATCACGGCCGTTGCATTGCTCTCGATGTCGTCGACGACGATTCCCTGGATGACGACCACGGCCTCAGCGACCCCCCTGCCAAAGCTCCAGCGAGAGGCGGGCCTCCCACGTCCACACCGAATCACCGACCATACCGCCGTCGATGGATGCCCCAAACGGTTCGAGCTTCGCCGCGATGGACCGTAGCCCGCGCCCCGATTCTAGGCGCGGCTTGCTCCCAGAGTTCCTCACGCGCACGACCACGTGCTCGTCGTCCGCGGGTTCGCAGACGATCTCGATCACGCATTCCTGGTCCCGTAGGCGATGCCTGCTGCTCGCGTTCTCGACAATGTGCCCGACAGCCTCCCGGACAAGGCCCTGCGGACAGAAGACGTCCACGCCCATCCCGGAGTCAAGCACGCGGACGGTCGTGGAATCGCGACGCCGGGGGACGGGGTCCAACAGGGTCTCGTCGAGCCGTGTCGGGAGCGCACGGGCGAACTCCACGACATGGGCGCGCTCCTCGCCACCGTCGCGGTGGGTGGCAATGAAGAATCGCTGCCACCAGCGCATCCGGGCGAGCACATTGCGGTGCAGTCGTCGCCACTCCGGTCCTCTGGAGGCCATGTCGCTGTTCCAGAGTTCCTCGATATCCCGCAGGAGCGTCTCCAGCACCTCGTTGATGTCACTGTCGCACAAGCAGACCAGTCGCCTCTGCTCGACCGGCCCCAACTCGTCGAGGTAGTGACCGCTGGCGAAGATCCAGCGCAGGGTCGAGAGCCGGTGGGAGAGGATGTCGATGAGATTGTTGGAGCACTTCACGATCTCCCGGCGTCGCTCGCGGCGGGTGCTCTGCGACGGGTTCAGCTCTGGCAGGTCCTCCAGCAGGCCGATCACGTTGCTCCACGCGGCATCCAGGTTGTGCTGGTCGACCCGGGGGACGAGGTCTTCGCGCAGCCGTGCCCAGGCCTCCTGGATGCTCCCGGGAAGCCGGTGTACGTGGCGTCGGCTCAGCAGTTGCAGCCCTTCGACGACCGGGAGGTACTCCGCGCGCAGGGCCGACGTCCCGCCCAGCCCTTCAATGTCGTCGCGCAGGTGTTCCAGCTTGGCGTGAAGGTTCGAACTGTCGAACGGAAGATCGTGCGGGGGCCGTCGGAGGAGGTGGTAGCACTGCAGGAGCAATTCGTCGGCCAAGAGAGGCTGCTGGGAGCACACTTGGAACAGGTCCGGGAGTTGATCGACGAGACCAGACGGGGTCGTGACCCCGAGAACCATCAACGCCTGCAGCCGGACCCATTCTGAGAGGGTGCTGGCCGAGGACGTCCGCAGACTCTCGAAGCAGACGTCCCGCAGGAGTTCACGGCCTTCGGTGAAACGCAGCGGCGGCAGCTTCATCCAATGTTGCTCAGCGGCCAGGAGTCGGATCAGCACGCTGCCGCTCCACGGCGCCACGCCGCGTTCGCGGGCGGCCTCGCCGACCCGGCCGATGAGGAGGGATCGCGCGGCAGTGTTGCGCAGCGCCTGGCGCAGCAGGCTGCGCCAGCGCAGGTAGTCGGCCGCCTCGGCTCCTTCGACCGCGACGCCGAGGAGATCCGTGCCGATGCCGGTCCTGTCGTCGCGCTTGCGCAGCCGCAGCTGGCCCACAACGAGATCGGCGTGGCGACGCAGGCGACGGGGCAGGCCGCTGTCGTCGGACTGGTAGCGGGCACGGGTCAGGCACACCGGGCAGGAGTGCGCGGAGAAGCCCTCCACGGAGGTCGCCGTGACGAAACGGATGCTCACCGGTACCGCGCGTCCACGCGACCCCCGCTTTCGTGGTTCGACCCCGTCCCCGCTGCGCTCGGCCGTTCGTGCCCGTGCCCCGCTCACCTGGCAGACCATCGTGAGAGCCATGGCGTCTTCTACGGACAGTTCGCTGATGGCGACGACGGCGACGATCCGCTCCGCTCCAGCGTCTGCGGCCAGGCGGATGAGTTGCTGCATAGTCGTGGCGGTCATCGCCCCCCAGTCGAGGACGAGCACTTGCGCCGGGCCGCGGGAGGGCTGAAAGGAGGAGGGATACACCCACCGGGCACCGATGCGTGCGCGGGGAATCGCTTCCGTCGAGGTGACCTCGAATCCGGCGGTAGACAGGTGCCCCGCGAGAAGGGTGGCCAGTTGTCCGGCATAGCTGTCCACGGGTTGGGGGTGCCAGATGCTGACCGGAAGATCCTTGTCGAGATCTCCGGCGGCGTCGGCCACGGCGCTGAGGAAGTACTCGGACACCGTGGCGTCGGACAGGAGACGGTCGACATTCGGGTAGGCGCTGAAGTGGGCATCCGAGACACCCTGGATGTGCCCCAGACGGATGGCGCCGTCGACGTTCGCACACCATTCGAGGAAGGTGTCTTCCTCGTAGTCGGTCAGGGAGACCGTTTCCTGTGACTCGTCGAGGGGGCAGCGCAGGATCGGGTCGATGTCGCGGAGCGCACCCCGCGCCATTGGCGCCGCCAGGTTGGATCTGACCAGCGAGAACACCGGGATCGTGCGGTTCATCTGCTGGAGCGGCTCGTTGCGTTCGCGGGCGTCGATGACACTAAGGATCGCGACCGGTTCGGCGCCCTGCCCGACGACGAATGCCACCGCTCTGCGGGCACTGTTCTCGGTGCTGATGAGATCACAGAGGATGACGACCTGGTGACCCTTCTCCAAGCGGTCGCGATCCGCTCGGGAATCGACGTCCAACTCGCCACTGAGTTGATGGTAGGTACCGTCGAGGCGAAGATTCTCGCTGAGATCGCCGGCCAGCCTGCTCCTGACGCCGGAGGCGTCGACGACGGTCCAGTGGTTGCTCTTCTCCCCGCTCTTGGCGAGTTCGCGTTCCAGCAGGCGGGCCAGCAGGAAGGGCGGGAGGGCCTCGCCGACCGTCGTCGTGGTTAGTCGGGCGACATCGATCCAGCGGTTCGTCAGCCGCAGGTTGGGGGTCCGGAACAGGCCGCACTGCACCCCGCGGGCCTCGTCGCCTCGGTCGATCTGGCGCCGGAGTTCCGCGCCAGTCTCGAGGTGGAGTGCGCGCAGGACGCCCGCCACGGTGATCCGCAACCGGAGCCGGTCCGCGTGGACGGAGAGCAATTGGTGCTGGTCCTGGATGATCCGCCAGAGGGACTCGGCTTCCTCGCCGAAGGACTTGTATAGGGCTTCCGCCTCCGCGACCTGGATGGAGCCACCCCGCCGGGTGATCTCCGTGAGCAGGCGCAGGAACTGCCGGGGCGCTCCGCACCACGATGCCCCGCCGTGGGAATCGATGAGCAGCACCGGGGCGTAAGGACTGTCCCAGACCGGCGTCCCGTCCCGCTCCAGCGCGCTCGTCATGTCGGCGACCGCCAGGTCGAGAAGCCGGGGATCCGCGTCGGGCAGGACCACCGCGATGGGAACACTCGGGTTGGAGATGCGGCTCGCGGCGTCGAGCACGTCCAACAGTCCTTGGTGGTCCAGTTGCTGGCGCCCCTGCCTCGTGGCCACCGTGACCACGAGGCCGAGGACCTCCTGGGAGTTGTGGGCGTTCTTGGCCGCGGCGTCGACGCGGTTCTGCTCCTTCGGTGTCAGCCCCAGTGACCCGTTGAGGCCGCAGTGAACGCACACCAGCGTCGGTTCTTCCAGTTCGGTCTGCGGTGATCCGGGCAGCGGGATGGGATCCTTGATGCTGGAATCGGGCAGGATGCTGATTTCGAGGAGTGTCCCCGGCGCATGGCAGAGATTGTCCGCGACCACCGGTTTCCCCCGCGGGTCGGAGGTCAGGAGGCGTCCGGCATAGGAGTTCCCGGTGCGCACCGTGACGCTCCCGCGATAACTCCTGACAAGACGCTCCACCCGCCAGAGACCCCGCGTTCCGCGGGTGAACCCGGCGTTGTTCTGACCGCTGGTGGACCAGCGGTCGAAGGCGTAGAAGATCGTATCCTCTTCGGGGGTGAGGGCACGGTTGGGGATGTGTACCCCCGATGTCTCGTGCAGGCCTGCCCTGACCTCGCCGAGTCGGGTGGCCAGCCCGATCCCTGCGTCCCCGACGATGACGCGCAGGACGGCGCTCTTGCCGCTGACCCAATCCGCGAGATCGCGCAGTTGGTCCGGCTGGTCCCTGCGCCGTGTCTTGTAGGTGAGGGGATCCAGGAGGACCGCTCCGACCAGGGCCATGGGCGGCCTGTCGTCCTGCGAGCGCGCCGCATGTTCGGCCACGTTCTCGACGAGTTCAGTGAGAACGGCGTGACCCAGCGCGCGGGCGTCGGGTGCCGCGAGCCCAACCCGGTTGCGGAACCCAGCGATGACGGCGAGGAAGAGTTCCGAGCGGCGCAGTTCGTCGCCCCGCATAGGCGCCAGCCATCGCAGCGGGAAGATGTTTCCCAGCCGGTACGGGGTGTCGGAATCCTCCTCCCAGCGGTCGACGGTCCGGGCCGGCATCTCGTCGCCGGGTTCCCCGGGACGGGCGACGCCGTCGTTGACGGTCACGAGCCCGCTTGGCCAGTGCGGGGGGCGCAGCGCGGCGATGAAGCCCACGTGTCGCATGAAGGCCCGGGCGTTGACTCGGCGCAGTGTCTGCCGCGCGAGGTGCTGCTCGAACTTCGCCGATAGGCCCCGGTCCCTGGACCCGAGGTCCTCCAGTCGCGCCGTCTCCTCGGGTGATGGTTTCACCGCTGGCAGGTGAATGGTGGAACGGATGCCGGTCCCGACCGCGGAATCCACCAGCAGGAGAAGGCGTGCCAAGGCGGCGAAATCGGCGAACTCGACTCTCGAAAGATCCAATTCCAGCTCACTGGCGCGGGTCTCCAACAGCCATTCCCCGGATTTTCCGAGCGGCCCCGACCCGAGAGCGACCTCCCATGACGCCGGCGTCAGTCGCGGCCCGAATCCATAACGCATCGTTTCACCCTCCGGAATGGCTGGGATGGAGTTTTCGTCCAGATGTGGGAAAAGGGGCGTACGGAGAGCCATCGGTCCGCGATCGGCTGGCGCGCGCCGCCAGCATGGCATGTGGGAGGTCCGACATCCCGAGGGAAGTTGCGTTGGGTAATCGAGCTACGACAGTACGCCAAGTACTGGTTACCCCGCAGGGAGTGTCGCGGAAGAACCTGGCGAAGAACGGTGAACGGAGGCGAAGGACGTGAATGTGAGTCGGATACCCATGCAGGTGTGCGGCATGGTTGGGTCGTCGGGATCGGGGAAGTGGCGCCGGGCGACGGCCTGGCTGACGCCGCCGGTCAGGCGCTGGTCCTGGTCTCCGTCGCGCTCGTCGTCCTGGTTCCCGTGGCCTTGGCCGGAGCCGAGACGATCGCCCCCCTGATCAACGTCCGGGACCCGCTGTCCGCGGGGGCGCCGCTGGTCGGCACGGAAGGGCTGTGGCTGGGGCCCGCCTGGGCCGACGGGCGCCACGGCTCGAGTGACGTGGCCGCGCTAGTGGGGACGGCCGATTGGGCAGGTTGAAGTGGGTTAGGTGCGCGAAGCCATATTTGATCATCTCCACTTCGAGGCCCGGGGCATCGGTGCCACATGGCTCGGCACGGGATGGTGTGTGGCGTACGGGTCCTGCCGCGTGGATGAGGCATCGCATGGACGGGGAGGACGGCGGTCGAGGGTGTTGCACGTTCGGTGCGCCAGCCTCGTGCGGAGCGGCTGTGGGTGGGGCTCCGGGTTGCGTCTCATGGTCAGAGAGTGCCTAGCTCGTGACGTTTCGTGACCTTGGCCCGATCGTACTTGATGTTGGTGTGGCTTTGCGTGGGGGATGCCGTGATTGTTCTGTGATCTGCGGCACGAGGTATTGCGGCTGGTCAGGACCTCTTGTTACTCATTGTGGGTTGATCGACTACCGAGAGTCCATGGTCGGGTTCGGGTGGAGGAGTGGTCCGGTGCGGGGATGGCTGCGGTCTGCGAACGTGCGACGTGAGGTCAGGGCACTGAGGTGATTTCAACCTGCCTGCGGGTCGCGGTGGTGTCCCCGGGGGGTTGG
>CAZOWW010000018.1:0-58950 GCA_964583765.1 uncultured Kineosporiaceae bacterium
TGGCCGCGATCATCTCGGGCGGGGGGAACTGCTCGGCCGGGATCGGCTCGGCGGGGTCGATGCTGTCCAGACCCTTGCCGAACACACTGATCAGGTCGAGCGTGTTGGTCCCCCGGCGCCACAGCCCGATCGCCGCGGCCCGCGCGGTGGTGCCCTCCAGCCAGGAGAGCGACTCCAGGCCGTCCGAGGGGCCGCGCAACAACTCGAGACTGATGGCCAGCCCGTGTCGCACCATGTCCTGCAACCGTAGGACCACGTCCCCGGCATGCTGCGAGATCGCGCGGGACAGCGCCGTGACGAGCAGTCCCTCGGCGAGGTCCGTCCGCCGAGTGGTCCCCGTCCCCGCGGCATCGGGTTCCCCGAGCTCCACGGCACGGCGGTACCCCTGCACCGCGACCAGGAAGATGCCCAGGGTCTCCGGCCGGGGGTCCGCGGCGTAGACCAGCTGGACGGCGGCCGCGAACGTGTCGATCTCCTGCCGGGTCGGCTGCGCCACGGCAGGACCTTCCGCCGGTAGGGGTCGCGCCGAGGGGAGCTCCTGCACAGGCCCGACCGATGATGCCTCGGCTCCGGCTCCGACCGGAGCCTCCCGGCGCGGTCGGGCGGTCCCGTCGTAGAGGTCGACGAGTCGCTCGAGAGCCTGTGCGCCGGTGGAGTCGAGGGCGAAGGTCGGGGCCAGCGCGGCCCGGAAGAGCTCCCGGCCCGCGGACGACGGAGCCGGGGGCACGGTCGGGAACCCGACGCACCCGCAACTGCGACGGGAGAGGTAGACGGTCGGCAGCCGATGGTCGGCCGTACCGATGTGCGCCCCGTTGAGGGCGGGGAGGATGAGCTCGGCCGCGCGGACGCCCAACTGGCCGATGTGCTGGGTGACCGTCGACAACTGTGCGGCGGCCGACGCCTCGGTGTCGTCGAACCCCACCATCGCCTGGTCCTCGGGCAACCGGTAGCCGGCCTTCTCCAGCGCGGCCATCACACCGAAGGCCAGAGCGTCGTTCCCGGCCACGGTCGCCGTGGAGGGCAACCCGTCCTCGATCATGCGGCGCCCGGCGACGACGCCGTTCAGGTCGAGGTAGCCCTCGGTGTCGTAGTGGAGGTCGTCCTCGGGCTCGATGCCCGCGGCCAGCAGGGTGTCCCGGTAGGCCTCGTAGCGCTCGCGGAAGTCGACGTTCCGCAGGCTCCCCACGAAGGCGATCCGCCGGTGGCCGTGCGCGATCAGGTCTTGAACGGCCGAGCGCACGCCGCTGGCGTTGTCCGGGCCGACGGTCGGGCACGGGAAGTTCTCGAACTCGCTGCAGACGATGACCATCGGCTTACCCGTGTCGTGCAGACAGCGCAGGTACCCGATCCGGGCGGCATTGCCCACGACGATGAACCCGTCGACCCGATCCCAGCCGATGGCGGGAAACACCTCGGGGACCTCGAGGTGCACATTGCCGGCGCGCCCGTCCACGGTCTGCACCACGAGCAACTGCACCCCGCGCGGCTGCACCACCCCGGCGATCCCGTTGATCACGGCACCGAAGAACGGACCCGATCCGAGCTGGGCGAGGATGCCGATCGTCCTGCGACGCATCCCTGCCCCTCCGCCACTCGACCACGCACACCGCCCGTAGGCAGGCCCTCCTGCCGTTCGTCGGACCGAACCGGCGCGGACTTCACCGCTGCCGCAGGGGTTGGCCGGGACGGCGTACCGGCCGGACGGCTCCGTCCCGGCCAGGGGAGCCGGTCGGGTGAGAACCCCCTCCCGTTCCTCAGGTGGCCGATCCCCCGTGTCGAACGCACTGCCGGAGACGAATCCGCCCCGTGTCGATGGCACCGTCGGGACCGCACCGGCCCCGGGAACTCCTCGGCGAAGGACACGGCGCTCGCCCGGCGGCCGGCCAGGACGACACCGCACACGTGAGGACTCCGCGATGACTTCCCAGACACAGACCGTCCGGGACGGTGAGGACCGCGTCCCCTTCCTGCGCTCCGTGCGGGCCAGGATCGGAGTCAGCGCGGGGATCACCGCACTGCTCACGGTCGGCGTCGGTGTCTTCTCGATCGTCGAACTGGGGGCCGTCAACGGCGCCACGCACACGGTGGTGTCCCGGGCGATGGTCCCGTCCCTGGCACTCAGCAAGGTCGAGGTGGACGTGCAGCAGGCGCGCGTGGACCTGCGCGATGCCGCTTTGGTCCCGGACGCGGCCGCGATCAAGAAGGTCGAGGAGCAGATCGCGACCGACGACGCTGCCCTCGACCGGGACCTGCAGGCCTACCTCCCGCTCGCCGCCGACCGGAAGGTCGTGCAGCAGGCCCAGACCGTCTGGGCCCAGTGGCGCTCGGTACGGGACCAGAAGCTGCTCCCGTTGGCCGAGGCCGACAAGAACGCCGAGTTCATGGACACGAACGCCCGGGAGGCGATGCCGCTGTCCGGACAGGCCAGTCAGTTGCTCCGGGTGGCCGAGGACGCCCAGCAACACCTCGCCCAGGTCCAGATCAGCGACTCGAACTCCACCTACGACACCGCGCGCACCCTGGTGATCGCCATCCTGCTGGTCGGCCTGGTGATCGCCGTGGTGCTGACCGAGCGGGTGTCCCGCCGCATCGTCCGATCCCTGCAACGCGTCTCGGACGTGGCGCGCGCGCTGGCCCGCGGGGATCTGACCCAGCGAGCCGACGTGCGTTCCCAGGATGAGCTCGGCCTCATGGCCCGGCACCTGGACGTCGCGGTGGGCACCATGCGGGGCACGATCTCGACCCTGTCGGAGTCGGCGATCTCGCTCGCCGGGGCTGCGGAGGAGCTCTCGGCCACGGCCACCCAGATCGCCGCGGCTGCCGAGCAGACGGCCACGCAGTCCGGGTCGGCCACCGCGATGGCCGGGAACGTCTCCCACAGCATCCAGACCGTCGCCTCGGGCACGGAGGAGATGTCCGCGTCCATCCAGGAGATCGCCGCGACCACGCAGGAGGCAGCCCGGATCGGTACCCAGGCGGCCGAGGCGGCCGGCCGCACCAACGACACGGTCTCCCAGCTGGGGCAGTCGAGCACCGAGATCGGCAACGTCGTGAAGCTGATCACCTCCATCGCGGAGCAGACGAACCTGCTCGCACTCAACGCGACGATCGAGGCGGCCCGGGCCGGGGACGCCGGCAAGGGCTTCGCGGTGGTCGCCGACGAGGTCAAGCAACTCGCCCAGGAGACCGCTCGGGCCACCGAGGACATCTCCCAGCGGATCGAGGCGATCCAGGTGGACTCCACCCAGGCGGTCTCCGCGATCGCGGAGATCTCCACGATCATCAACCAGCTCGGCGACTACCAGACCACCATCGCCTCGGCCGTGGAGGAGCAGACCGCCACCACGAACTCGATGGCGCGGAACGTCGCCGAGGCCGCGGAGGGTTCCGAGCACATCGTCGAGAACATCGGGCACGTCGCCACGGCCGCGGAGGCCACCACGTCCGGCGTCTCGGCCACGCAGACCTCGACCGCCGAACTCGCCCGGATGTCGCACCAGCTCAAGGGCCTCGTCGACGGGTTCCGCTACTGAACTCGACCGGGTGGCGCAGGCTCGACCGGGTGAAGGGGTCCATTTCCCAGCGCGTTCCCAGGAGCTGAGGTCATGCTGACTCGCAGGTGAACCGCGGCGCCCGGCGGACCGTCAGGCACCGCCCGGACGGCACCTCACCAGAACTCCCCACAGGGTGGCCCAGCCGGAGACCACCGGGAGCGATCGAACCGAGAGAGGTCGCCATGATGAGAGGCTGGCACCACCACGACGCGTCCTGGAGCGCCTGGCCGCTGATGGGGATTCTCTGCCTCGTGCTGGTGGCGTTGGCGATCTTCCTGTTCGTCCGGCTGATGTCCGGCGGTGGCCGGCTGGGTGGCGGCGGACGGGAAACCCCCGAGGAGATCCTCGACCGTCGCTTCGCCCAGGGCGAGCTGGACGCCGAGACCTACCGGGCCCAGCGCGCGGTCCTCAGCGAGGTGCGGGGCAAGAAGCGGACCGGCTCGAGCTGAGGGCAGGCCGGGGGACGTGACCCGCCGATCGACCGACGGGCACCCGGTCGTCGCCGCACCTCCCGGCCGGCATCGGCCCACCGGTGCGACCCCCGCCCGGCAGACCGCTCAGGCATCCCCGGCGGACAGCAGCCGCCGCGCCTCCGCCAACGACGGAGCGACGGTGACCAGGCCGTCCAGGCCCAGATTGTGCACGCGGATGCGGGTCGGGGCGGCGACGGAGTCGTCGGGGAACACCAACATCATGTGCACGCAGCCGCGGGCACATGCCAGGCGCATGTGCTCGCCCGCACCCCGCTGAACCTCGTCGTCCTGCGCTGGGAAACCGGTGAGATCCCCCAACAGGGACCACTCGGGAGCCGGGGGCCGGCACAGCGCGGCTCGGTACTTGACGTCCCAGCGATGCCAGGTCTTCTCGTCGAAGAGCCCGGAGAGGGCGAACTCGAGTCGGTTGGCAGGGACGTTCCAACGGACCCCGTACATCCCCGCCATCGCGCCTCCTCGCCCGTCGTCCGGAGAGGTTCTCGGCGAGTGCGGGACCGATCTTGACCGTTCCGTCCCCACAGGAGGGTCCTGTCCCCGTGGGGGCTGGCCCGAGCGACCGGCCCCCACGACGGACTACCCCTTCACGCACATCACCTGGCGCAGCCGCGTGACGACCTCCACCAGATCGGCCTGATTCGCCATGACCTGGTCGATGTCCTTGTAGGCGCCAGGAATCTCGTCGACCACACCGGCGTCCTTGCGGCACTCGACCCCGTGCGTCTGCTCCGCCAGATCCGCGGTCGTGAACCGGCGACGGGCCTCACCCCGGCTCATCCGGCGTCCCGCCCCGTGCGAGGCGGACCGGAAGGACTCGGCATTGCCCAGGCCCCGCACGATGTAGCTCGCGGTGCCCATGCTCCCCGGGATGATCCCCAGCACCCCGGTGTCGGCGTTGATCGCGCCCTTGCGGGTGACCAGCACGTCGGCACCGAAGTGGTGCTCGGCCGAGACGTAGTTGTGATGGCACGAGATCGGCTCGTCGAACCGGACGTGGGGGAAGAACCCCGTCACCACCTGCTGGTAACGGCGCAGCATCTCCGCGCGGTTGGCCCGGGCGTACTCCTGGGCCCAGAAGAGGTCATGACGGTAGGCGTCCATCTCGGGGGTGCCGTCGACGAACACCGCCAGTTCCGGGACCGGCAGGTCGGCGTTGTGCGGCAGGGACCGGGCCACCCCGACGTGGTGGTCGGCCAGGACCTTGCCGATGTTGCGGGACCCCGAGTGCAGCATGAGCCACACCGCGCCGGCCTCGTCCAGGCACAGCTCGACGAAGTGGTTACCCCCACCGAGGCTGCCGACCTGCTGCTCCGCCCTGGCCCGCAGCCGCCACACCGGCTCCGCGAGACGGTCGAAGTGCTCCCACAGTGGCAACCGGCCGACCTCGCGGCAGACCTCCGCGTTCCCGGCGTGGCCCACGGGGATCGCCGCCTCGACGCCCGACCGCAGCCCGGAGAGGTCGTCCGGCAGGTCCTCGGCCCGCAGGTTCGTGCGCACGGCGGCCATACCGCAGCCGATGTCCACGCCGACCGCGGCCGGACTCACCGCACCGCGCAGCGCCACCACCGAGCCCACGGTCGCGCCCTTGCCCAGGTGCACGTCGGGCATCACCGCCACGTGATGGTGCGCCCACGGCAGGGCCGCGATCCCCCGCAGCTGGTCCAGCGCCGCCGACTCCACCTCGTGCGGCCTGGCCCAGAGCCAGATCGGCACGACACTCCCCTGCACCGTCCCCAGCACGGCGCACCCCCTCGCACTCGTCATCCCTGCCGGTCCCGGATCCCCCGCCGGCCCGACCGCCGCTCTCCGCGCCGGTCCCCGGGACGGTCTACCGGATCGACCCCGCCGCGGTCGACCGAGTTCCCGCTCGCCGGCACTCCGCACACCACCGAGAACCGTGCCGCGGACCGCCGTCGGGTGCCCTGCCCCGCGGCGCCTCCGGGGTCGGGACGTGGCCCTGGATCGGCGCGAATACGTCGATAGCCCTTGACG
Organism: uncultured Kineosporiaceae bacterium; assembly: GCA_964583765.1. Lineage (GTDB taxonomy): Bacteria > Actinomycetota > Actinomycetes > Actinomycetales > Kineosporiaceae > CAZOWW01. The sequence continues at coordinate 6,038 of CAZOWW010000018.1, forward strand.
TGACCTGACCCACACCCTACGTTGCTGGGCCGTCCCTCGAAAATTCTCGCGAATTTTTTCGCGATTCTCGACGCACGATGGGAGTACTCGATGAAGGTGAGACGGACGGTCGTGGTCGGCTTCCTCGCCGCCGCGACCATCGCCTCCGCCGCGGTGCCGGCGCTGGCCCTGCTGGGCTCCTCATCCCTGCCCTCGGACCAGAGCCTGCGTGCCCTCGCGCAGCGCCACGGCCTCCGCCTGGGCACCGCGGTCAACATGACCGCCCTCGACGACAGTTCCGACCCGCAGTACCGCGCCATCACGGCCTCCCAGTTCTCCACCGTCACCCCGGAGAACGTCATGAAGTGGGAGGCGCTGGAGCCCACGCAGGGCACCTACGACTGGAGCAAGGCCGACGAGCTCGTCGACTTCGCCCGGGCCCACAACCAGCTCGTCCGCGGCCACGTCCTGGTCTGGCACAACCAGCTCCCGACGTGGCTCACCGACGGGGTGAACAACGGCACGATCAGCGACGAGCAACTGCGCGCCCTGCTCAAGAAGCACATCACGGACGTGGTGAGCCACTTCCGCGGGCGGATCTGGCAGTGGGACGTGGTGAACGAGGCCGCGAGCGATCCCTGGGACAGCCCCTCGACGATCCACCTCAAGGGCTTCTGGGCGCAGCACCTGGGCGCCGGCTACATCGCCGACGCCTTCCGCTGGGCTCGGGCCGCCGACCCCAAGGCGCTGCTCTTCTACAACGACTACAACATCGAGGCGTTCGGGTCCGGGGATGCCTCGGACAAGACCACCTTCGTCTACAACCTCGTCAAGGGACTCCAGACCCAGGGCGTGCCGATCGACGGCGTCGGTCTCCAGGGGCACCTGGGCACCGAGTACGGCAACTTCGACGCGATCCAGGTCTCGGACGCGCTGCGACGGTTCAGCGACCTGGGCCTGGCCACGGCGCTCACCGAGGTCGACGTGCGCAGCCAGATGACCAGCGCCGTCCAGTCCGGCGACTCGAACGAGATCAACCCCCGGCTCCAGGCCGAGGCCGCGGACTACAGCGTGCTGCTGCAGGGCTGCCTGTCGAACGCGCACTGCCTGTCGTTCACCGTCTGGGGCTTCACCGACAAGTACTCGTGGGTCCCGAGCGCGTTCAACAACCCGGCCGAAGGCCTGGCGGACATCTACGACGAGAACTACACCCCGCGCCGGGCCTACAACACCCTGATCGCCGACCTGGCGATCGCGGGACCGCCCTACGCACCCAAGCGCATCCCCCAGCACCCGCATCCGTGAGCTCCGGGCGCCGGCCCCCGGGCCGGCGCCCGCCACCGGTGCATCAAGCCCCCCGCCCGACGCCCAGGGGACGATGGCAGGCCCGCCGTGCGGGCCGGAACACCGACTCCTTCCGGGCCCGATGACCAAGGGGCGTTCTGCACCCGGTAAAGTGCGCGCCTTCGGATCATCGTCCGATCCGAACGAAACACCCATACAGGATGTACGCGCACCACCCCGGGGGAAAGACATGTCCTTCTTGTCCCGTTCACGAGCACCCCGTCCTTCCGGTGACGGCACCGACGCGCGCAGGTGGCGGTCCCTCCACCAGGGCCGCAACATTCCGTGCCTCTTCACCTGGACGCTCACGGGCGCGCTCGCCGTGGCCGCCACTGCCGTGGTCGTCGACCGGTCCACCGGGACACATCCTGGCGAGGCTCCTCCCGCAGGTGCCGCGTCTGCCCCCGTGCACACCAGCGTCCACGCGGTGGCCCTGCCCGTGGCCGCTCCCGACCGGAACGCGGTGGCCCTGCCCGCACGCCGCACCAGCCCCTTCTCCATGGTCGGCGTGACCTGGGCCGACTCCCGGGCCGTGCTGGACGGCACGGTCCAGGTGCGGACCCGTTTCCTGGCCACCGGGAACTGGAGCGACTGGCGCCCGGTCCTCCAGGACGACGAGGCGACCGACTCCGCAGACGCGCGAACCCGGGGCGGGACGGAGCCGCTGTGGGTCGGGGTCTCGGACGGCATCGAGGTACAGGTGAACGGCCGGGTGGCACACACCCTGCCCGCCGGGCTGCGCGTGGACCTGGTCGACCCCGGACACGTCACCACGGCGGTCCCGGCGGCCTACCAGCTCCCGCAGTCCGCCGGTGACACCGCCGCCGTGGACACCGCCGCCGGGACGGACCCGGCGACGGACACCCCCGTCACGACCACTTCCGCCGACCCGGGCAGCACCACCTCGACGACCGCCGTCTCGGAGCCGGCGGAGCCGACCGTCACCACGGACGGCGTTCCCCCGACCACCTCCACCACGGCCGCTTCCGGCACCACGGCCGCCACCGGCACGACCTCCACGATCGGCGGAGCGGGTGCGACCACCACGACCACCACCCGCACCACGAGCACGACCGGCACCACGCCCGCCACGAGCACCACGTACCCGACGACCACCACGAGCAGCCGTCCGCCCGCCCCGGTGTCCCCGGAGCCCCGCCCGCTCATGGTCTCCCGGGCAGGCTGGGGCGCGGACGAGTCGATCCGCGATCAGGCGGACCCGAACTACGGCGAGGCCGTGCGCGTGGTCTTCGTGCACCACACCGACACCGGCAACGACTACGCGTGCTCGGACTCCGCTTCCATCGTGCGCGGCATCTACGCGTACCACGTGCAGAGCGAGGGATGGGCCGACATCGGCTACAACTTCCTGGTCGACAAGTGCGGCACCCTGTTCGAGGGTCGCCACGGCGGCGTCGACCTGCCCGTGATCGGGGCCCAGACCTACGGCTTCAACACCAACAGCACCGGGATCGCCGTCCTCGGCACCTACACCACGACCAAGGCGTCCGCGGCCGCCCTGACCACGGTCGCCCGGGTGGCGGCGTGGAAGCTGCTCGCCCACGGCATGGACCCCGCGGGCAGCTCCACCCTCCTCGAGGGCGCCTCGGACAGTGTGGGGTTCACCCTGGGGACCACGTACCCGTTCCGCACCATCTCGGGACACCGTGACGGTCGGGCCACCGAATGCCCCGGGGACGCCCTGTACACCCAACTGCCCACGATCCGTTCCCTCGCCGGGTGGCCCCAGGCGGTCACACTGCGCAGCGTGACCGGTGCCGGTTCCGCGGGCGGCGTGTCCTACACCAGGGGCGCGGTGACCGTCTCCTGGATGCCGTCCGGTCCCTCTCCGCTCCTGCGCCGGTTCGACCTGCTCGTCGACGGGCAGGTCACGGCCTCCGCGCCGATGACGGCCCGGTCGGCCCCCCTCACGGTGACCCCGGGCCGGCACAGCGTGGCCGTGCGTGCCATCCACTGGTCCGGTCACACGGCCAGGTCGGCCGCGGCGACCGTGGTCGGCGACACCATCCCGCCCACCTTCCCCTCCGGGCCCGCGCCGTCCCTGCGCGGCGGCACGGTCACCACGACCGCGGTGCCGGTCACCCTCACCTGGCGGGCGGCGGACAACGCCTCGCTGGCCCGGGTGCTGGCCACGGCACCGACCAGCGCCACCTTCGCCTCCGGCACCGGGTCCTGGGGCACGTCGATCGCTCCCGGCGCGGCACGCACGTTCGGGCTGACGGCCGTGGACACGGCCGGCAACTCGGGCACCGCATCCCGCACGGCCACCGTGACGATCACGCAGGAGACCGCGGCGACCCGTGCGGGCTCGTGGAGCACGCGCACCAACAGCCAGTACCTCGGCGGCGCATCGCTCTCGTCCTCCGCCCCGAACGCCTCCCTGACCTGGAATTTCACGGGCCGTGCGGTGGCCTGGGTGGTCTCCCGGGCCTCCTCCTCGGGGCAGGCGGTCATCTACCTGGACGGCGCCAAGGTGGGCACGGTCGACCTGCGGTCCTCCAGCACGGCCTACCGGCAGGCGATCTGGACCAGGAGCGGGCTGTCCCCGGTGCACCACACCCTGCGGGTGGTCGTGGCGGGCACCTCCGGTCGCCCGACCGTGACCACGGACGGCGTCGTGGTCCTGTCCTGAGACCACGACCACCGCGGTCGGTCCAGCCGCGGAGGTGATCCCGTGGCGGCCCGTTCCTCCCCGCCGCGGACACCGAGGCCCCCGGAACCCCTGCCGGTCCGGGGGCCTCGCCGCGCGCTCCTCTGCCCCAGGACCGAGCGGATGCCCCTCATCCGGACCGCTTCAGCCGCGCACCGGGCAGGACGAAGCTGACAGAGGGTGGACACCCGCTCCGCGGTTCCGTCGATCCGGGAAACGGCGACAGTCGGGCACGCCGTGGGCGAGCCACAGAGGAGGTGACCGGTGAGACCGCCCGCGACGATCGGCGTCCTCGCCGCAGTCACCGGAGGGTTCTACTTCGGCAGCCTCATCACCGGCATCAACAGGGCGGTCCGTGAGGCGGGCGGCAGGGTCTGCGCCGTGCAGACTCTCGTGCCGAACCGTTACAGCAGCAGCGAGGACAGCCTGCGGCCACTGCCGTTCACGTCCCGCGCCGGGTGGTCCAGGATCGACGGCTTCGTCTCGATCGCCACGGCGGTCGACGAACCGTACCTGGCCGCCGCCGCGGCGGCGGGCAAGCCCCTGGCCCTCGTCAGCCAGCGCCCGGAGTGGCTGCACTGTCCCTGGGTGGCCCCGGACAATCACGGCGGGATCCGTGACGCGGTCACGCACCTGCTCGAACACGGTCACCGCAGGATCGGCTTCCTGGGCAACCTCGAGCAGGGTGACCTCACCGAGCGATACCAGGCGTACTGCGCGACCCTTCGCCGGCACGGCATCGAACCCGACCCCACGCTCTTCTTCCCGGCCCAGGACAACCTCATCTCCGGCGGGATCGCGGCCGGGCCGGGCGTGCTGGAGGCAGGGACGTCGATGACCGCGCTGGTGGCCGGCACGGACGGCAATGCGGTGGGCCTCATGCGGGTGCTGCGCGAGGCGGGGAGGTCCGTGCCCGGGGACCTGGCGGTGATCGGCTTCGACGACACGGACGAGGCCTCGCAGACCGACCCCCCGTTGACCAGCGTCGACGTTCACCTGGACCGGCTCGGGGAACTCGCCGCCGCGCTCGTGCTGCGCCAGCTGGACGGCGAGACGGTGACCCCGGATCTGCACGTCAGCACCTGCACGCTCTCGGTGCGCAGTTCCTGCGGCTGCGGACCGGCCGGGCCACGGGGCAACCGGCCCGCGCCGCCGAGCGCACGGACGCAGGTGACCGTGCGACCGCCCCGGACCCCGGTGTCTCTGCACACCGAGCCAGGGGCAGAGGCGGGGGCAGAGGTAGGGGCAGAGGCAGCGCGGCGGCGGCTCACCGACCGGCTACAGGTGATCCTCCTCCCGCTCGCCGACATGCCCGCGCCGACGCGGCGGCGGTTCACCGAGGGGGTCGAGGCCCTGGTCACCCTCTTCGACGGGGAGGTCGATACCGCTGCCGGTGCGGAGCTGCTGCGGCAGGCCACCGCAGCGCTCGGCGCCCTCGCGTCTCGGCCCGATGCGTTGTTGCGGGTGGTCGACGTCGTCCGGGGCTACGTGGACGACCTCGCCGAGCTCCCCGTGGACGATCTCACCGACCTGCCCGCGGACACGGTGGGCCGGCGAGCCCGGCTCGACCGGACGCTGCTGGAACTCACCCTCGCCCTGACCACCCAGGAGTTCCGCGATCACGCCGCCTTCGGTGTGCGCTTCCACAGCTACCTGTCCTCCCAGTACGACGTCACCGCCGCCCTGCTCGAGTCCCAGGACGACCCCTCGACCTTGCGGTGGATGGGTTGGACCCAGATCCGCCACGCCTACCTGGCTCGCTGGGTGGACGGCAACCACCTGGAGCTGGTCGGCACCCACGGGCCGGAGCCGGAATCGCTCCTGGGCACTGTGCTGCCGGCCCCGGAGTTCCCGCCGACCGCCTTCCTCGACCGGGCGACGGAGCACCGCGACGAGGTCGTCCATTTCGTGGACGTCCGGACGGAGCAGAGCCCCTGGGGCGTGCTCGTCGCGGTCGGGCCTGTCGATGTGTGGTCCCTGGACGGCCGGGAGGCGTTCAACCACTGGGCCGCCCAGCTGGGGATCGCCCTGCACCAGCAGCGTCAACGCGAGGAGCTCACCACCGCCTACCACCGCGTCCAGCAACTGGCCGAGAACCTGCGGGTGAGCGAGGAGCGCTATGCCCTCGCCGCCCGCACCTCCCACGACGTGCTGTGGGACTGGGACCTGGCCCAGGGCACGATCCTGTCCTCCGGACGCTCGGGTTCAGCTCTCGGCGGCGACCCCGGTGACCGGGTCACCACCCCTCTCCAGTGGCTGGGCCTGGTGCATCCGGAGGACCAGGCCGCCCTCGTGGGGGCGGTCGAGGAGTGCAGGGAAGGGCGGACCACCCTCCTGGAGGTGGAGGCCCGCCTGATCCAGGCCGACGGCACGTACCGCTGGACGCTGTGCCGCGGACTGGCGGTGCCCGGTGAGGACGGCCTCGTCCGCCGCCTGGTCGGATCGGTGGTCGACATCGACGACCGCAAGCGACTCGAGGAGAACCTGCGTCAGGGTGCGATGTTCGACCAGCTCACCGGACTGGCGAACCGGGCCCTGTTCCTCGAACGGCTCCAGGAGGCCGTCGAGCAGCACCGACGGCACCCCGAGCGGCGGTTCGCCGTGCTCTTCTGCGACCTCGACGGGTTCAAGGCGGTCAACGACACCCTCGGCCACGTGATCGGCGACCGGCTGCTGGCCGAGGTCGCTGCCCGGCTCTCCGAGACGGTGCGCGGCGAGGACGTGGTCGCGCGCCTGGGCGGCGACGAGTTCGCGGTCCTGATCGCCCCGACCGACCGCGGGGATCTGGCGGATGTCGTCGATCGCCTGCAGCAGGCCGTGTCCCGCCCCTATCTCGTCGAGGGGCGCGAGGTGCGGATCGGAGTCAGCGTCGGTGCGGCCGACGGCGAGGTCGGGTACACCAGCGCGGAGGACGTCCTGCGGGATGCCGACGAGGAGATGTACCGGGCCAAGTTCCGGCACCGTCAGTCGTCCTGAGGCCGGCCTTGGCCGCTACACCCGAGCCTGGGCCGGTAGGCCCGGAGCCGCCTCACCAGCCCCGGGCCGCCGGCCTGCGAACGGCGGATCAGCTCCCGGGCTGGGAGAAACGGATCATGTTGCCGGAGGGGTCGCGGAAGGCGCAGTCGCGCACCCCGTAGGGCTGGTCGATCGGCTCCTGCAGGACCTCCGCCCCGGAGGCGCGGATCTTCTCGAAGGCGGCGTCGACGTCCGCGGTGGTGAAGATGACCCCGTTCAGCGACCCCTTGGTGAGCAGGGTGAGCAGGGCGTCGCCGTCCTCCGCGCGCCCGGCGTGCGGCTCCATCAGCACGATCTCGACGTCCGGCTGGGACGGCGGCGAGACGGTCAGCCACCGGAAGTCCCCCATGGAGACGTCGTTGCGCACCGTCAGCCCCAGGGCGTCCCGGTAGAACGCCAGAGCCAGCTCCGGGTCGTGCACGGTGAGGAAGCAGTGGGAGAGAGTGAGATCCATGTCCAGCACATTAGGTGAGGCTGGGCTGACCTGCTTCTCCGATTCTGCTCGGTCTCCACCACGACTTCGCAACACAAGGTGGAATGCGGGCATACTCACGGTGATCTCGGGCTCGATAGGTGCTGGGGGGCTCCCCCACCAACTCGTGGAAGCGCGCGCTGAACGAGCCCAGGGAGGTACAGCCGACCTCCAGGCACACCTCGGTCACGCTCAGATCGCCACGACGCAGCAACGCCATCGCGCGCTCGATCCGCCGCGTCATCAGATAGCGGTACGGCGTCTCCCCGAAGACGGCGCGGAACCGCCGGGAGAAGTGCGCGGGCGACATCAGGGCGGCCCTGGCCATCGCCGGCACGTCCAGGGGCCGGTGGTACTCCCGGTCCATCAGGTCGCGGGCCCGGCGCAGATACGCGAGGTCACACAGCTCCTGGGGTGTCACGCCTCCACGGTAGGGCCCGGAGAGCCCGCCCGCTCGGACAGCACGGACCGCTGCGAACCGGCGCCGGTGCCCCGCACCGGTGAGTGGGGCAGGCCGCACGTCACCGGGTCACGGGTGGAGATCGACCACCATCGCCCGGTGGTCCGACCAGCGGCTGCTCGCGAACCACAGCTGGGCGCTCGGGAACGTCCCGGAGTCCGTGAAGACGTAGTCGTGCTTCGCCTGCCCGGAGCGTCCGGACCAGGTCGCCCGGTTGCAGGTCGACGTGGCCGCCGTGCGTGCGGCGCAGGCGTCCACCTCGCGCAGGTCGGTCCCGTCCGACGCGCCGTACAGGGGATCGAGCACGTTCGCGGAGGGCGTGGTGGCGAGATCGGCCCCCAGCAGCACCGGTGCGCCGCCCGGCAGCGAGGACGACACCGTGACCAGTCGTGCGATCTGCGCCCGGCGCGAAGTGAGCGACAGCTGCGCGGCGCAGGCCCAGACCTGCCGGTCCAGCTTCACCCGGGCGCAGACCGCCGAGGGATGCACGTCCTGGGAGGAGGACCGGCGCGAGCACCCGGCCAGGCAGATCGTTCGCGTCGACCGGACGCTCGCCCGGGTGAGGACAGCGTTGCCCAGTTCGTGGTCCGAACAGGTCAACGACGGATCGGTGGAGGTCGTCCCGAACGTGCTGTTCAACGTCCATCCCCGGCGCCGGAGCCGGTTGCGCAGGGCGTCGACCTGGAAACGGCACACCCCGGACAGGCTCACCACATCAGGACGGGTCCGCAGCACGGTCGCGGTCAACTCGGTCACGAGATCCCGGCCGGCGTCCGCGGCCCGACATCCGGACCTCCCGAGATCCGAGCAGGCGGTGAACTGGAGCAGACGGTGCGCTCCCCCGGGGACCGCCCGGATCGCCACCGCGGCGTCCGTCGCGGTGTGACGGGTCGCCGAAGCCGAGGGGTGCGGGTGCACGGCGACCAGTCCCCCGGCGCCCACGTGCACCGGCGAATCGGCGAACATGCCCGACATCACCGACATCAACCAGAACAGCAGCCCCCCGCCGGCCAGGACCCACGCGGAGAACAGGACCGAGACGGCCCCGAGAGCGGACACGGCGCCGAACAGTCGCCGAACGGCGCGCAGGACCCGGGCCACCGGACCCCCCCGGGAAGCGGATTTCCCCATCGCAACGGCCCCTTCAGTGCCCGGGCACGACCGGGCACTGAAGGGTTTTCGGACACCGGGGAACCACGCTTGAGATCCGTTACACCCGATGCGGAATCAGTGCCGAGACGCCGGACCAGGGCAGCGGCAGGTTCACCCGTTCGGCCCTGGCCGGACGCCCCGTCAGGACGGTGTCAGGCCCGGGTCGAGGTCGCGAACATCAGCCCAGCCCGTGCCTGAGGGAGAAGTGGGCCGCGCCGCCCGTCCGGGACCCCTTCGCCTCGCGGAAACCTCCGCCCCGCGGACCGGCGTTCCCGTCGACCGGCCTGCTCCGACGTGCACGCGCGAGGGACGGGACATCGCCCTGGGACGCCTGCCCCGGCCGGTGACCCGACTCGCGATCGTCCCGGCTCCTTGCTCCGGGACGGTCCGCGCCCCGCCGGGAGGTTCCGTCGGGACCCCCGTCGGGTCCGCGGCGGCCACGGCCGGCCGCGCGGCGCGCTGCCGCAGGAGGCTCGACCACCACGACGGGCTCCCCCGAGGTCGCCAGGTCGCGCACCGCATCGTGACCCGGGTGGACCGCGAGCACCGTCGGCTCCACGTGAGCGGACCGGTGCAGCCGGGCGAGCTCGGACAGCTGGTCGGGCTGGGCCAGGGCGACGACCGTGCCACTGGCCCCGGCGCGGGCGGTACGCCCGGACCGGTGCAGGTAGTCCTTGTGGTCGGCCGGCGGGTCGAAGTGCACGACCAGGTCGACGTCGTCGACGTGGATGCCGCGCGCAGCGACGTCCGTGGCGACCAGCACCCGGGACCGGCCCGAGGCGAAAGCGGTCAGTGCCCGCTGCCGTTGCCCCTGGCTACGGTTGCCGTGGATCGCCTCCGCCGGCACCCCGGCCCGGTCGAGCTGGGTGGCCAGACGGTCGGCACCGTGCTTGGTGCGCACGAAGAAGAGCGTGCGCCCGGGCCGGCCGGCGACCTCGACCGCCACCGGCACCTTGTGCTCACGGCTCAGCGAGAAGACCAGGTGCTCCGCCTCGGCCACGGGGGCCGATGCGGCGGCAACCGCGTGCACCGCAGGATCGGTCAGGAACCGCTGCACGAGGGTCGCCACGCCACGGTCCAGCGTGGCGGAGAACAGCAACCGCTGACCGTCCGGGCGCGTCTGCTCCAGCAGCGAGGTGACCACGGGCAGGAAGCCGAGATCCGCCATGTAGTCCGCCTCGTCGAGCACGCACACCTCGACCTCGTCCAGGCGGCAGGCGCCGCGCTCGATGAGGTCGACGAGCCGGCCCGGGGTCGCGATCACGACGTCGACGCCCCGCGTCAGGGCGGAGAGCTGTCGCGAATACGGTGCGCCACCGAAGATGGTGGTGACCCGCAGACCCACCGCGGCGGCCAGGGGAGCGCAGACGTCCGCCACCTGGAGGGCCAGCTCCCGGGTGGGCACCAGCACGAGGCCGTTCGGGGCCCCCGGCCGACGTCCCGGACGGTGAGCAGCCGAGTCCACCCCGGTCTGCCCGCGCAGGCGCTCCTGGTGCATGGTCGAGGCCGCACTCGCGAGCCGCGACAGCATGGGCACCACGAAGGCAAGAGTCTTGCCGGAACCGGTCTGGGCACGTCCGAGCACGTCCCGCCCGGCCAGGGCGTCCGGCAGGGCCCGCACCTGGATCGCGAAGGGCTGGGTGATCCCGGTCCGGGCCAGCGCGGTGACCACCAACGGCGGCACACCCAGCTCGGCGAAGCTCGCGCCGTCCGGCGACTCCTGTTGGCAGGCCTGGTCGAAGGACCGGTCGAGGGAGGCCCGGAGTTCGGCCTCGGCCCCGCTCTCCCGCTTCCGTCCGGAGCGCGCGCTCGGCAGGACCTGGCCGCCGACGGAGCCGCGCGTGGATCCCCTTCCCCGCCGGGACGCCGAAGACGCCGAGCCCGCGGTGGACGGGAGGTCGAGGCCGGTGGCGTCGGTCGGAATCGTGCGACCTGGCGACCGGCGGATTCTGCTGGTGTCCACTGCTCTCGAGGGCCGGGAGCCCGGCGCGGGTTCGAAACGCCTGGCCCTCCTGCGGGTGGGCGTGCCAGGACGTTCGGGGGGACGAGGGGGCATGCGAGGTACTCCAGGACTGGCAGGGGGCCGCGACATGCCCGCACCGCCACCGACACCGGAACCACCGGCCGGTCCAGCAGGGAGTCTCACACTGCGACCACACGGGAGGGGGCCCGTGATGACGCGGTCCGCGGACCGCGGGGTGAGTCTACGCTGCTGGCCCCCTGGATGCGTCGCAGCCGGCATCAGGACAGCAGCGCCGAGACGGCAAGCACGAGCGCCAGTGCCAATGCCAAGCCGTTGCCGAGAACGCCGGTGATCAGGGTGGCCCGTCGCGGCAGGCGAGCTCCCGCCACCGAACCGACCAGGGCGAGCACGAGTTGCCAGCTCCAGGACCCGAGGAAGATCCCCGAGGCGAACGCGATCCGGGCACCGGCACCGTGCAGTCGGTCCGCGAGGCCCGCGGCCAGCGCGGTGAAGTAGACCGCGGTGAACGGGTTGACCGCGGTGAGGACGACGAACGTGCCGTACGCGCCCCAGACCCCGCTCCGGACAGCGGCCCTTCCCCCGGCGCGACCAGCCGCCTCCCCGGCCACCGCACCACCGTCATCGGGCCCACCGTCATCGGGCCCACCGCCCTCGGGCAGAGCGTCGTCAGGCCCACCGTGGTCAAGCGCACCGCCGTCGGGCCCGCCACGGGCAGGAGTGCCGCCCCGGACGAACGCGCCGACGACCGCCGGCTCGGGCGTCTCCCGCGACCCGGTCGAGGTACGGGCCGAACGCAGGGTCCTCCGCAGGCCGTGCCCCGCGACCGCAGCCACCACCAGCCCGGCGACGAGGCCCACCGGCCGCTCGCGACCGGCCAGGGCTTGCGAGATCGCGGCTCCGGCAGCCACCGCCACCGCCGCGTAGCACAGGTCGACGCTGGCCACCCCGGTCGCGGCGGCCACCGCGATCCGGCGTCCCCGGCTCATGCCGGTGCTGAACAGCAGCAACGCGATCGGCCCCAGGGGCAGGGCGATCCCGAGACCGGCGCCGAGACCGGTCAGGAGGGCAGCCAGGATCATCCGACCGCTCGACTCCCGCTCGTCGACCCCTCCCCGAGCCCTTCGCCGCCCACACCGTCCGGGGACGCACCGGGCTGCTCGTCCCCGGACGGCGGTTGTACCAGCTCGGCGGATCGGGCGAGCGTCATCGCCGCGACGAGGATGGTGACGAACCCGACCGCGGCCAGCGGCCACAGCCCGGAGCGGGCACGGTCGCCCAGCCAGATCAGGCCCACCGCCGCCGGCACGAGAGTCTCGATCGCGAGCGCCACCGCCGCGACGACGGTGACCGCCCCCCGCTGCAGGGCCGCCGCGTAGCCGACCAGGCCCACCACGCTCGACGCCACCAGGGCCGAGGCCAGAGGCGAACCGATCACGTGCCACCACGGGTGCGGGATCTGCACGGTGCGGGCGGCGACGGCCACCCCGCCGAAGCCGAGACCGGCCACGACCGCCAGGCCCACCGCGGCGCGGGCCGCCGGCCACCGCACCGCCCACAATGCGAGCGCGGCCGGCAGGGCCACGGCGGCCAGCACGAGCCACCGTCCGGGAGCCGGCAGCGGCCTGGCCGTCTCGGGCGCCGCGCTCACCGCGAGCAGCACCAGACCGGCCCCCATCGTCCACAGGGCCAACCGATCCGACCGCCGCAGCCGCAGGCCCAGCCAGCGGACCGCCACGAGCGCGGTCACGCCGATGTTGGCAGCCACGGCCGCCTGGACAAGGAAGAGCGGCAGGCTCCGCAGGGCGACCAGTGCGGCGCAGAAGCCGACGCCGTCCAGCACGAGACCGAGCAGGTAGGGCCAGGCCGAGAAGACGCGCGCCAGTCCGCGCACGTCCAGCTGATTCCCGGCCGCCCGACCGGCCACGGACTGCAGCACCGAGGCCACCCCGTAGGCAACGGCCGCCAGCAGGGCCGCGATCGCGCTGAGCACGGTGAGCAGGACGGACACGGCCCGAGTCTGCCAGGTCGACGCCCGTTCCACGGCACGCCGGAGCCCGCTCGTCCCCGGGACGTACCCTGGCACCTGCCGACGGCACGCGGGACCCGCCCGCGCCATGCGGGGACCTGCCGGCGGCACGCGGACCGGACATTCTCTGCACCCACGACCACAGGCGGACATGACTCCCAGGACCCGACGGCTCCCCGCCGAGGCGGCGGAACTCGCCCAGCGGATCGAGCTGACCCCGCCGCGGGACCGGCGCCGGTTGCGCCGACGCCTGGACGACGCTGCCCGGGGCCGCGGGTCCCTGGACGAGGTGACTGCCGCCCTCACGCGTGTCGAGGCACGGCTGGCCGGCCGCAGGGCCGCCGTACCCGCGCTGCGTTACCCGGAGGAGCTGCCGGTCAGCCAGAAGCGGGAGGAGATCCTCGCCGCGATCCGCGACCACCAGGTGGTGGTCGTCGCCGGGGAGACCGGCTCGGGCAAGACCACCCAGATCCCCAAGATCTGCCTCGAGCTGGGCCGCGGCATCACCGGCATGATCGGCCACACCCAGCCCCGGCGGATCGCGGCGCGTTCCGTCGCGGAGCGCATCGCCGAGGAACTGGGCACGCAGATCGGCGAGGGCGTCGGCTACGCGGTCCGCTTCACCGACCGGGTGGGTGAGAACAGCCTGGTCAAGCTCATGACCGACGGCATCCTGCTCGCCGAGATCCAGCACGATCGGGAACTCGAGCGGTACGACACCCTCATCATCGACGAGGCGCACGAACGCAGCCTGAACATCGACTTCATCCTGGGCTACCTCAAGCGGCTGCTGCCCCGTCGCCCGGACCTCAAGGTGATCATCACCTCGGCCACGATCGATCCGTACCGGTTCGCGGCGCACTTCGGCGACGCGCCCGTGGTCGAGGTCTCCGGACGCACCTATCCGGTGGAGGTGCGTTACCGGCCGGTCGTCGACCCGGACGACCCCAGCACCCTGGACCGCGACCAGACGCAGGCGGTCTGCGACGCCGTGATCGAGCTCTTCACCGAGCGGGACGGCGACATCCTCGTCTTCCTGTCCGGGGAGCGGGAGATCCGAGACACCGCCGACGCCCTGCGCCGCCTGGAGCTGCGGCACACCGAGATCCTCCCGCTCTACGCGCGGCTGTCGGCCGCGGACCAGCACCGGGTGTTCAGCGCCCACACCGGACGGCGGGTCGTGCTGGCGACGAATGTGGCGGAGACCTCGCTGACGGTCCCGGGGATCCGGTTCGTGGTCGACTCCGGCACCGCCCGGATCTCCCGCTACAGCCACCGCACCAAGGTGCAGCGCCTGCCCATCGAGCCGATCTCCCAGGCCTCCGCCCGGCAACGTGCCGGGCGCTGCGGCCGGGTGGCGGACGGCGTCTGCATCCGGCTCTACGGCGAGGAGGACTTCGAGCACCGGCCGGCCTTCACCGACCCGGAGATCCTGCGCACCAATCTGGCCTCGGTCATCCTGCAGATGACCGCGCTCGGGCTCGGTGAGGTGGCGGACTTCGGCTTCGTCGACCCGCCGGACCCGCGCAGCGTCAAGGACGGCGTGCACCTGCTGGAGGAGCTCGGTGCCTTCGCACCCCGAGCGGGCGCCCCCGCCGCCGAGGACCCCCGGGACGGGACGGACGGACCGAACGGGTCGGACCGCACGGGCGGGTCGGGCGACAGGGACAGCAGGGGCGGGTCGGGCAGCGGGGACACCGACGGAACGAGCGACGGATCCGCGGCTGCGCACCGGCAGGGACGAGGACGGCGCCCCACGGGTGGCGGCGGACCCGGCCAACGCCTGACCGAGATCGGCCGACGCCTGTCCCAGCTGCCCATCGACCCCCGTCTGGCCCGCATGGTGCTGGAGGCGGACCGGTTGGGCTGCCTGCGCGAGGTGCTGGTCATCACCTCGGCCCTGTCCATCCAGGATCCGCGCGAGCGCCCGACCGAGGCCCAGACCCAGGCGAGCCAGCTGCACGCCCGGTTCGTTGATCCCGACTCCGACTTCCTGACCCTGGTCAACCTCTGGAACCACCTCCAGGACCGTCAGCGGGAGCTGTCCTCGAGCCAGTTCCGCAAGCTCTGCCGGGCGGAGTTCCTGCACTACCTGCGGGTGCGGGAGTGGCAGGACCTGCACTCCCAGCTCCGGCGGATCACCAAGGGCCTGGGCATGGAGCGCAATCCCGAGCCCGCGCCGGCCGACCGGGTGCACCAGGCGTTGCTCACCGGGCTGCTCTCGCAGGTCGGGCTCAAGGACGCCGCCGCGCCGGACTACCTCGGCGCCCGCGGCGCCCGGTTCGCGATCAACCCCGGCTCGGCGCTGGCCCGCAAGTCCCCGACCTGGGTGATGGCGGCCGAGCTCGTGGAGACGAGCAGGCTCTGGGCCCGCACGGTCTCCCGCGTCGATCCCGCCTGGGTGGAGGAACTCGGGCAGCACCTGGTGCGGCGCAGCTACAGCGAACCGCACTGGGAGAAGAAGCGCGCCGCGGTGATGGCCAGCGAGCGGGTCACCCTGTACGGCATCCCGCTGGTGCCCGCCCGCACGGTCACCTACTCCGCGGTGGACCCCGCCCTGTGCCGCGAGCTGTTCCTCCGGCATGCGCTCGTCGAGGGCGACTGGAGCACCCACCACAAGTTCTTCCACGCCAATCGCGCCCTCCTCAAGGAACTGGAGGCGCTGGAGCACCGGGCGCGACGTCGCGGCCTGCTCGTGGACGACGAGGTGCTCCTCGACTTCTACGACGCGCGGGTCCCGGCCGACGTCGTCTCGGGGCGCCACTTCGACGCCTGGTGGAAGAAGGCCTCCCGCGCCCACCCCGGCCTGCTCGACTTCACCGAGGAGCTGCTGCTCACCACCGAGGCGGAGGGGGTCGGCCCCGAGGACTACCCGGACGAGGTGCGCTGGGGCGAGTTCGCCGTGCCGCTGCGCTACCAGTTCGAGCCCGGCACGCAGGACGACGGCGTGACGGCCCGGATCCCCCTCCCGGTGCTCAACCAGGTCGACGACGCCTCTCTCGGCTGGTTGGTGCCGGGCCTGCGCGAGGAGCTGCTCACCGCGCTGATCCGCACCCTGCCGAAGGCGATCCGTACCCGCTTCGTGCCCGCGCCGGACCACGCCCGGGCCGCCCTGGAGCACCTCTCGCCGCAGGACGGTCCCCTGCTGGAGTCCCTCTCCCGGTACCTGTCCCGGGTGGGTCAGGTGGAGATCCCGGTGTCCGCCTGGGACCTGAACCGGCTGCCGGACCACCTGCGGATGACCTTCGAGGTGGTCGACGAGCGGGACCGCTCCCTGGGGCGCAGCAAGGACCTGGACGAGCTGCGGGCACGGCTCCGGGGGCACCTGCGTCAGGCGCTCGCGCAGGCCGGGAGTGCCCTCGAACGCACGGGCGCGACCCGGTGGGACTTCGGGACGCTCCCCCGCACCTTCGAGCGGGCACGCGCCGGGACGACGGTGCGCGGGTATCCGGCCCTGGTCGACGAGGGCACCACGGTCGGGGTGCGGATCCTGCCCACCGCGACCGAGCAGGAACGGGCCATGCTCACCGGCACGCGCCGGCTGCTCCTGCTGGGGCTGACCGTGCCGGTCCGCGGGGTACTCCGCGCACTCCCGCAGGAGGCGAAGCTCGCCCTCTCCCGCAGCCCGCACCCCTCGCCGTCCGCGCTCTTCGACGACGCGACGGCCGCCGCGGTGGACGCCCTGGTCACCGCGCACGGTGGCCCCGCCTGGGACGCCGAGGCCTTCGCCCGCCTGTCCCGCGCGGTGGGCGAGGACCTGCCCGGCAGCCTGCTCCACGTGCTGCGGGACGTGGCCGACGTGCTGGCCCTCGCGCACACGGTGGAGGCCCGCATGACCGCCACGAACAGCCTGGTCCTGGTCCCGGCCCTGGCCGACCTGCGCGAGCAACTCAATGCTCTCGTGTACCCGGGGTTCGTCGCCGGGGCGGGCCTGCGCCGGCTGCCGGACCTGGTGCGCTACCTGCGCGCGATGTCCCAACGGTTGGACAAGCTCGCCGAACGCCCCGCCCGCGACCGCGATCTCATGGCCAGGGTCCACGCCGTGCGCCAAGACTGCGACGAGGCCCTGGTCACCGGGGGCCCGGGCGTGCGGGCGAGCGCCGCGGCGGCCGAACTCCCCTGGATGGTGGAGGAACTGCGGGTGAGCCTGTTCGCGCAGACCGTGGGCACGGCCTACCCGATCTCCGAGCAGCGCATCCGCAAGGCCCTGGCCGCCCTCGGTTGACCGGCGGGACCCGTCAGCCTCGGCTCGCGTCCCCTGCCTCGGTCGACCGGTGGGGTCGGTCGGCCGCGAGCTCGGCGCCCGATCCGCGGCCTGCGGTGCCACCGCTGACCGCACAGACCAGACCGTTTATCTTTTAACTATCGGTGTGACGGTTGCCACACGCGTGATCGCCTGCTTCCCTGTCGGTGCCCGGCGTCGGACGGTCTGCCCAGGATCGTGCCCGCCGGAACGGCGCCCGGCGCGCCCCGTCCCCCCGGGGCTGGTGCCCTCTCCCCCGACATGTCCCGGCTGCACGCCCCTGACGCGCGCAGTACCCCACCCGGTCCCGCAAGGAGGACATGGTGAAGATCAGACGACGGGCCGCGGTCACTGCGGTGGCCGCCGGCCTGGTCGCGGTCGCCACGACGCTGGCGACCTCGGACCCGGCGTCGGCGCACGGAGTCATGCAGCAACCCGGCGCCCGCACCTACCTGTGCTACCTGGACGCGCTGACCTCGACCGGACAGCTCATCCCGAACAACCCCGCCTGTGCCGCAGCGGTGGCCACCAGCGGCGTCACCCCGCTGTACAACTGGTTCGCCGTCCTGAACTCGAACGCGGGCGGTCAGACCGTCGGGTACATCCCGGACGGCAAGTTGTGCAGCGGCAACGCCACGGTCTACGACTTCTCGGGCTTCGACCAGGCCCGCACGGACTGGCCCACCACGCACCTGACCTCGGGGGCCAACTTCGACTTCCAGTGGAGCGACTGGGCCAAGCACCCGGGCACGTTCTACCTGTCCATGACCAAGGACGGTTGGGACCCGACCAAGCCCCTGAGCTGGTCCGACCTGGACGCTCCGTTCCTCACCGTCACGGACCCGCCCGCCGACGGCGGTCCGGGCACCGACGCCGGTCACTACTACTGGACCGGCAAGCTGCCCACGAAGACGGGCCGGCACATCCTGTACGGCCGGTGGGTGCGCTCGGACAGCAACGAGAACTTCTTCAGCTGCTCGGACGTCGTCTTCGACGGCGGCACGGGCCAGATCACGGGGGTGGGCTCCACGTCGGTCACCACCACCACGACCGCGCCGGTGACCATCACGACCACGACGCCCCCGGTCACCACCACGACGACCACGACCCGACCGGTCACCACCACGACGACCACGACCCGACCCGTGACCACGACAACGACCACCACCCGGCCGGTCACCACGACAACGACCACCACCCGGCCGGTCACCACGACCACCACGGCAGGGGGCTCGAGCACCTGCACGGCCTCGTACCGGGCGGTCGGTTCCTGGCCCGGCGGGTTCCAGGGCGAGGTCACGGTGGCCAACAACTCGGCGTCCGCGTTCGCCTCCTGGACGGCGACCCTCACGCTGGCCTCCGGACAGGCCGTCTCCCAGGTCTGGAGCGGCACCGCGACGACCAGCGGCTCCACGGTGACCGTGAAGAACGCCGGCTGGAACGGCACCGTGGCGGCAGGCGGCTCGACGACGTTCGGACTGCTCGGCAGCGGCTCGGGCAGCCCTGCGCCCACGGCCAGTTGCACCAGTCCCTGACGGGTTGACGCCCAGTTCGTCGACGAACCCCGGGGAGGGGTTCCTGCGGCCCTCGCCGTGGACCTCTCCCCGGGGTTCTCGTCGTCCCCCGAGGCTCCCCCGGGCCCGGAGCGCCACCGGGAAGGCCTCAGCCGTCCGGGACGGGGGGCCGATCCACCGACCGGACGATCTTCTTCCCCGAGGCTCACGACGCGCCACGCCCGGAGGCCCGCGGTCAACGAGTTCGCAAGTCGGACATGACATCCTTCGGCCACGGGCCCGTTTCGAGCCACGGAGGCATGGATGTCAGGCGGCAACAGCCCAGGACGCCGACTGGTCCCCCACATGCTCCCGCCGCAGGACACCCCCCGTGGTGTCGGCGGAGCGGCGAGACCGGTGACGGCGCTACTCATCGCCGGCGCGCTGCTCACCGTCGGCACGATCTGGCACGGCTCCGCGCACACGCTGGTCATCGTGCTCGGCACGGGCCTGCTCACGGCGGCCTTCACGAGCCTGCTGCTGGTGCCTCCGACGCTGCACCGTGCCCCGGCCGTGGGCGCCGAGACGGCACCCGTCCCGGCGCCCACGGACGGACCACGGGCGGCCACGAGCCGGCCCCGTGCTCTCGACCCGCTCGGTGAGCACGCCGAGTCCCACCCTCCGGCGCACGGCCGCACCCCCGCGGAGGCGGAGAAGATCCACACCGAGCTGCCGCACGATCTGGTCGTCGCCGGGGTCCGAGCCGCCCGCTGGCGCATCCGCCTCCTCGCGCCGTCCGTGACCCTGCTCGCGGAACCGCACCGTGCACCCTTCCTGACCGCCCTGAGCGAGGCCCTGGACCGGCACGTCGACATCCGGATCCTCCTCCAGGACCCCGGGCACCGCTCCGGCGACGAGGCCGCGCCCGATGCCGCGACGGCCCGCGAGATCGCGCAGACCCTGCGGGAACTCCGGGCGCTGGAGGAGTCACTCACCGCGGACGAGGCCTCCCTGCTGGACGTGCGTATCTGCCCGCGGTTGCCGCCCATGAGCACCTACCGCTGGGACGACCGGGCGGTCAGTGCCCTGGCCCCGCCGTCCCTCGCCCCGACCCGCACCCGCAGGGCCTCGGACCCGGCGCCGAGCACCCGATACTTCGAGACCACCGCCGACCAGGGCCTGGCCGCCGCCGTCGACGAACAGTTCGACCTGCTCTGGGCACATGCGCCGACCCGCCCGCTCGCCGAGTACCTCCACGCCCGGCTGGAGATCAGCGTCGGGTCAGGTCCGCGCTCGGCACCTGGGCTCCTGGCCACCGCCCGGTACGTCTGCGTCGACGGGCGCATCTACGTCACCGCGTCGGCACTCACCGCCGACCTCTTCGCGAACGCGGCCGAACCGCCGGTCATCCGCCTCGTGCACGAGCTGTCCCCGCTGGGTGGTGACCCCGACACGCGCTACCGGGCGGTTCCCGTGGACACCGAGCACCCGGTGGCCGCGGGCATCGTCGAGGCGTTCCGGCGCAAGTACGCCGCGCAGACCGCGGTGACCGACACCCGCGCGGTCATGGCCCGGCTCGACGCCCAACCCCGCGTGGTCGCCCTGCCGGACGACCGACCGGCGCGGCAGGCCGCACGTCCCGCGGGTCCGGGTCAGGCCACCGGTGGGAGGAACTGAGCACGGAGCGCCGACATCCCGGCGAGGATCGCGTACTCCTGTTCCTGCGCGTCGGAGGCGGCGCTGCCCCGCACCATGCGGTCCCGCAGGAAGGCCAGTTCGCTGCCCAACTCCTGGAAGTCCCGCATCGCCGCACGGGCCGCGGGGCCGCCGGTGCGCTGTGCCCATGCCCGGGCCTCCCTGCGCAACGGGAGGGATCCGAGCATGCGCAGCTCGCGCGGGGCGAGCCAGCCGGTCGTGGCGTAGACCGCGAGGTGGCGGGTGATCAGCCGGCCCTCCCGGCGCCGGGCGACCAGGGCGAGGACCACGAACAGCAGGAACACCGGCATCTGGAAGGCCACGTAGGCGGTGAAGAACCCCGAGACGCCGGAGACCGCGGACACGTTCCACACCGCATGCAGAGCGACCGCGCAGACCCACCCCAACAGCGGCGCGAGGGGCCGGAGCATGCGGTTGCGGGTGCTCACGGCCACGCCGATGCCCACCCCGGTCGCCGCGGTGAACAGCGGATGCGCGAACGGCGACACGACACAGCGCAGGAGGAACACGCCCATGGTCCCGTGGTGGCCGGTCGAGGTCATCGTGCGCCCGAGGTAGAGCACGTTCTCCACGAAGGCGAACCCGACGCCGGCCATGCCCGCGTAGACGACGCCGTCGACGACGCCGTCGAACTCGCGCCGTCGCACGGCCAGGATGAGCACGATGGCCAGTGCCTTCGTGGTCTCCTCGACGATCGGCGCCACGAGCACGACCGTGCGGGTCACCCCGCCCCCGCTGTGCTGCAGGGCGTGCACCGAGGCGGAGTTGACCACGAGCGACACCAACGTGGCGACCCCCGCGCCCCAAGCTGCGGCCAGGGCGAGCAACGCCGCGGGCTCGGCCTCGTAGCGGTCCAGCCACATCAGAGCACCGATCACCGGAACCACGGGCACCGCGGCGAGCAGGGCGGCGTCCAGCGCGGCCACCGGACCGGTCTGCTTGGTGATCAACACGACGGTCAGCAGTCCGCAGGCCACGAGGCCCAGTCCCAGGGCGACCATGCCCAGCAGGCGCAGTGCGCGGGGGCGGGCCGGGACGGGCAGGGAGTGCCCGGACGGCAGGCCGGCGGGCACCGCGGGCTGGTATGCGGTGAACTCGCTCACCCCGCGAGGGTAGCGGCGCGGTGGACCTCGCTCCGCGACCCCGGGGTCCTGGCGCGGCACGACGGACCTGGTACCCCGGAGCGACCCAGCCGCGGAGGGACCTCATCGCAGGACGCCCCAGCCGCCGGACGATCTCGAACGGGCGACCCATGGGGGTACGGAACGGCACAGGGCCGTTGCTGCGGGTATCGACCATCCCTGCGCGTAGAGTGACGGCCGTGGCGAACGGGAACAACGACCGCACCCAGGACCGCATCGTCTGGATCGACTGCGAGATGACTGGTCTCGACCTGATCCACGATGCGCTCATCGAGGTGGCGGTGCTGGTCACCGACTCCGAGTTGAACGTGCTCGGGGACGGGGTGGACGTGGTGGTCACGCCTCCGGCGGAAGCAGTGGCCCAGATGAACGAGATCGTGCAGCAGATGCACACGACCTCGGGCCTGCTCGCCGAACTCGACCAGGGCATCACCCTCACCGAGGCCGAGGACGCCGTGCTGGAGTACGTCACCCGCTGGGTGCCCGACGTCCGCCGCGCCCCGCTCGCCGGCAACTCGGTCGCCACCGATCGCGGTTTCCTGGCCCGGGACATGCGCCGACTCGAGCAACACCTGCACTACCGCATGATCGACGTCTCGTCGATCAAGGAGCTTGCCCGCCGCTGGTACCCGCGGGTCTACTTCGCCTCCCCGGACAAGCACGGCGGCCACCGGGCCCTCGCGGACATCCGGGAGAGCATCGAGGAGCTGAAGTACTACCGGGAGGCCCTTTTCGTGCCCCAGCCCGGACCCGACTCCGAGACCGCCCGGCGGATCGCGGCGAAGTACGGCAGCGGCGCGGCTGCCACGGGCGGTCAAACCGCGTGAACGGGGCCGGCCGGCCCGCGTGATCCCGGGGCGGTCAACCCGCGTGAACGCAGTCCGCCGGACCGGTACACTTCAGGGGCGGTCACACCGGGAAACCGGTCCGTGGTGGGTGTAGCTCAGCTGGTAGAGCACTGGGTTGTGGTCCCAGGTGTCGCGGGTTCAAGTCCCGTCACTCACCCCAGCGAGATGAAGGCCCAGGTCAGCACAATGACCTGGGCCTTCGTCCTGTTTCGGCTCGCCGGCCCGCCCCCGTTCCGCACGCTCACCCGCCCGGGGCGCGGGGGGAGCCCGCTACGCCCGCATACGAGCAATCTCACTACGTGATCTGCGCCATACCGGCAACGTGAGCGGCGCCACTCCAGCCGCTCCCCGGGCGACCGTCGACGCCGCCGGTCCACTCTCCGGACACCTCCGGGACGCCCGACCCCCGTGCTCATGCCCCCTGGACCCGCTCCCGCCGACCGCTGGGCCCCCTGCCCGCGCCACGCCCACCCGCCCCAAGGCGACCCTGGGCCGAGGACACTCGCAGGACCTGGCTATCGTCGTCGTAGGAGTCGCGGTCGTTCCGGCAGGCAGTTCCACCGGTGCGCGACCCGCGCCGAACTCGACGTGGAGAGGATCGTCGTTTCCGCCGATGCCAGTCACCTCGCGGGAGCCCGAGTGGCCGGATTGCTGACCTCCGGGGCGATCCAGTTCGCCACGGTCCGTTCAGCCGTCCCCGCCACCCCGGGGACGCCGCAGAGACCCGTCACCGGCCTCGACGTCATCCCCGTCCCCCTCGGCGCTACCGTACGGGCGCCCGTCCTGGTCCGGGCGCCTCACGACGGCGTCTGCCCCCGGACACGCTCCGGCCTCCGAGCCGACGGCCTCGAGTGATCGAGCGCCAGGGCGCGGCCCGTCCCCTCCGCCACCGCATCGGGAGTGCGGCAGGGACGGCCACCACCACGCAGGTCAAGGACGACCGAGTGGCTCATCAGACGACCGGGCGGCCGGGGTGTTCCCGGCAGGCCTGGGCAATCCGTGGAACCGGCTCGTTCCGGTTGCCCGGAAACGGCACCACCGGCGGCACCCCGCAGCGACCGGGGCACCGCTCGGAGGGAGACCAGGGCACGAGCCTTACCGTCCTGGCCCCCTCCCCGGACCGACCAAGGTCCTCCGGGGCCTTGGAGCACGACAGGCAGGGTAAAACTGGGCCGGGCAACGGCACCGGTCTCACTGAGGGCAAGAGGAGTGACACGCGATGCCGGGGTACGTCTATGACTTCTCCGAAGGCAACAAGGAACTGAAGGACCTTCTCGGCGGCAAGGGGGCGAACCTCGCCGAGATGACGAACCTCGGCCTGCCGGTTCCTCCCGGATTCACCATCACCACCGAGGCTTGCACGTACTGGCTGCACCACGGCGAGGAGCCCTCGTCGCTGCGCGCCGAGATCGACCTGCACCTGGACACCCTCGAGAAGACCGCGGGCCGCAAGCTCGGCCAGTCCGACGACCCGCTGCTGGTCTCGGTCCGCTCCGGCGCCAAGTTCTCCATGCCCGGCATGATGGAGACGGTCCTGAACGTCGGCCTGAACGACGCCTCGGTGCTCGGCCTGGCGGCCAACACCGGTGACGACCGCTTCGCGTGGGACTCCTACCGTCGTCTGCTCCAGATGTTCGGCAAGACGGTGCTCGGCATCGACGCCGAGAAGTTCGAGCACCACCTGGAGGAGGCCAAGTCCGCCAAGGGCTCCACCAACGACCTCGCCCTGGACGCCAGCGACCTGCAGAAGCTCGTCGAGATCTTCAAGGGTGTCGTCCACGAGGAGACCGGCAAGCCGTTCCCGCAGGACCCCAAGGAGCAGCTCATCGAGGCCGTGCACGCGGTCTTCCGCTCCTGGAACACCGACCGGGCCCGCCTGTACCGCCGTCAGGAGAAGATCTCCGACGACCTGGGCACCGCCGTCAACGTGATGTCGATGGTGTTCGGCAACCTCGGCGACAACTCCGGCACCGGCGTCGCGTTCACCCGTGACCCCGCCAGCGGCCGCACCGGTGAGTACGGCGACTACCTGCCCAAGGCGCAGGGCGAGGACGTCGTCGCCGGTATCCGCAACACGCTCAGCCTGTCCGACATGCAGCGTCTGGACCCGACATCCCACGGCGAGCTGATACGGATCATGGGCGTGCTGGAGCGGCACTACGCCGACCTGTGCGACATCGAGTTCACGGTCGAGCGCGGCAAGCTCTGGATGCTGCAGACCCGCGTGGGCAAGCGCACCGCCGCTGCCGCCTTCCGGATCGCCGCCCAGCTCGTGGACGAGGGCGTCATCGACCTCGACACCGCGATCAGCCGGGTGTCCGGCGAGCAGCTCGCCAAGCTGATGTTCCCGCAGTTCGACCGGGACGCGCCGCGCACCAAGATCGCCAAGGGTCTGGCCGCCAGCCCCGGTGCCGCGGTGGGCAAGGCCGTCTTCAGCTCCGAGACCGCCCAGGAGTGGGCCGCCCGTGGCGAGGACGTCATCCTGGTCCGTCGGGAGACCAACCCCGACGACCTCGGTGGCATGGTTGCCGCCCGCGGCATCCTGACCAGCCGTGGTGGCAAGACCTCCCACGCTGCGGTGGTCGCGCGTGGCATGGGCCGCACCTGCGTCGCCGGCGCCGAGAGCCTTGACGTTGACGTCAAGGTCAAGGTGGCCGTGGCCGCCGACGGTTCCCGTTTCGTCGAGGGCGACGTCATCTCCATCGACGGCAGCACCGGCGAGATCTTCCTCGGTGAGGTTCCGGTCGTGCCGAGCGCCGTCGCCCAGGTCCTTCAGGGCCAGGACGTCCAGGTGCAGCACAACGACGAGCGCGAGCTGCTCGAGGCCGTGAGCCGGCTCATGGGTCACGCCGACTCCATCCGCCGCCTGGGCGTGCGGGCCAACGCCGACACCCCGGAGGACGCCGTTCGCGCGGCCACCTTCGGCGCCGGTGGCATCGGCCTGTGCCGCACGGAGCACATGTTCCTCGGCGACCGTCGGCCGCTGATCGAGCGCGTGATCCTGGCCCAGACCGCGGACGAGCGTCAGGCCGCCCTGAACGAGCTGCTGCCACTGCAGCGGGACGACTTCACGGGCATCCTCGAGGCCATGGACGGGCTGCCGGTCGTGATCCGTCTGCTCGACCCGCCGCTGCACGAGTTCCTGCCCGACCACACCAGCCTCTCCGTCAAGGTCGCCGTGGCCCAGGCCGCCGGCACCCCGGACGCCGAGGCCGAGGCCCTGCTCGCCCACGTCAACCGGATGCACGAGCACAACCCGATGCTCGGCACCCGCGGCGTCCGGCTCGGCCTGGTCGTGCCCGGCCTGTTCATCCTGCAGGTGCGCGCAGTGGCCCTGGCCGCCGCCGCCCTGAAGAAGGCCGGCCGGAACCCGCACCCCGAGGTCATGGTCCCGCTCGTGGCCACGATCGAGGAGCTGCGCAACATCCGCGCCGCCGCCGTCACCGCGATCGCCGAGGTCGAGAAGGAGTCCGGCGTCTCGCTGGACATCCCGATCGGCACGATGATCGAGCTGCCGCGGGCCGCCCTGACCGCGGGCCGGATCGCCGAGGAGGCGGACTTCTTCTCCTTCGGCACCAACGACCTGACCCAGACCACGTGGGGCTTCAGCCGCGACGACGTCGAGGCTGCGTTCTTCCCCCAGTACATGGAGCAGGGCATCTTCGCGGTCAGCCCGTTCGAGTCGATCGACGAGGACGGCGTCGGCCGCCTCGTCTCCATCGCCTCGAAGGAGGGCAAGGCCGCCAAGGGCTCCCTCACCCTGGGCGTCTGCGGTGAGCACGGCGGTGACCCGTCGTCGATCCAGTTCTTCGACACGGTCAAGGAGCTCGACTACGTCTCCTGCTCGCCGTTCCGGGTGCCGATCGCGCGCCTGGAGGCGGCCCGCGCCGTCGCCCTCGCCCGCCTCGGTGGGCACAGCGACAGCCGCTGAGCCGGTGACCGCGCTGCCGGTGGCACCGCCACCGGCAGGGTGATCCGTCGGTCGGGCCCGACCCCCTGGGGGTCGGGCCCGATCCGTTTCCCCGAGACGGATCCGATTCCCATGAGGTCTCCGCCGGTACCGTCACCACCGGATCAGGGCAGGAGGCTGCCGGGGTTCCTCGAGCCGGTCGGGTGGGCGAGGCAGGCCGCGAGCGCCCACGGGGTCAGCTGGCGCGTCCCGGGTTCGGCACCGTCGATCAGCTCGAGCGGGGCCTGGGCCGCCTGTGCCCCCTGTTCCTTGAGCCGTTGGTCCACGCTCGTGATACCCGGCCAGGTGAACGCGGCCAGCGGCCAGGGCCGCGACACGGTCGTCCATGGTCATGATGGCGTCCACGTTCGGATGCTCCCGCAGGAGCGGCAGCTGGTACCACTCGAGGGCGGTCATCGCGACCAGGACGAACCCTGCGCCATCGCCGGCCCTGCGGATCTCCCCCGCGCCGTCCCCGACCGGCGGGGCCCGTCGACGATCACGGCTTCGTCGACGGGCCCCGACGTCGCAGGTTCGGCAACCTGCGACGCCATCGCTCCCGGGTCGGAACCGGCGCACGCGCCGCCTCCAGCACGTCTTCCCCGGTTCCGGTCATGCCCCCGACGAGGGCCGGACCCGGCAGCGTCGCATCAGCTCGCGGTGCAGGCCACGGTCACGCCCGAGCCCGTGCCGCTGCCCAGGAATCCGAAGTTCGCGCTACCGCCCGCCGCGAGCGCCCCGTTGTAGCCGAGGTTGGTCACACCCACGGTGCCGGTGGCGCCGCTGGCGGTGCCGTTCCACACCTGGGCGATCGTGCTCCCGGCCGGCAGGGTCACGTCGACCTTCCAGCCCGAGATCGCGGATCCGCCGGCGACCACGTTCACCTGGGCGACGAACCCCCCGGTCCACGAACTCTGCAGGCTGAAAGTCGCCGTGCAGCCCTTTCCGCCGCTCGCGGTGGTCGTCGTCGGACGGGTGGCCGTGGTGGTGGTGCGGGTCGTCGTGGTGGTGCGGGTCGTCGTGGTGGTCGGACGCGTCGTGGTCGTCGTGGTGGTCGGACGCGTCGTGGTCGTCGTGGTGGTCGGACGCGTCGTCGTGGTGGTGCGAGTCGTCGTGGTGGTCGGTCCACCCTTGTACTGCGCGGCGACCCGGGCGAGATCCGTCCCGGTGCCGTTCAGGTACTTCTGGTGCACCCAGGTGGTGAAGGCGGACAGGCTGCCCGCGGAGGACCCGGCGGACCAGAGCTCCTCCTTGTCCTGGTCGAACCAGGCGATGGACTTCAGATCGGGGTACCTGCCGGAGGCGAGCGTCGCCGACATGTCCGAGATCCACTGCCCCTTGTTGCCGCCGTCCTCGCTCGATGCCATCTCCGCGATCATCACGGGGCGGTGCGGGGCGATCGAGCGGGCCTTGGCGTAGGCGCTCGAGAACATCGAGTCGAAGCTCGACCAGTAGTTGCCCGAGGTGTCCCAGGACGGCGCGAGACCCCAGTTGTAGCCGTCGATGGCCACCCAGTCGACGTAGGCGTCACCGGGGTAAGCCAGCGCCGGGTCGTTCCAGGACGCCGAAGGGCTGTCGCTGTCGTTGTAGCACCAGACCCACTGCACGTTGGTGGCCCCGGCGGCCACGACGAGGTCGTGCACGTGCCGGAAGGCCGCAACGTACAGGGATGGGTCGTTGTTGTTGTTCGCGATGCCCCAGGGGTACCAGTTGCCGTCGAACTCGTGGGCCCAGCGGACCAGGATCGGCACGCCTGCCGCGGCGAACTCCGCGCCACGCGCCCTGATGTAGCTGTCCCACTTGCCGCCGATGATGTCCTGCAGATGGATCTGCGCACTGTCGCTGACGCCCAGGCTCGGGTCCCAGGGTTCCCAGGTGAAGTGCGGCAGGATGCCCTGGCTCCAGAGCGTCCTGGCCGCGGAGGAGTTGAAGGCGTTCCCGTCGGCCCAGTTGTCGAACCAGAGCACGCTCGCCGGGGTCACTCCGTACTTGGCCACTGTGTCCGAGGCCATCGCGACGGGCGCCTCCTCACGGAAGATCGTCAGGTACTTCGTCGAGGAGTCCGCCGCGGAGGCCGGTGCGGACACCCCCAGCATCGGGCTGAGGACGAGGGCGGCCGAGGCGGCCAACACGGTCGCCATCCGGAACCGCCGAGTCCCCCGGCTGCCGCCAGGGCTCGTCGTGCACGTCATGATCGTCTCTTTCTCTCGCTAGGGCTGTCGCGGGACCCGGAAGAAGATCACTCATATCCAGCGATGAAACTGGAAGCGCTTCCAGTGCCTTCAGTCGCCGAGTCGCACGAGCGTGCATGGTGCGACATGCCACGGGCCAGCGTCAATAGCAAGCGGCAGATATGCTCGAACCCCCGCCCTCCCTGGATGGCAGCCGAAGTTCAGGAAGCGCTTCCGGTCGTGGGACGTCGCCACCCGGGGGGAGGTGACCGATCCGCCCCGGGCTCGGCGGCGCGCTCGGCCGATCACCCTCCGGACCAGGGGTAGGCTCGGCCGATCCGTACGAGAGGGCACCGCAGGCCATGAGCACCGACCCACCGCGGCGACCCGCGACCCTGGACGAGGTCGCCGCGCGCGCGGGGGTCTCCCGCACAGCCGCCTCGCGAGTGCTCAACAACGCCCCACACGTCAGCGCGGTGAAGCGGGCGGCCGTCGAGCGGGCGATGCGCGACCTGGACTACCAACCCAACCGCTCGGCCCGCGCTCTGGCCCGGCAGCAGGCCGGCGCCGTCGTCCTGGCGGTCTCCCTCGCGGATCCCGTGGTGTTCGCCGATCCCTTCTTCACCCGGATCATCGTCGGCCTGCTGGACGTGCTGGAGGCGACCGACCGCCACCTGATCATCTGCCTCGCCGCTTCGCCTCGCGGAGAGACCAGGCTGAAGAACCTGCTCAGCGCCCAGGGGGCGGACGGGATCCTGCCCCTGGCCGTGCAGACCAGGGACGATCCCCTCCTGCGCCTCGTCCAGTCCTCCGAGATGCCCGCGATCTTCGGCGGCCGGCCGTTCGGGCCCGAGCCCCGCTGGTACGTGGACATCGACAACTACGGCGGCACACGTACCGCACTGCAGCACCTCATCGATCTGGGGCGTACCCGGATCGCCACCATCACCGGACCGGTCGACATGCAGGTCGCCGAGGTCCGCACCCGTGCCTACCGGGAAGCGCTCATGCTCGCCGGTCTCACGCCGCACGGGATCGCACATGCGGACTTCACCCCGCCCGGGGGTGCCGCGGCGATGCGGGAACTCCTCGAGAGCCACCCCGACCTGGATGCGGTGTTCATCGCGAGCGACAACATGGCGATGGGCGCGCTGCCCGTGCTCCGCGCGACGGGCCGACGGATACCGGACGACGTGGCCGTGGTCGGGTACGACGACCTGCGTCTCACCGACCCACCGCTGACCACGGTGCACCAGCCGATCGAGACCATGGGCCGGGAGATGGCGCGCATGCTCCTCGCCGTGCTCGACGGGGCCGACCCCAGCCCGGTGATCCTGCCGGCCAAGCTCATCGTCCGCGATTCGGCCTGAGCACGCGGGTCAGTCCGGCCCGGGCAGAACCGGCCGGACGGTCTCCGCCCCCTCCGCCGGATCGCCGGAGGGGGCCTCGCCACGGTCGACCCGCAGCACGACGTTGCCCCGCTTGTGGCCACGATCGACATACCGGTGGGCCTCGGCGATCCGGTGCAGCGGGTAGCTCCGGTCGATCAGCGGGTGGAGCACGCCGTCCTCGGCGAGGGCCCGGACGGTGGCCAGGGCCTCGGCCTTGGCCAGAGACATTCCCTGGACCACCCGTCGCCCGGGAACGACCCGCGTCCACAGCGACTGCGCGAAGGAGACCGGCCCCGGCACCGTGGTCAGGTAGCGCCCGCGGGCGGTCAGCGCCCGCCGGCACCGGGTGAACGGGGCGGCACCGATGGCGTCGAAGACGACGTCGTACCGCGCGAGGGGTGCGTAGGGGTCCTCCTGCGTGTAGTCCACGACCCGGTGAGCGCCGAGGGACCGGATCAGCTCCTGATTGCGCGTGCCGGCCACCCCGGTCACCTCGGCGCCCAGGTACCGGGCCAGTTGCACCGCGTACCCGCCGACGCTGCCGGACGCTCCGACGACGAGCAGCGCCTGCCCGGGGCGGACACCGGCCCGGTCCCGCAGGAAGTACAGGGCGGTCGTGGCCCCGTCGACCAGTGCAGCCGCCCCGGAGTGGCTCACGTTCGGCGGTTTGATCGCCAGCGAACCCCGCTCCGGCAGGCAGGCGTACTCCGCGTGGGCACCGAGCCGGAATCCGGTGAAGCCGAAGACCTCGTCGCCCGGACCGTACCGGGTGACGCGCCGTCCCACGGCCTCGACGGTGCCGGAGAGTTCGAGCCCCGGGATCCGGTACCGGCGACGTGGCCGGCGCAGGCCGACGACGATCCGCCCGGCCGCAGACTCCCCCCGACGCATCAACGCGTCCGAGGAGGTCACCGTGCTCGCGTGAACGCGCACCAGGACCTCGTCCTCGCGCGGCACGGGGACGGGCAGGCGTTCCAGCCGCAGAACCTCGGGCGGACCGTAGGCCCGCCAGACGACCGCTTCCATGTCGGCCACTCCACCCTCACCACCATCGGGCTTGACATCTTGACATTCAGTGTCAGTACGTCAGTGTTGACACTCGGGGGGATTCTGTCAACAGTGGCACCGTGGACGACCAGAGGCGGCAGAAGATCATCGAGGCGGCCTTCGAGACGTTCCTGCGGTACGGCTTCCGCCGCACGACCATGGACGACAT
Source organism: uncultured Kineosporiaceae bacterium (assembly GCA_964583765.1). Classification (GTDB taxonomy): domain Bacteria; phylum Actinomycetota; class Actinomycetes; order Actinomycetales; family Kineosporiaceae; genus CAZOWW01. Next base: position 37,310 of record CAZOWW010000018.1, read on the forward strand.
CGCCCAGCAGGTGGGCCTGTCCCGCCCGACCCTCTACCTGACCTTCCCGAACAAGGAGGCGATCTTCCGGGCGGTCGTGGAGACCGGACAGGACAGGATGCTCACGGAGATCTCGGCGGGGCTCCCCGGCCAGGGGTCGCTGGCGAGCGGGTTGCGGTACGCGTTCGAGATCTGGGTCGTACAACCCGAGGCGATGACCGCGCGCTCCCCCGCGGCCGAGGAACTTCTGAACACCCCGTTCGACTTCGCCAAGGACGTCTTCGACGACGGCGCGCGACGCCTGGGCGACCTTCTCGCGGAGCTCATCACGGCCGCAGTGATCGATCCGGCCGCACTACAGCCGCCGGCACAGGCACGTGCGCGGGTCCTGGTCGCCGCCACCCGCGGCTGCAAGACCGCAGCCCGGGACGCGGACGATCTCCGGCAACTCGTCGAGGACCTGGTGGACATGACGGTGGCCGGACTCCCGCTGCGTGCGGAGGAGACCGTCCCGGCCCGGGGCCGAGACACGGACGGGACCGTCCGGACTCAAGCCCGGGGCACCGGCACCGATCAGTGAAGGTGGAGGCGCACACCGGGGGACCCGCCGGGGCGCGACCGATCCGGCACCCGGACACCTCGGGCCGGTGGGAGGACCGATGAACGGCGAGGAGCGCGAGGACGCCACCGCGGGCGCCGTCACCGTGCTCCGAGGGAACGCCCGCGCGCCACACGGACCCGGACGACTGCGCCGGGCGGACCGCTCCGACCGACCGGACGGAGCGCGCCGATCGGCCCCGTCCCGTGGACCGGTCCGGGCACGTCTGCGAGGTCCGGGGATCCTGGCCCTGTTCCTGGTCGACGTCGCGGCCACGACCTGGGTCTTCCTTCTCTGCGGGCTCCTGTGGTGGGCCAATGTGCCGATGGTGGCCGGGTGGCACCCGCGGGTGGTCCTCACCGGATCCATGAGTCCCACGATCATGCCCGGCGACGTCGTCGTGACCGCCCCGGTGGGCGCGCCGGAGCACCTCCCCCTGGGACGCGTCGTCGTCGTGCGCGATCCCACCAAGCCCGGAGGCAGCTACACGCACCGGCTGGTGGGCCGCGACACCGCGGGCAACCTGCTCACCCGGGGGGACGCGAACCCCTCCACGGACTTCCCGGCGATCCCACCCCGACAGGTACTCGGCCAGGTCCGCCTGGTGATCCCCGGCATCGGGTTGCCCGTCGTCTGGCTGCGCCAGCACCGCTACCTCCAGGTCGTCAGTGCCCTGCTGGTGACCTGGGCAGCGCTGCTCGTGATGTTCCGTGGCTTCCGCCGCCACAGCCGTGAACGCACCGGGGCTGAACCGATTGAGTGAGAGCCCGGCCGATCGGGGCAGGGGCCATGGAGGTCACCCTCCGTCTTGTTAACGCCACGTTAAGCAATGGCGTCGCTCGGACCTCCCCCGTTCCCGATTCGCCCCGTTCGGGAGGTGGTGGGAGGCGCGAACACGGCCTGCGACCGACCACCCGGATGCCGAGGCCGCACCGCTCGAAAGGCGGTCACTGTCTGCACAGGATGTAGCGCAGACTGTTGCTGCGACCTTGGAGGTGGAGCATGGCGGCATCGACCACACGTTACGGCTCTCCCGCGGCGGCCGCCCTCCCCGCGGGCCGCCGGGAGTTCGACGACGACGATCGCCGGCGGCGCCGGGGAGTACTCGGATCGGGGCGGCTCATCGCCACCGCCGTGCTCCTGGGCCTGCTGGCCAGCGGTGGCATGGTCTGGCAGGGAACCGCGGCAGTGTTCAGTTCCACCACGTCCAACTCGGGCAGCTCCTGGGCGACCGGATCGGTCGCGCTGAGCGACGACGACACCGGCTCGGCGATGTTCTCCGCCGCAGGCCTCGTGCCCGGTAACGGCGGCAGCAACTGCATCACTGTCAGCTACGGCGGCGACGTCGCCACCACCGTCAAGCTCTACGTGGGCGCGTCGGCCGACGCCAGCGCCCTGGCGCAGTACGTGAACCTGGTCATCCAGGAGGGCGCGGGCGGCGGCTTCGGCAGCTGCGGAGGCTTCGCGTCCAGCGCAACCCTCTACACCGGCACCCTCGCCGCCTTCACCGCGGCCAAGACCAACTACGGCAACGGCGTGGGCACCTGGGCGCCCTCCGGTGCGGCCACGAAGGTCTACAAGATCTCCTACACCTTGGACTCCTCCACGCCGAGTTCCAAGGAGGGCGTGAGCACCTCGGCGACCTTCACCTGGGAGGCCCAGGCCGGATCGTGATCCTCCCGGTGGGCGGGTGCCTCCTGCGGGAGTCACCCGCCCACCGGCTCGCTCCGGCCCGATCCACCGGTTGCCCCGGCCCGACCCGTCGGCCGGCCCCGGCCCACAAGGAGACGAGGTGAGACGGATGCGCGAGGGCGACCGAACCGTGCACCGTCCCCGGTGGCTGGGCGCCCGTGGGATCGCCGTGCTCTCCGCGTCGCTGCTCGCGGCGGGCCTGGGCAGCGGCTTCCTGGTGTGGCAGGGGACGACCGCGGTCTTCAACTCCACGACCGCGAACGGCAGCAGCGCCTGGGCCACCGCGACGGTCTCGCTCACCGACGACGACTCGGGTTCGGCGATGTTCAACGCGACCAACCTCGTGCCCAGCGCCACGGGCTCGAACTGCATCACGGTCAGCTACGGCGGCACCGTCGCGACCACGGTCAAGCTCTACGCCAGCGCGTCGGCCGACGCCAGCACGGTCGCCCAGTACGTGAACCTGGTCATCCAGGAGGGCTCCGGCGGCACCTTCAACAACTGCACCGGCTTCGCGTCCAGCGCAACCCTCTACACCGGCACCCTCGCCGCCTTCACCGCCGCCAAGACCAACTACAGCAACGGCGTGGGCACCTGGGCGCCCTCCTCGACGGCGAGCAAGGTCTACAAGATCACCTATACCCTCGACGCCGCGACCCCCAATGCCAAGCAGGGGGCCACCACCACCGCGACCTTCCAGTGGGAAGCCCAGGCCTGATCGTGAACCGCCCCGGCCTGCTGATCGCCACGGCGCTGGCCGCGGCACTGGCCGCCGGATACCTGGTCCACGCCACCCGGGCCGAGGACACCGGGGCGGTCTTCGCCGGCACCACGGCGTCGACGTCGAGCTTCTCCGCCCTGACCCTCAGCGCGCCGTCCAACCTGCGCTGCGGCCTGCTGACCCTGATCTGGGACGCCGTGCCGCACGCGACGAGCTACTTCATCCAGCAGCCCATCGGCAGCACGACGCAGGCCGGGACCTCCCTGGGCATGGGCCTGCAACTGACCGGCACCTACACGGTCACGGCCAAGGTGGGCAACTGGTCCTCGCCCTCGAGCTCGATCTTCGTGCTCGCGGGCTTCTGCTGACCCCCGGCCCGCCTGCGACCTACCGGTCCGGTCGGCGGCTCTGCTTGGCCGCGTACATCGCGGCATCAGCCGCGCGCAACAGCGCGGAAGCGCGATACGCCACGTCCCCGGCCAGCGCGACCCCGATGCTCCCGCCGATCCTCACCTCGACGACGCGCCCCTGCCGGTCCAGGTGGTACGGGGCGTCCAGGGCCTGCTGGACCCGGCCCACGACCACCTCGCCGAGGTCCACGGCATCGACGTCCTCGCAGAGCACGACGAACTCGTCGCCGCCGAGCCTGGCGGTGAGGTCGGGCGGGCGGACCGCGTCCACCAGGCGGCGGGCCACCTGCACGAGGAGGTCGTCGCCGGCGTCATGCCCGTAGGTGTCATTGACGCCCTTGAAGCCGTCCAGGTCGATGAAGATCACCGCGAGATCGGACTCCATCGTCCGGCACCGGGTCAGGGCGGAGGCGAGCCGCTCCATGAACAGGGGGCGGTTGGGCAGACCGGTCAACGCGTCGGTCTGGGCCTGGGCCCGGATCCGTTCGAAGAGGAGGGCCTTCTCGAGAACCAGACCCCCGACATCGGCGAGATGGCTGAGGAAGGAACCGGCGTCCGTGTCCAGGGACGGCCCACCGTTCACGAGCAGGGTGCCCACGCGCGAGACCCCGGCGCCCAGGTTCAGCACGGTCGTCCCGGGCCGGTCGAGAACCTCGTGCCGGGCGATCCACGACGGCGGATCCTCGGGACTCCCCGCCACCCCGGCCAATGCACTCCCGTCGTCCCGGGCCAGGTACACCGCGGCACCGGTCAGCGGGACCTCCGTGACGAGGATCTCGGCGATCGCCCGTACGGCGCGATCCAGATCGACGATCCCGGCGAGCGCCGCGGTGATCTCGTGCAGTCTCTGGAGCCGGTGAAGTTGTACCTGGGACCGCCGGTACAGCAGTCCGTTGTCCACCGTCAGGGAGATGCGGCTGACCACCGCGACGAGCTCGTGGACGTCGGCAGGTTCGAACGGCTCGTCCGCCCGCCGGGTCAGGAGGAGGTACCCGAGGTCGTCCAGGCGCCCGTTCAGCAGGCCGCAGGCGACATGACGCGGCTGGGTTACGGCCAGCCACTCGGGCAGCGTGAAGTCCTCCGCCTGCCCCGCGAGCACGGGTGAGGCCGCCGTGAGCTGGTCCTCCCCGACCGGACACGGGGAACCCCCCTGCGGGAGGTGCTTGGCGGCGATGCCCCACTGCGCGGCCAGCCGCAGTCCGCCCCCGCGTCCGGGGTCCGGCATGAGGACGACGGCGATGTCCGAGGAGAACTGTTCGGCCACCTCACAGACGGCATGGTCCAGAACATCCGTCACGTCGGTGAGTTGGCCGAGCACGCTGACCAGCTGCGCCAGGCGGGTGGCCCGAGCCAGAGCCCTCGCCGAGGTGGCGCGTGAGGTGAACAGCTCGGTCCGCAGCCGCGCCACCTCGTCGGTGAGGAGCGCCAGCTCGCGCTCGCGGGCGTCGCACTCCTCCTGGTCAGAGGGCCGCTTCGCCTGGTCAGGAGGCCGCCTCGCCTGGCCAGAGGGCCGCCTCGCCTGGTCAGAGGGCAAGGACGACGACGGTCGCATTGTGGAACCCGGTAGCCCCGGTGACCCGGGCGAACTCCCCGTAGGTGTAGAAGCCCGCGACCGGGGCACCGGCCAGGGCGGAGGAAATGGCCTCCGCCTCCGCGCGGAGCTGGGCCCCCAGAGCCTGGATGCGGCCGGTGCAGCTGAACACCAGGGCGCCCCGTGGCGGGGCGACCAACCGACCGGCCGCCGAGACCGCCGCCCGCCCGGCGGCGTCCACCAGCTCGGGCGGCGAGCCGCTCATCACCTGCACCACGGACTGTTCCCGGTGGACCCCGCGTAGGCCGTGCCTCCGACGACCTGGGCCGCTCCAGCCGCCTGGAGGGCCCCGGCAAGGAACTGCCGCGGGGGATAGTCGGTCGTCGGGAAGACCAGCACCAGATCAGCGGCGCTGGGCACCCGACCGCCGAGCGCGGCACGGACAGCTGCCCGAGCCGCCGCCTCCGGGTCCGTCGCACTGCTGCCGCCGTACCCGAGACGGTCCCTCTCGCCCGAACCTGTCACGACGTCACCCCCAGCGTTCCCCGGCCCGGCTCCCGCCCTCCTATCGAATCGACGGCCGCTCGACTTGACGTCTGCCTGCCCGTTGATGTCCGCCGACCCGAGAACGGGCGGAACTCGGATCATGACTGTACGGTGGGGATCAGGACTGCACGGAGCGAATCAGGGCCTTGCCGCGTGGATCAGGACCGTGCCCCCCGAATCAGGACCAGGCGGCGGCGGACCACTGGGCGGATGAGAACCCCGTGGGATCGAGGTCGCCGCTCCAGGAGCTCGATGCCCAGGTACGACCGTCCCAGGTGCTCCCGGCCCAGGTACGACCGCTCCAGGACCCTCCGCTCCAGGTGCGGGAGTCCCAGCAGATCGACGCCCAGGTGCGCCCCGCCCAGGTGCGGCCCGCCCAGGACAGGGTGTCCGCGACGAACCCGGCCCCGGTCCACCGCACGCTGTTGAACGTGCCGTCCGAGGCCCACATGCTGCGGCTGAGCGTCTTGGGGGCGATCGTGCCGTTGGTCCAGGCGTGGTTCATGATGTCGGTCTCGCCACGCAGGGCGACACCGTCGAGCGAGACGTGGAACGAGCCGCGGGCGCCCTCCAGGGTCCCCAGGCCCTGGGCCGGCAGGAACCCGGTGTTCAGGACGCCCTTGGTGATCCCGGTGAGCAGCGCGAAGAGCGGGTTGCTCATCGGGTAGCTGGCCAGCGCGCGGTTCAGGTCGAGCTCACCCCGGCCCTGCAGGGCCGCCGAGACCCCGGGCAGGGCCGTGGCGGTGCGGGTGAGCAGTTCCTTCACATCGGACGGCGACATACTGGGCCACTTCTGGTACAGCAGGGCGGCGGCGCCGCTGACCACGGCCGCGGCCTGGGAGGTCCCCGAGCCCCGCACCAGCCCGTTGCCGAAGTGCGCCCCCGGGTAGGCCGTGTAGATCATCGACCCGGGTACGCCCGCGCCGAGGATGCCGACCCCGGGCGCCACGAGATCGGGCTCCCGCTTGAAGAGCGTCGAGTTGGGGTGCTGGGAGAAGCTCGGGACGGCGTCGTCGCTCATGGCGTCCGTGCCACGGCTGTCCACCGCGCCCACCGCGAAGATGTTCTTGTCGTAGGCGGGGTCCGCCAGCCCGGAGGAGTGCTGGCCGTCGTTGCCGGCCGAGGCGACGACGAAGATGCCGTTGTTCCAGGCGACCTCGGCCGCGTAGGCCAACGGGTCCAGGGTGTAGTCCTGCTGGCTGTTGGTGCCGAACGAGAGGTTCAGGACCTTGATGTTCAGGCCGTTCGCGGTCCGGTTCTGCACCACCCAGTCGATCGCCGCGATGAGCTGGGAGACGTCCACCGCACCGTCGTGATCGCCGACCTTCACGCTGACGATCCGCGCGTCCGGCGCCATGCCCAGGAAGTCCGTGCCGTCGGCGGCGTAGGTGCTGCCCGACGCGGCGGTGGTCTCCCGACCGGCGATGATGCTGGCCATGCTGGTGCCGTGGCCGAAGGTGTCCAGCGACCGCATACCGGGTGCCTGGGACTCGAAGGACAGGTCGGGGCCGATGACGACCTTCGAGGACGCGGCGAGCGCGGGGACGGGCGCCACGCCGGTGTCGATGACCGCGACGTCCACTCCGGCGCCGGTGTAGCCCTTGCGCCAGGCGGCCTGCGCGCCGGTGAGGCGGGTGATGTTGGGCAGAGCCCCCGGGTACGCCGTCGCATCCACCCCGAGGGACTGGGCGCGGACAGTGGCGTCAGGGGAAAGACCTGCGACGCCGGGCACCCGCGCGAGCACGGTCTCGCTCCCCCGCGGGACGTCGACGACGAGCATGCCGAGTGCAGGTTCCGTGGCGACAATCCGGCCGCCCAGACCGGCCAGAACCCCGGCCACCGCGGTGCGGGTCGCCGACAGCGCCGCCACCTCGTCCAGGCGGAGCACGAGTCTGGTGGTGGGACCGGTGGACGACGGGGCGACGGCGGCCCGCACCCCGGACTGATCCGAGACGGCGGTCGCCGACGAACCTGGTCCGACGGCAAGAACCGGTCCGAGAACCAGGGCGAGGCCGAGCGCCCACGACAGGCGTCGGACACTCCACCGGGTCATGGCCGCCTCCTCCGAGTCCACCGGCGGTTCGAGTCCGCCCGGTTCACGTTCTGCCCGATCACGTTCTGCCCGATCACGTTCTGCCCAGCCGTTCAGGTCCCGCTCAGCCACGGCTCGACAGCCGCGCACGTCGCGCGGAGCCATTCACGTCCTGCGCAGCCGTTCCCATTGCGCAGCCGTACCCATCGCGCGAAGTCGTTCGCATCCCGCCTATCATCACGCTCCGCACGTGACCGGATCCGCACGGTCTCGAATCAGCTCCAGCATCAGGGGTCGCGTGCGCCGCGGCCAAGGGGGGCGAGCCGTCGATCACTCGCGCGGGATGCCGGTAGCCCGAACGGACCCGCGGATGAGGACACCGGAACCGTGATCCCGATGCGGAACCTCGGCCGGACAGCCCGCGGAGGGCGTGCGGACGGCGCGGAAGGGCGTTGCGGAGAGCCCCGTTCGGACGCCGTCCACACGTTGGGTAGCGACCTCTCCCTCGCGAGGGCCTCCCCGGTCCCCCGGAACGGCATCCCCGGCTCGTCGAGGACAGGCGTGGGCGCACGGTCTCGGGGTATTCGCGACAACCCACGTCCGGCGACCAGGGACCGGAGGAGCTCGCAGACGAGCGACCAGAGACCGAGGACCGCGCCGAGAAGCCGTACGCCGATCGCGGGGCAGACGTCCGCCGGGACGACGGGACGAGACAGCGGGACCAGACAACAGGGCGAGACGGAGATCCGATGAACATCACGGGCACGAGGCAGCTGTGGGGATCGCGCGGGGCGGACGGAACCCAGGAGCTGAACGGAACGGTCATGGGCGGCGCCAGGGACGACCGGTACTCGAGGACTGGTTCGGCGCGCCTGCGTGGCATGGCGTCGAGAAGGCGTATCCCGCTGCTCCTGCTGCCCGCCCTGGCGTTCGCCGTGGGTGTGCTGCTCCGCCGCCCCGGCCGACGGTAGGCATAGGTGCCGGAATTCCTCGCCGAACTGCGGGCCACTGGTCTGGTGGCGAGGCTCCCGAGAGCGATGGGGACGACGAACCCGCACACTCAGGAGATCGGCCCCGCCCGGCGCCCCGATCACGAGGAAGCTGGAAGGATCACCATGAATGATCAGGACGTTGTCAGGGAACTGGAGCTGCCCGGCGCACAGGAGTTGCTGACCTCGACGTCCCTGGCCCACCTGGCGTACAACGGCATGGACGGGTTCCCGAGGGTGGTCCCGGTCGGCTTCCTGTGGAACGGCCAGGACATCGTCGTGTGCACCGCCCCGACGGCCCCCAAGGTCGGGGCCCTCTCGGCGCGCCCCCAGGTGGCGGTGACGATCGACGCGGGTGACACCCCGGAGACCGCCAAGGCCCTGTCGATCCGGGGGGTGGCCGAGGTGGACGTCGTGGAGGGGGTGGCCGAGGAGTACCTCGCGGCCGCGAGGCGAACGATGAGCGCGGAGGCGGCGAGGATCTTCGAGCAGCAGGTCCGCGCGACCTACCGGCGGATGGCCCGGATCGTGATCACACCACGCTGGGTGCGGCTCTTCGACTTCGGCGGCGGTCGCCTGCCGGACTTCCTGCAGGCCCTGGTCGAGCAGGGCGCCGAGCGGTAGGCCGGCCGGCGTCACCGGGCGGGGGCGACGCACAGTTGGGCGACGTCCCCGTGGCCGACGGGGACGCGCGGGCGTCCTCCAGGACTGTCGCAGCGGGCCACCACAATCTGACCATGGTCGAACGGCATCGCAGCATCGTCGACGTACACCTGGTGATCAACCGGGACGAGAAGATCCTGATGCTGCGCAGAGCGAACACGTCCTACGCCGACGGGCAGCTCTGCCTGCCCTCGGGGCACCTCGAACCTGGCGAGTCCGTCGTCCAGGCCGCCGTCCGAGAGACGAGGGAAGAGGTCGGAATCGTCCTGGACCTCGCGGACGTGCGTTTCGCGCACGTCGCGCACCGGCACGATCCGGACGGTCGGGATCGCGTCGGGTTCTTCTTCGCCGCGCAGCACTGGCGCGGGGAACCGGTCAACGCCGAGCCGCACAAGTGCACCGAACTCGTGTGGGTCGACCCGGACGATCTACCCGAGGACGTGGTCCGGTACCAGGCCGCCGTCCTGGAGCTCTTTGGCCTGGAAGGCCCGGCACTGAGAAGCCCGGTTCGGGAAGGCCCGGATACACCGGTGTTCTCCCTGCACGGCTGGCCGGATCCGCGCGAGACCCCGCGGGAAGGGGTCCTGGAACGCTGATCCGGCACAGGTGCTCCCCCCGGACACGGGACCCAGGCCGCAGAACCTCGCCCCCGGGTGGTCATCCGGGGGCGAGGCTCCGTCCGTCACTGTTCGCGCGGATCGCGGCGCCGTCCGGTCGCTCGGAGGACGTAATCACGAGGAGGGTGTCGCTCCGCCGATGTCGTGGTTCACGATGGCGATCTTCCCCTGATCCGGCGGGACCAGGAAACAGGTCTGCCAGTTGTCACGGCTCACGACCCGGTTGTACTCCCCGGGTTCCAGAAGCAGGCCCCAGTTGCGTCGTGCCGAGTCCTGGACGATCACCTTGCCTGCGCCGGGGGTGTAGACGACCGTCTCACGGACCGGCTGGCAGGCCAGTTCGTAGCCGTTGGACTCTGCGACCTCGTAGATCGGATCGGACGGGCCGACGAAGAACGAGAAGTGGGCCACGAGGCCGGTGGACTGGACGCCGTCCTGCGGGTGCGCGGCGATCTGCTCCACCCGGGAGAGGCTCTGCCCCTCGAGGACGAAGGTCGCGGAGTCCTGCACCCGCCCCGAGTCCTGGACCTGCTGCCAGAAGGCCGCCAGTTGGCCGGCCGCCCTGTGCGCCCGCTCCCGCTGCGCCTGCGGTATCGCCTGCTCGGCGGCCGTGTCGTACCCGCCTCCGTCGGACATCGGGGCGCCGAGGCGGACCGGGACACCCGGGAGCGGCCCGAATCCGCTGTCCTCGGTGACACGCCACGATGCACGAGCGGCACTCCGGGTGAAGACGAGGAGCTCGACCCAGGGCACCGAGCGGTACTCGGTCTGCGCCTCCACGAGGAAGAACGCCGGATACCGGGTCTGCCGGGGGACGAAGTAGGCGGCGTCGAGCAGGGGGCGTGCCGCATCGACCGAGATGCAGTGGCAGGCCACACCGCCGCGCTCCCACGCCGCGGCCGAACCCGTGGCGAGGGTCCCGAGGGTCGAGAGGTCACCTCGCACCAGCGCGGGCTCGTGAACCCCCCAGTAGTCCTGCACGACCTTCGCAGCCTCCGCCTGCGTGATGACCACGCCATGGTCGGATTCCGCCTGGTCAGCGGGTACCTGCGCGGCGATCTGCGCGACCCGGTGACCCGCTCCCCCGGTGCCGTGGTGCGGGTTCCTGATGATCCACAGAGCACCGATCGTTGTCGCAGCCACTCCCAGTGCCACCGCGATGCACACCACGGCGATGGGCACGGAGCGCCTACGCGTCTGCCCCTGGGGCAGCACGGAGGCCATGGAGGAGCCGGCGATGGTCCCCGGAGCCCAGTTCGGTTCACTCACCCGGATGATCTCGACACGGCTGGCGCCCGTCTGAACCCTGCGTCCGGGGACTGCCGGAGCCATCGCACCTGGCTTGCACTCCGCCCGCAGGGTCCGCCCAGGCAGGGCAGCTCAGGGATCTCACCTCCCGTTGATCGACCAGTGCCTCCGGTCGTTGTCCACCGTGAGATAGTGGATCACTCGAAACGTCTTGCCCCAGGCGATCAGCCACCGGTTCGTGCCGTCGCCGTTCCTGCTGCAATGTGAGTTGCCGCCATTCGCGTCCGGAATGCAGACTCGTTTGTCGGCCCAGGTGGTTGCCATGTCGACGGCCAGGCCCGCGGTGTGATTGCTGGTGAGCGCGGGAGGAACCTTGAGAGTGGTGTCGGTTCCGAAACCCTTGACCATCTGCGCAGCCGCTGCCCGCGACGCCCGGAGATCCAGCACCCCCGTCCGCGGATCACGGTGCGCCCAGCAGATGTTGACAGGAGCGAGACTCCCGGTCGGGACAAAATCCGGGACGTGGTCGGGCGTCTGGTAATAGCGACTGAACGGCACCTGAGCGATCCGCCAGCTGTAGTGCATCAAGTAGGCCCGCTGAAGCGTCCGAAGAACCGCCTTCGGCGTCACAGAGATACCAGCACCTCTCATGGCGGCGATGAATCTTGTGACGTCGCCCTCGAACCCGGATGTCGCATTTCCCCGCAAGTCACCGATCCGTGGTGGAACCCAGTATCCCTTGCCGTTCTCCTGAGCCCAACTCGCCCCGCTCAACGCTGATGCCGTGCAGGTACTGACAAGAGTTCGCGCCGATGCCCGGTCGTTGGACGACACCGGATCGGTGGTCGTGGTTGTCGCTCCTGCGGAGTTGCTGAGCTGATTGCCGGCGACGAACAGAGCAGGGTTCACCACGAGCGTGATCGTGGCACCCGCGCCAGGGTCCAGGGTTCCCACGGCACACCGAACGGTCACCCTGTCACCAGTGCAGGTTCCCCGGTCGGCATTCGACGAGACCAGCGTCACCGTTGGCGGGCCACCCGTGCGGGGGTTGCCGGGAGTGCCGGGCAGTGTGTCGACCACCTGAACGTCCGATGCGGCAGAAGGGCCGTCATTTCGCACCGTGAGCGTGTACGTCAGGCGCTCCCCCGCAGTTGCGGGGACCGGCGAGGCGTCCATCCGCAGTGACAGGTCCGCCGTGAGCGCATATTCGCAGGTGAAGGGGTACTCGAGGGGAACCCGACTCGGCCCGATCCAATCCCGCTGGTCATCCCACTCGCCGGTCGATCGTGAGAACAGGAGATTCTCCGGGTTCCCTGTCGAAACCCCCCAGGGCCCTCCGTTGTCGGGCGATCCCGGACCCCAGTTCAGATACGTGAACGGTTCGCCGGTCAGCCACCGCCAGGTGCCCTCCGAGCCCTCGTCGGTGCCGTACAGCCAGCCATTCCCATAGTGTGAGTTGACCGACTCCTGTTCTTCCTGCGAGTTGACGGTCAACAGGTTCCCGCTCTGACCGGCACAGTAGGTGATGGCGTCGGCCCAGGTCATCGGAGTGTGCACCAGTTCGTAGCGGTGTCCGTTGAACTCCCAGGAGTCGGACGCCGCCGCGGGTGACACCGCAGGATCTGCACCTACTGCACACATGCACAGAAGCGCCGCCGTCACGGTGCCGATACGTCGCTTCACGAGCGCTCCTTCGCGACCTGCACTGGTTGTCCCGTCGCCGTCCGCCGCTTCGCGGTTCCGCCACCCCTTCTCCGCCCGGGGGGCACGTCCGCGACTCGTCGCGGACCGCGCACACGAGCTGGACGGGGAGGAGGACGGCTCTGAGGCCACAATTGCCAGAATGTTCGACATCATCACGGGAGACACCTCGGGGACGCCCAGCGTGGCGTCCGGCCTCGATCCCCCCGGGAGGCATACGGACAGCCTACGGCCTTCAGCCCAGGCCGGAACGTGGTGACGGGGCCGCGTCAGTGCAGGGGGCGGCGCATGAGGACGCGGGAGAACCCGCCGCTGACGGAGGAGGTGTCGGCGGCGTGAGTGAATCCGGAGTCCTCGAAGAGTTTGCGTGTTCCGACGTAGGCCATCGTGATGTCGACCTTCGCGCCGTGGTTGTCGACGGGGTAGCCCTCGATCGCCGGGGCACCGTGGGATCGTGCGTAGGCCACTGCTCCTTCGAGCAGGGCATGTGAGATGCCCTGACCGCGGTGACCGGGCCGGACCCGGATGCACCAGACGGACCAGACCGCCAGATCGTCGACGTGCGGGATCTTCCGTGAACGGGCGAACTGGAGTTCGGCGCGCGGGGCGACCGCGGCCCAGCCCACCACGTCGGTTCCGTCGTAGGCCAGAACGCCGGGTGCAATGGCTCGGGAACACAGCTCTCGGACGTACTCGGCCCGGGCCGGCCCCTGGAGGGCACGGTTGGCGGCCGAACCGAGCCGGTAGGCAAGGCACCAGCACACCGACGATGTCGGGGTCTTGGGGCCGAGGATCGTCGCGACGTCCGCGAATCGTTCCGCGGTGGCGGGGAGGATGTCGATGGTCACGTGTTCTCCTGCGGAAGCCGGTTGCTGTGGGGCCGAGGGTCGGCCGGGGCCTGGCTGGGTGGCGTCATGTGGCTGACCAGGCGCTCAGGTGCTCAGATCGGGCACGAGGGCGATGATGCGGTCCATGACCTCCACGGTGTGGCGGATGTCGTCCTCACCGATCGCATCGGTGACCGCGCGGGCCCAGGTCACCGCACCCGGGCGCAGTTTCCCGATCGCCTCACGACCGGAGGTGGTGGGGACCAGCAGCCTGGCGCGGGCGTGCGCGGGGTTGGGGCGGTACTCGGCCAACTGGTGCTCGACCAGAAGGTCGGCGACTCGTTGCACGCTCTGTCGGGCAAGGCCCATCTCCCGGGCAATGCCCGCCACGGTTCGTGGCTGCTGCAGGACGGCGCCCAGCACCTGCCACCAGGCCGCGGTGAGGCCTGCCGGTTTGGCGAGCTGCTCGGCCACCTGCAGGAACAGGCCGTTGAGCCGGAACGTCCGCAGCACCATGTCGGTGAACACCTCACGGTCGCCGACTTCCGCGGTGCCCTGGGCCGCGAGGGGGTGGCTTCGTCCCGAGACGGGGGTCATGCCTGCGCACCGGCAAGGATCGCGTGGCCCGATGGATCCTGCCCTCCGAACCACCGGTACCGGGCGCCCAGCACGTCGGGCGTGAAGACGCCGAGCAGTTCCAGGGCGGTGCGGGCGAATTCCACCGGATGCGTGGGCCCGGCGGTGACCAGCCCGCGGACTCGCCAGGTCCCCGGATCGCGGTGCCAGGTCGAGCGATTGACCCGGCAGATCACCTGGCTGGGCTCCCGGTCCGCCCAGTTCGGGAAGACCGCCGGGTGAACGGTGCGGGTCGAGGCCATCACGACATGATGCTGTCGATTTGACAGTGTCCTGTCAAGTTGCGAACCGATGCCGTCGTTGGTGCACAGCCTGTGGGGCAGCCCCGGGACGACCCCTGCCACCCAGGCGTCGCTCCTGCTCCCCCGGAGAGCGGCGTCGTCCGCTTCCACGCACGGCAGCGCGCGGACCACCTGGGCTCCACTCGCGACCGCACACCGAGCCGGCCTGGGATGCCGCACCCGGCGCGGTTTCACGTCGGGTACGGCACCCGTGAGGGCCCACGGCCTACTGCTGGTCGGCCTCGGGTTCACCGGACCGATCCGTTGGGCGCGAGGTCGTAGCCGTGCGGTGCGAGGTCGTACCCGTGCGGTCGGGCAGTGTGGGTTCCCCGGCCCTGGGTCCGCCCACGCAGTGCCGTGGCGTACCCGAACAGCTGTGCCAACGGCACCAACGCGCTCACCACGACGGCCCCGCCGGGTGCGGGCTCGCATCCGAGTACCCGTCCACGGCGGGCCCCCACGTCCCCAAGGACGGCGCCGAGGCAGTCCTCGGCAACTTCCACCCTGACCTGGGAGACCGGTTCCAGGAGCACGGGACCGCACAGGGCCAGTGCCCGTTGCATCCCCACCCGGCCCGCGGTACGGAAGGCCAGCTCGCTGGAGTCCCGGACATGCGTGGCACCGTCCATGATCCGCACCCGCACACCCACGACCCGCTCCCCGAGCGGACCAGCGGACAGAGCCTCCCGGCAACCGGCTTCGACGGCCGCCACGAACTCGGCCGGCACCCGGCCCCCGGTGACCGAGGAAGCGAACTCCAGGTCGACGTCCCAGGACCCAGCCGGTTCGACGTCAAGGACGATGTGCGCGAACTGCCCCGCACCCCCGTCCTGCTTGACGTGCCGGTGGACCAGGCCCGTCGCCGAACCAGTGATGGTCTCCCGCAAGGCCACCCGCGGGCGCCCGATACGCACGGCGACCCCGAACGCCTCGCGCAACCGCTCCACGTTGACGTCCAGGTGCAGCTCGCCGCTGCCTGCCAGCAGCGTCTGACCCGTTTCGGCGTCCGTGGACACCCGCAGCGTCGGGTCGGCGTCCGCGAGCCGGGCCAGGGCCGCATCCAGCCGGTCCGTGTCGGTCCTGCTCACCGGCTCGACGGCGACCGCCACCACCGGCTCGGCGAACCGTGCCGGATCCAGGACCACCGGGTGAACCGGGGAACACAGGGTGTCTCCCGTGCCGACGCCCTTGAGTCCGACCGCTCCGACCACTTCACCGGCGACCGCGTCGTCGACGTCGGTCAGTCGATCGGCATGCACCCGAACCAGTCGACCGATGCGTTCGAACCGGCCGGTCGCCGTGTCCAGCACCCGCTCACCGGGGCGCAGGATGCCCGAATACACCCGCAGATGCACCAGACGCCCGGTCCCGGCGTGGTCGACCTTGAACGCCAAGGCCACCAGCGGCCCCTCGGCCTTCGGAGCCACCGGCTGCGGTACCTCACGCCACCAGCCCTGCGCGGGGCCGGCGTCCAACGGTGAGGGCAGCAGGTCGACGATCGCGTCGAGCACCGGCTCCACCCCGATCCCGCGGTAGGCGGCCCCGGCCAGGACGACCACGACCTCCCGTGCCAGCACGAGGTCACGCAGCACCGCCCGCAACGTGACGGCGTCCAGGTCTCCCCCGGCGCTGACCACATCGAAGGCGTGCTCGTGCAGGGCCGCGACCTGTTCGACCAGTACCCGTCGACGCTGCCCGGCCTCCCGAGCCAGCGGAGAAGGGATCGGTGCCGTGCCGAGTTCGTCGTCCACCCAGGTGAGCATCCGCTGGTCCACCAGGTCAACCAGGCCGATGAGCCGACCGTCCCGCCGGACAGGCAGATGCACACTGACCGCGTCCACCCCCAGCCGGCTGCGCAAGGACTGCACCGACCGGTCGAGATCGCTTCCCGCCCGGTCGAGCTTGTTCACGAGGACCACACGCGGTACCCGGTACCGGTCGGCCTGGCGCCACACGGCCTCGGTCTGCGGCTCGACCCCCGCGACACCGTCCAGCACGACCACCGCACCGTCCAGGACCCGCAACGAACGCTCGACCTCGACCGCGAAGTCCACGTGTCCGGGAGTGTCCACGACGGTCAACTCGTGGCCGCGCCACGCACACGACACCGCGGCGGACCAGATGGTGATCCCGCGACTGCGTTCCTGACGGTCGAAGTCCGTCACCGTCGTACCGTCGTGGACCTCACCGGCCCGATGCGTGCGCCCGGTGAGCAGCAGCAGCCGTTCGGTCAGCGTGGTCTTGCCCGCATCCACATGCGCGAGGACCCCCACGTTGCGGTGCAAGCGAATCCGCGAGTCCACCGCGTTCGGGGACCCGTCCAGGAACGGGCCGGAGGGCGAGGGCGAAGGTGGGCGTACGGCACCAGGGTTCGTCATTGTCATCATCACGTCTGCCTTCGATCAGGACTGATCCGGGAAATACGACCGGCACCCCGACGCAGGCGCGTCCATCACTCCACTGCCCGGCCGCACGATCAACACCCCGCCGACCGGGAGCCGGCAGACAACCAGCTCAGCGGTGGCAGGGCACAGGCGAGGGCAGAGCGCAGTCAGTCAACGGCTCACGACGAGCCGGAAACCCGGCTGGATCACGCTCACGCAGGGAGCGCGGGAAGACCCAGGATCACCTCGAACAGGCACGCGGGGATACGACGGGACGCGCGCTCACACACGACCGGCCCCTTCTCTCGCGTCAACGAACGCCGCCGACCGTAACCGCCCCGACAGCCACACCGCCAACCAATTCCGCACCGACCCGGGTGAGCGGCCCGGCCAGATCGACAGCTCCGAACCCGACACCGGGACGATGTGGGCCGACGCAAGCCCTCGGTGCCACGGGATCCGCGACCAAGATCCTCGAACTCGAGCCGCGGCCGACCAGTTGGGCCACGCCAAGGGGTCCATGACCCAGGACCACTACTACGCCCGGCGAGCTGCCCGCACCGGTGCAGCAGAGGTACTCGAAGCAGTCGATCGGGGCGGGAACGGATCTTCCGGACATGATCCCGATGACGAAAGGTATGGGTAAAGCATGGACGGGATCTTGAGAGGCGTCGGCGGCATCCGCCTGACCTGCATGGTTGGTGCACCTCAAGCTCCAGCATACGAACCACATCACCCTCGCTGTGACCAGTGCGTTCTCACTGCCCGTCGTCGGGAGTGGCGTTCCGTGAGACCCGAGGATGGCCTCGAGCGGAAGATCGGGGTCATCAGCCGACTCGTTGCCCCCCGCAGGGGAGCTGGATCAGGCACAGGTTCCGCGGTGCCGCGAGCGACTCCGGGTGTGACACGTCCAGGCGGCGAGAGATTCCTCTCGTTCAGAACCGAGTGCTCTCACGTATGGGTAGCAAGGAGCCTCAGAAATGGGTCGTCAGTCGGCTCAGATATGAGTAGTTCAGCGACTCATGTCTGGTAGCTTGACGTCATGGTCGAAGAGTCTGAGCTGATCGCCAGGCGAGTGAGCGGGTTACTGGCACGACTGGTGACAGAGGAGCCCGTGATCGCGTTGCACGGACCGCGGTCGGTGGGCAAGTCGACCGTGCTGCGGATCCTCGCGCAGGACCATGGTGTCGAGGTAATCGACCTGGACGACATCGAGACCAGGGAAGCGGTCGCAGGGAACCTGACCCTGTCCATCGGCGGCAAGTCCCTGCTGTGCATCGACGAGTACCAGCGAGTTCCGGAGGTACTGGATGCGATCAAGACGAGACTGAACCGGGAGGGAAGCCGTCCTGGCCTTGCGGTGATCACCGGCTCGACACGCCAGGACGCACTGCCCGCAACTGCGCAGGCGCTGACCGGCAGGCTCCACACGGTCACGATCTGGCCGCTGTCGCAGGGTGAACTGGGGGCCAGCCACGAGAACCTACTGGAGGCCCTTCGCATTGATCCGGATACGGTCGTGGCACAGCATCCGACCTCGGACAGCACCCGCGAGGACTACGCCGCGCGAGTCTGTGCCGGCGGGCTTCCCCTCGCTGTACGCCGGTCGGAAGCAGCCCGTGCGCGCTGGTTCGACGACTTCGTCCGTCTGTCGGTCGAACGAGACGCCCGCGAACTGAGCCGGGTCCGCCAGCGACAGTCACTGGCGGACCTATTGATCCGGCTGGCTTCCCAGACCGGGCAGTTGCTCAACATCACCAAAGCCGCCGCGGCCATCGGCGTCGAGCGCAAGACCGCGGAGGCCCATCTGCGGTTGCTGGAGGATCTGTTCCTGGTGGTCCGCCTGCCCGGTTGGGGGAAGACCTTGCGCTCCCGGGTGAGCGTGCGACCGAAGGTGCACCTGGTCGACTCGGGCCTGGCGGCCCGGCTGCTGCGACTCACCCCTGCCAAGCTGGCCACCTTGGATCCGGCCGTGCTCACCGAGTTCGGCAACCTGCTGGAGACCTTCGTGGTCAGCGAACTGCGCAAGCAGGCCTCGTGGCTCGACGAGCACATCTCCCTCGGGCACTGGCGGACCAGTGACGGAACTGAGGTCGACCTCGTTGCCGAGTTCGACGACGGACAGGTCCTCGCCTTCGAGGTCAAGGCGAACCAGCGGGCCACCGCGACCGACATGTCCGGCCTCCAACAACTGCGGGACGCACTCGGGTCACGGTTCCGCGCCGGTATCGTCCTCACGACCGGACAGCGCACCTACACGCACAGCGACCGCATCCATGTCATGCCGATCGCCCGACTGTGGCAGCACGTCGATCTGGGCACTCCTACTACCTGACGCACGCAATGCGCGCAGATGTCACCACCCGACTGGATCCGTCCGTCGTCAGATGGCATGCACATCGGTTGTCCGTATCACGCGAACCGCCCCGGAGGCGGTCGAGCCATCGACGGTTCGCATGCCGGAACACGTTGACCCGCGTCTCCGCAGGCCACACCCAGAGTGCACCGTAGGTTCCAGCATACGAACCACGCCACCACGGCCGTGAGCAGCACGTTCTCACTGCCCGTGGTCGCGGAACGCTCCCTCACACGCTCCACTCGGTGATCGTCTGCCGACCGTCTCCGCAACGCCCGTCCATGGCGCCTCTGGCCAGCCCGCCCCTGGACCGGCTCGCAGTGCGGACTTCCAGCAACGAGCCGGTGAACGCAATCCCCAACGCGGCGCGATCGCCCTTGAGCGCTCGACACTTGATCGTCAGGCTTGGTTGAGCCTGGCCTCACGAACGAGATCATCGCCATCGGCTCCGCCCATCCCTGCGCACGAAGCCCGGGACGGACCCGAGCCAGGCACCATCGCCAAATCGGATATTTCAGACCCAGGCCACAACCCAGGGTCGTTGCATAGTCATGTGATCAAGCTGTGAGCTGCGGGGACGCGCGCGGGGAGGTCCGCGGAGGCGGGCATGAAGCAGGTGCGACCGTCCGGAACCATGGAGTTTGACTAGAACGTCCCGACTCCAGACAAGGCCGCACCCGCAGATGGCCTCCTGCCCCATCACCGCCCTGACCCAGGCCTTGACCACTGATCCGGGGTCCTGCCCGGAAGTGACCGACCGTGAGCGCCCCAGGCTGATCCAGGCCCTGGAACAGGTGCCCGATCCCCGCGGGCGACGCGGGGTGCGCTACCGCCTGGCCACCTTGGTGGGCGTTGCGGTGTGCGCCGCCATCGCCGGGGCGGTCGCCTACGCCGGTATCGCCGACTGGCTCGAAGACCTGCCCCCGGATGCCGTGGCCGCCTTGGGTCTTGCCCGGCGCCCGGCGCCGACCACCGCGTGGCGTCTGCTCACCCGCATCGACTCCATCGGCCTGACCCGGGTCCTGGCGACCTGGCTGCTGGCGCGCACCCCGCCGCGGGGCTCGCCGGCCGACGGCACCCGCACCCATCTGCTCTCGGCCTACGACGTGGCCACCGGCATCACCCTGGCCCAGATCCCCCTGAAGACCAAGGGCGGAGAGATCGCCCAGGTCAAGCCACTCCTGGACAACATCGAGGCCGTTACCGGGACCATGCGCGGGGCCGTGTCCGTGGCCGATGCCCTGCACGCCCAGACCATCCACGCCACCGATCTGCACGAGCGCGGGGCAGCCCTGTACGTACGCGTCAAGGCAAACCAGCCCCGCCTGCTGGCCCGCCTACGATCCCTGCCTGGTCCGACGTGCCCGTCTGGGACCGCACCCGTGATCACGCCCACGGGCGCCGCGAGACACGCACCTGCAAGGTCGTCACCGTCCCGGCCGGGCTGGGATTTCCCCACGCCGCTCAGGCCGTGCGGATCACCCGCACCCGTTACCTGCGCTCACGCACCACCCGCGAAACCGCCTACCTGATCGTCACTCTGCCCCACGAGTGCGCATCAGCGGCCGAGCTGAACCTGTGGGCCCGCCAGGAATGGACGATCGAAAACAAAAGTCACTGGGTCCGCGACCGGTCATTCGGCGAAGATCACTCCACCAGTCGGACCGGGCACGGCCCGGTCAACCTCGCCACCCTCCGCTCAGCCGTCAAGGCCGCCCTCAAGAACGTGGGCTACCTCCACATCCCCGAAGGCCGACGAGACCACACCACCGTCACCGAAACCCTCTACCTCCACGGCCTCATCTGAGGCCCACCAAATCGGGACAATCACGGAACATGCCGGAGCCCTGAACACCGCCCACCGTTCATCGGACACTCCCGTTTGGGGCAGCGCAGGAGGTCTTTCTTGGAAGTCCCCATCTTGCGGTAGTCCCCGCCGGTTTGGGATCGACAGGACGTGGGTGCTTGCCGGATGTGGCCCGGGACCGGACGGGGCCCCGGTCCCGGGCCTGTGGAACGGCTGTCCTGCCACGCCGGATGCAGGACACGCTGGACCGTTACCACCCGAGGGCAGCTTCGGTGCTCAGCTGAAACCGTTCCTGTGCGACGACGCTACCCAGAAGGGAGAGAGCTCAGAGCAGCGTCAGTTCACAGTGGGGGTAGGCGTTGGTGAGAAACTGCTGGAACTGGGCCGTGAACCAGGAACCGGAGATCGGCGCGTCGGCCACGGCACCCGCCCTCCAGCCGTCGCTGCGGGTGTCGCCGGTTCCGGCCAGGTCATACATCTGGCCGAAACCCCTTCCACGAGGGTTGGTCCGGGCCGGCCCGCAGCGGCGAACTGAAGTCACGCGGTTCATGCGCCGTTACCTGCCAGCGAGTACGCGTTGGCCGGCTGGAACGAACCAGCGGTGTACGAGCAACCGTCGGCCT